>JBGGNE010000162.1:0-12083 GCA_041287705.1 Methylacidiphilales bacterium | reverse complement strand
AGAATAATGCATGACCGAAAGCGCAACGCTGCTATCGCCCAAAAGCGACCCAGGATTTGTACCAATTAACGTCTGCGATTGGTCTTACTCCTATACATACAATTTCATGTTTTAATGCCAGTGTAAGTATTTCTTAAAATCTACCACAACAGAGGTCTTTCTCCTGTGTTTAACACAGAGAGCCATTTACACAAACAGCCTTAAACTTTATAGCTCAGCACCCCGCACACACCCTATTAGCCGCACCTTTGTCATGTTTCAAAAAATTCGTACAGTTCTTTTCTGGCTTCACCTTGTCCTGGGCGTATTGGGCGGCATCTTCATCTTTTGCATGTCGGTCAGTGGAACGCTGATCGCCTTTGAGAAGCAAATCATTGCGTGGATGGAGTCCGGCCAGCGCTACGTTACCGTGCCCGCGGGCGGAGTGCAGTTGGAGCCCGAAGTGCTGATAGCAAAGGTGCAGGAGGCAAAACCGAATCTTCCCATTTCGGGTCTCACCATGTTTTCGGATCCGGCACTTGCCGCACGATTCAATACAGGTGGCCGCGGCAGTCAGGGCCAGCTTTATGTGAATCCCTACACGGCGGAGATCACGGGCGAGGGCGACAACACCACCCGCGGCGTGTTTCGTTTTCTCATCAGCTTTCATCGATGGTTTGCGCTTCCCAATACTCACATCTTCGTTGCCGATGATGTACATCCTCCCGGACAGCCACATCCGATCTCCTATAAGGATGTTGGCGAGTGGGTAAACGCTATCGCAGTTCTGATGTTTCTTGTTATCATATTGACAGGTGTCTTTATTTGGATCCCTCGCCGCTGGACGTGGCGCGCGCTGAAGCCCATTACTACCTTCGATACCAGCCTGAAAGGCAAAGCCCGCGACTGGAACTGGCATAACGTCTTGGGTATCTGGTCATTACCCGTCATTCTCTTTATCACCCTCACAGGCACCGTTATTGCCCATACCTGGGCCGGCAATCTGCTCTATACCCTTACCGGCAATACCCCGCCCGCACCTCGCGGCGCCGGCGCACCAGGCGGTGCAGGCGGCCCAGGACAAGGGCAGAGTGCGCCAGCTCAGCGTACTCCTCGCGCTGAAGGCGGCGAAGGCGGAGAACCTCGTGGACGCCGTAACCGTGGCGAAGGCGCAACTGCGGATGGCCGCGCACCTCGCACAGAGGGCGCGATGACTGAAGGTGGCAGCGCAACATCTGCTCCCGCAGCGCCTGCTCCCCGCGGGGAAGGCACGGCCCGTGCAGAAGGCGGTGGCGGCGAAGCCCGTGCATCTGGTGGCAAAGCAGCGGGCGGGCCAGCGCCCAAAATTAACGTAACGGGACAGAATGCAATGTGGGCGGCTGCGAAGAAGCAGGTCGCCGGGTGGCAGTTCATCTCGCTCCAGCTTTCCGCAAACCCCCGTGGCGATGCAGAGTTCACCATTGACCGTGGCAACGGCACACAGCCCTACCTCACCGATACTCTTACGCTAAATCGAAGCACGGCCGCCGTTGAAAAATGGGCCCCGTATGACAGCCAGAATGCGGGGCAAAAGCTGCGCCGCTGGGCTCGTTTCGGCCATACCGGCGAGGCGTTCGGGCTCTTTGGCCAGTTCATCGCCTTCCTGGGTGCGCTGGCTACAGCCGTCCTGGTCTACACAGGTATCTTCCTGACGTGGCGCCGCTTCTTTGGCAAGCACATTACCACGCCGCCGACCAAGGCAAGCCCAGGAACCGCGGCAACCGCCGCAAAGTCAAAAGTGACGGCAGACATATCCGAACCCGCATCCGCAGTGGCGTCGGAGAGGACGCCCTCGCCTGCAAAATCGTAAACCAGACCTGATCCAACGCTGAAATCCTGCAAGGGAATCCTGAGCACAGGTAACACGGCGCTCAGGATAAGAAGGGAACCAACAGACCGGACTCAAAATCAGAATCAGATGCGCTCTGACTGAGTTCGGCCTTGTTTCATCTCTGCAGGCTTAGCGCTCCCACTTCGTGATCTTTTCCGGTGCTTTGTCGATCGGAATGTTCGGGGCGCCATCTATCCAGCGGGGACCTTCGGGACGCGCCCAGCGGACGGCATTCTTGATGACCAGCTTCACATTGGCATCATAATACGTGGGGTAAGTCTCGTGGCCGGGACGGAAATAGAAGATCTTGCCTGCGCCGCGACGCCATGTGGCACCACTGCGGAAAACTTCGCCGCCCGCAAACCAGCTGATGAAGATCTGCTCATCGGGCGTGGGGATACCGAAGGGTTCGCCGTACATCTCCTCGTGCTCCAGCTCGAAGTAGGGGCCAACGCCCTGCACAATGGCGTGGCCGGGATTACACACCCAGAGGCGCTCTTTCTCGCCCACCTCGCGCCATGTCAGCGAGCAGCTTGTGCCCAGCAGGCGCTTGAAGATCTTGGCGTAGTGGCCGGAGTGCAGAACAATGAGGCCCATGCCTTCGTTCACGCGCTTGGCCACGCGTTCCACAATGGCGTCGGATACGTCGCCGTGAGCCTTGTGGCCCCACCAGGTCAGCACTTCCGTTTCCGCCAGCTTCTCAACGGTCAGACCGTGTTCGGGCTCCTGCAGGGTTGCCGTAGTCGCCTGGATGTCGGGCGCTTCGTTCAGGCCCTCCGCAATGCACTCGTGCATGCCGCGCGGATAGATTCCGCGAATAAGTTCCGACTGCTGTTCGTGGACGTTTTCGCCCCACACCGTGACTTTCAGTGGATTCATAAGAAGCTAAACATACCAGCATATACGGGCCTGTCTTGCCACGCCTTAAATCGCCTAAAGTTCCACTTCAAGTGATCCGATTGCGACAACCAGCGTGACGTTGGACTCTGTAGCTGATTGCGGTGCCGTCGCTGAGGATGTGGGAGCAAGGGAAAAGATGCACTCTCACATCCCCCCGAAATGGGAGCAGCGTCATGCTGCCTGATACATTTTAATACAAAGTCTATTGAAGCAATCGGCTTTGGCCATCGTCATAGAAAGTATGAAAGCAATATTATCCATTCTATTCGCTCTGATCGCATTTACTGTTATCCCCACAAATCAGGCCAGGGCAGATATCTATAGCGCTGGCGGTATGGCGGCAATTGCAAGCGAAGCCACGGTGGGTCATGGCTCTTACCGTAGCCACCGCCACGACCGCTATTATGGTCGTCCGCACTATCGCGGCAACTACCGTAGCAAACACTATTATCGTAACTACAACCGCCCCCGCCGTAGTGGTGTCACGATTCGCTTCTAATCAGGATTAAATCGTCAGGTCATAGTTAAAAAAAACAATCCCAGGGTTGTCGCGCTTCGTGCCGGCAACCCTGGATTTGTGTATGGGGAAAGTTCTGTCCAACTTTACTTGGACCCACGATATGGGCAATTAACGCCGGGAAATGGTCTTATACCGGCTTCAGGCGCCACATGCCGAAGGGGTTGCGAAACATTTCGTGATCCCCACACGGCTGATTCTCCTCCTCGCTTAGTCGATAGCGCGGCGCGTCCTCGCCGACAGAAAACGTGTGGCCGGCCTTGAATACGGGTCCCTCAGTGGCGATGTAGCGGGTAAAGACACGAAGAAGCTCCACGGGGTCGTCGGAGTGGCGCGACTCCACTATGGCATCCCACATCCCCAGATTGTGCATTCCGCACGAGTATGTATCCTCCCCGGTTCCGTAGACAACAAACGCACGATGCCTCGTGCCTTCGCGGAATATCTTGTCCTCCGCCATGCGGATCCAGTCCGACGGAGCGAAGGCTATACCGGTGCTCTCTACCTTTACGCCCAGTCCTCCCGAGTAAAGCAAGGCGGCGCCCGCTTTCATAAAAGCATCCGCACGCTCCGGACTGCCGCCCGGCCCCACAAGATAGAGCACCATGGTATGCCCCGCTATGCGCGCCATCTCCTCCGTGTCGCGCCAGTGCGGACCGGCTGCCTCGAAGGCCCTCGGCATACGCGAATCGGGATTGCACACCTCCAGCTCAAACGACGTTTTGCTTTCGATATGCATCAAAATCTTCCCTGCAAAAATGTAGCCGCCGGACAGCTTCACAATGCTGGTGAGAAGCTCGCTGTTATCCTTCCATTTGCCCGGCACGCAAAGCACCGTTAGCACTTTATCGGGGTGTGACATTGAGTTTTTTTAGCAAGAGCGGTATTCCGCAATCCAGTCGATAATCGTGCTACGCCACGCGCTGCTTCGGCGCCTGCTCACGAAAAGATTTCGGCGTCAGCCCGCTGCGCTGCGAAAACCATTTAGTAAAGTGCGATGCCTGCTTGAAGCCGAGCTGATAGCCGATCTCCTTCACCGAAAGCGAGGTAGACTCAAGGTTGCGCGTGGCCGATTCCTGGCGCAGACGCTCCCAGTACTCGCGCGTGGTTACGCCAAATTCCTTCCAGTACAGACGATCCAGATGAGCCCGGCCCAGGCCTGTCTCGCGCTGCAGGCGCTCGGCGGGGAACGGGTCCTCGAGCGGGCTCTCGTGCAGACAGTGCGCGGCGCGCAGCAGACGATCGTCACAGTCACCAGCCTGCGCCAGAGAGCGACCGGATTCCGCCATGGCGTCATGAAAATCGATAAGCCACTGCAACAGCCGCTGCTCAAAACGCAGGAAGATAGGGAACTCGATCGCCTTTTCGCTCAGCGTCAGCTTGATCTTGGGAAAGTGGCGATGCACCAGCCGGCATAGCGATAACGCGCTGCGCTCCAGCCGCGGGAAATCCTTGGCATTCCATACAATCGCCTCGCGACCGCTGAAAAGGTTATCCCCCGCGGGCCACTGGCAGCGGAAGTGTACGGACAAAATGCGCGCGTCATTGCTGAACTCCTGCGTAGCGGGGCCGTGCGGCGACACCATCCACTGCCCGGCGGAGGCGTGCCATTTCCGGCCGTCCATCTCCACCTGCACCTTGCCGCGGCGCACCAGCCACACCCAGTAGCCCATGCTGTGGTCGGCCAGAATCTTTCGCGACTCCGGAGCGACAGGTCCTTCATATATCCACAATAACTCGGTCCGCAGGCTGGCCCAGCGGTACAGCGGCGACTGCGAATGCAGCGGTGAGGATTCCATATGTATCTGCAATTGAAAAATTTATACAGTAAGCCAACCGCGCCGTACCCTGGGCCTGAACGACCTTGCCCGGTCAGCCATATCCTTGAGCGGCGCTGCTTGCTTTCTCTGCAAGTCTCCAAAGGATAATTAATAATGTAATTCTGGCAAGGCAATCCAGTCGCAAATATGTTAAAACTATTGCAGCTTTGGGAATAGCAAATCTGAATACCCCATCGTGAACGTTTTTACTCTTCCCTTTCGTCGTTATCGTATTGCCGCACAGACTTTTGCAGCAGCCGGCCTGCTCACGCTTGCCACTCTGGAGGGAGTCCAGGCTGAAGACGCCAGGGCCGCCGAGTGGTTCGAGCCTGGCTCTTCCTGGAAATTCAACAACGGCATGGAATTCAAAGGCGCCACGGGCGGCTTTGTGCTGGCGGACGAAGACGGAAAGCACACGGGCAAGCTGACGTTCGACTTTACCGCCGGCGGGGGCTACGTGCTGGCCGCGCGCTCTCTCAGCGGCGAGGAGTTCACGGAAATCCGCTTCAAAGCCAAGGCAAATACGAAGACCAAGATCATGATCCGCGTGATAGATTCCGGCAAAGAATGCTATCAGATCAAGACCAACTACACCAAGCCGGGCGAGTGGGAAACGTTCCTCATCGACCTGAAAAAACCCCAGGAAAAGTTCGGCGGCGACGCCAACCAGACCTTCGACGCCCCCGCCCTTTTCATCAACTTTGGCGCAACGAAGAAAGGCGCGTCGGAACTGGGAGGCGAGCTGAAAGGGGAAATCTTCTTTGCGGATGTGGAGCTGATTAAATAGGCCTTTCTACCACCTGTTCATGGGCCGCAGAAAGATCAGGCAGCCTTCTTTGTCTTCGGCTTAGCCGGAGCGGCATCGGCATCCTTGGTCTCTTTGGCTTCCGACTTCGGCTTTGTCTCAATACGCGTGCCGCCCCAGACTGCTGCGGGGGATGGGAGATTCCAGCTCTTCCACAAGCGCTGGTACTCGGCCTTGGGGAGCTGCACCAGTTCGGGCTTTCCCTCGGGGCGCAACCATATGAGCAGGCGCTCGAGATTGGGACGCGCCATGGTGGTGCACCCGGCGGTGGGCTTCGTCTCGCCGCGGCGTATGTGGAAGAAGATGGCACTGCCCGCACCGGCCACGATGTCGCTGGTATTATGCTCGATAACCAGCAGCCAGTGATAGGCAAAGTCGTTCGGCTTCATCCGCTGCTTCTCAAACCACGGCGGAACTTCCTCGCCCGGCTTCAATTTTACGTGCTGGTTATAGTGCGGCAGATTCGGGTCATCCACCCAGGCATCGCGCTCCGTTACCCGCGTGTAGGGCCAGCCCTGGTTGCCTGCGGGCAACGCGTCTTCCTGACCCAGCGCCTTACCGATGCGGAATCGCCCCGTAGGAGTGCGTCCGTCTTTCTCCTGCTTCTGTAGCCCGGGTTCCGCAGGGTTCAGCCCACGTCCCCAGGCCATTCCGTTTTTGCCGAAGAGACAGTCAATCGGCTCCGAATCCGCCCGCCACCCCTTTTCCGTGCGGGTAAAGAGGCGCAGCACGCCGTTGTTGGTATTGGAGTCAATCGCAACAGCCACGACGAGCTGCTTGCCAACGGGCACAGTCGACGATGCCTGTGCGGATTCCGAGGAATCCGGAGCGGCGAATGAGGTCAGCAAGCCGGCATAAAGCAGGACGACAGCCCACAGGCCCCATGCGATCGAGCCAGGCCAAAAGCATCGTTGAGTTGGAATGAGACGGAATGCAGTGGCAGACATATCAATAAGTTTAGACCAAACTGCGGATTTTGCAGCATTTATTTTGAAAAGAGTAAAAACCACCACAAAACATTGACCTCCAAATATTAATATCAGCCCTCACCCAAACGCATAAGAGTGCTATATTAAAGTCTCTGTCCACGTTGTTTTAGCTTTCGTTTATGCCGTACAACTTTAGGTTTATCACTACTTATGACACATGAGGAAGAGCATGCGATCTTGAAGAAGCATGTCCGTAAATTTGTTGAGCTTCTGCGCCTGCCTTACGAGGAAATGGATCATGATGCCTTTCATGCAGCCATTTTCAGCGAGGTGAATGGTGACAAGGATCTTCATGCGCGTCTGAACGAGTTTGTGCGCGAGGCCTACACGCGCGCCTGCTTCTCGAAGCCGGCCTTTAAGGTGGCAGCCTGGGACGATCGCTTCCACCGCCAGACTTCTGACGGGAGCGCCACGCATCATTGCCCTCTTGCGATGGAACACGTGTGGGTGGTAGCCCTGGAGTGTGCACTGGAAGATATGGAGAACGGCGCAACGCTGGAGGACATGCATAAAGTCATGACCGGATCCGGCATGTACACTGTGATTAATTCCATGTTTCGTGAGGGCAAGAGCATCGAAGGTGGCAGGTTTCTGCCGCTTGCCCTCTCGCGCCAGGCCTCCATGCCTTGCCCGCCGCCCGGGGAAGAGCCGGAGTCAGGGCCGCCCAGTCTGTGGGATCGAATCCGCTCCTTCTGGAGTTAAACTGTGCCCGCTATGTCCCGCTCGCGCACGCAGACGCAACATCTTCCCTCGTCATATCTTGCAGCGCCTTCGTCACTTTGTACTTATTAATGCGCCGGGGCTCTGTTAACAGCACGCCTATCACCGTCTCCAGATCCGGGCAGTCGGGCTCGGGGCAACGCAACTCATTAACCGTGATGCCGACGGAATCGTCCAGATTCAGCACCTCGCGCACCCAGGTCTTCACCCGGGCCTGGAGTGCGGCGCGGTTTTCCCTCTGATCAAACATTCCGGACTCGCCGTCGTTCTGGCCATGGGAGGAGAAGAGATTCATAGTTATCGCATCGACCGCCCGCATTCCGCAGGCTTGAATTCCTCCACCTTAGCACACCGCGCAAGTTAAATGCGCCGGCGTTAACCGAAGCCTTGACCAGTCGCGCTTACCTCCCCTACTCTATGCGCGTCTCGCCCTGCCTGCCGCCGTCCCCTCCTTCTGCACTCTTTACCGCGGACAGCCAACGCCAAAACCCACTATCCCACGAATGAAAGTCGATCCACGCTTTCTTAAGGAAGAAGGGCAGGAAGTATTTCTAGGCAACGAACTGATTGTCAAAGGCCTGCTGGAAACCGAAGGCGGCACGCATCTCTGGACCGGCTATCCCGGCTCGCCTATCAGCGGCTTTTTCGATTGTATTGAATCGATTCAGGAGATACCGCGCAAGTACGGCATTCACGCGGCCATAGCAAACAACGAAGCGCTTTCCGCAGCCATGGTAAACGGCTCGCAAATGTCTGGGCTGCGCGCCGTTACCGCAATGAAAAGCGTCGGCGTGCACGTGGCGGCTGACGCGCTGGCGATCGGCAATCTGGCCGGCGCCCACCCGGACGGCGGCGTGCTTGTCATTTGCGGCGATGATCCCTGGAGCGACTCGACTCAAGTGCCGGCCGATTCGCGCTTTCTGTGCAAGCATCTCTACATGCCGGTGCTGGAGCCCGCCACCAACCAGGAGCTAAAGGACTGGGTAGATATCGGTCTTAAGCTTTCGCGTGAGTCGGAGCTCTACATCGGCTTCCTGGTCACTACGCCCCAGGCGGATGGCGGCGGCTCCGTCACGGTGCGGCGCAATCATTTTCCGCGGGTCAATACGCACAATAAATTCGGTCTGGATACGGACAAAGTCGACTTCGAAAAGCGCGTTCTGCTGCCCCCGCGCACCTGGCGACGTGAGCAGGATCTGCCCTCGCGCTACGAGCGCCTGTGGAAGAGCGCGGCCGCCCACGGCGTCAACCGCCTGTCGCTCCCGTCCTCCCCTGCCCCGGCTGGCGCGGAGCCGGTACGCACGCTGCGCTCCGTCATCCCGATGAACAGCCATGCGCCTGCAAAACCAAAGCGCTGGCCGGTCGGCTTCGTCACTTCGGCTGTCGCCGCGACTTACCTCCAACACGCCCTGCGCGAACTGGATATGCTGGACGCGCTGCCGATCCTGAAGCTCGGCGTCACCTATCCGCTGGATCCCAAGCTCATTCTGGATCTGGCCGAGCATGTGGATTCCATCATTGTGGTGGAAGAGCGGCGCGGTTTTCTGGAAGAGCAGATCGCGCTGATCCTGTCTGAGCGGCGGATGCATATTCCCCTCTACGGCAAGACCTTTCCTTTCGATCTGCCTGGGTTCCCCTCCACGCGCGGCCTTAATCCATCGCTGGTCATCCAGTATATCGCGCCGCTGCTTCGCAAGCTGCACGAGGAAAGCCCGACACCATTTCCAATCAACGCATCGCGTATCGCGGCCGAGGAGGAACTTCTGGCCGTCACCTCGCGCTTTGAAGTCCAGCTTGTTCCGCGCACGCCCACGTTCTGCCCAGGGTGCCCGCATCGCGATTCCGCCGCTGTATTGCTGGAGCTGAAGAAGAACTTCCGCGACGAAGCCTTCATGCGCGCCAAGCACCGGCGCGAGCCTGTCGACGTGCTATTTCATGGTGACACGGGCTGCTACACGATGCTGATGTTCGAGCCCAATAAGCCGTTGATGCACAACTACTCCGGCATGGGCCTGGGGGGTGCCACGGGCCTCGGCATCGACCCGTTTATCACCAATAAGCAGGTCGTCTTTATGGGCGACTCGACGTTCTTCCACTCGGGTTCGGTCGCCGTCTCCAATTCGGCCAAGAACAACCAGGATATCACCTACATCATCCTGGACAATAAGACGACCGCAATGACGGGCCATCAGCACACTCCAGGCATCGAGAGTGATCTGATGGGAAACACCACTTTTGTCCAGAATATCGACAAAGTCGTCGAAGCCATTCTGGAGCAGCATCCAATCGAAGTCGTCCGCACGAATCCCGAGCAGCGCGAGCAGTACCGCGAGTTGCTGGAAGAGACAATTCTGAAGAGCGGCGTGAAGGTGATCGTGGCGGATAAAGAGTGCGGTATCACTTTCCACCGCCGCCGCAACCGTGCGGAGCGGGCCGAAGTCCGCAAGAACGGCTTCGTTAAATCCAAAACGTTCATCAACATCACGCCGGACGTGTGCGAAACCTGCCTGGAGTGCACGCGCGCCACAGGCTGCCCCGGCCTCACATTTACGGATACTGATTTCGGGCGCAAGATCCAGACGGACCTCTCCTGGTGCGTCTCCGACACGGCGTGCACGAAGATTCACGCCTGCCCGTCCTTCGAGCAAATCACGGTGATCCGCAGCAAAAAGCCGTTCTCGCGTCTGGCGGAAATCCAGAACGCCGAACTGCCGGAACCGCCCTCCAAACGCTTTGATACCGAATGGCATGCGTATCTCGCCGGCGTAGGCGGCATGGGCATTGCGACCAGCACGGCAACGCTCGTTCGCGCCGGACATCGCGAAGGATACGAGGTGAATTTCTGCGACAAGAACGGCCTGGCGATCCGAAATGGCGGTGTCTATTCGCAAATCACCTTCCGGCATCCTGGCTCTACCGCCACCTCGCCGCTGATTCCTTACGGCAAGTCGGATCTCATTCTTGGGCTGGACCCTCTGGAAGCCGCGCGCGGCCTGGATCCCATGTCCAACCAACGCGTGGGAAGTCCCGAGCGCACCACGGCAATTCTGAATCGCGCCAAGACCCCGACGATCTACGGCCTGCTGGGTAAGGACGATTTCTGCATCGATGACATTGAGAAAACCGTGAAGCGTTACACCAGGTCGGAGGAGTTTTTCTCCGCAGATGTATCCGAACTTTCCGAGCGCATCTTTGGCACCAAGATCTATACCAACGTCATCATGCTGGGCGTCGCCTACCAGCGCGGCGTTCTACCGCTTTCGCTGGATAGCCTGGAGTACGGCATCCAGGAAACCATGGGCAGCGCCGCCACGGAAAACTGGCAGGCGTTTCGCCTGGGCCGCAAGATCGTGCTGGATGCGGTGAAGCTGGAGCAGGAACGTCACGACGCAACGGCCACGAAGGACGATTACCACCGCGTCGTCGCCGAGAAATCCACTCTGCTGAAGAAAGAAGTGCGCAATGGCGAAACAGTGGCGCGCCATTACTGGCAGCTGGTGACGTCCACGATGGCCGAAGTACAGCTGGATGCACGGCATCAGGCTCTGCTGGCAGGACGCATCTACGATCTGATTCGCTACGAGGACATTACCGTGGCGCGCGACTATACGGAACGCGTGCTTCGCATTTACCGCAAAGACTGGGCCTCGGCGGACTACGCGGCAACCCGCGCCGCGCTGTGGAATCTGCACCGCGTCACGGCCATCAAGGATGAGCCGTATGTCGCTTACCTGCTGACCAGCGAGGAGAAGTACGCCCGCGATCGCGAGCGTTACAAGATCAATCCGGAGCTGGGCGATAAAGCGGTCTATCATCACCTGAACCGCCCGGAATTCAGCTTTGGCAAGACCAAATTCCGCTTTGCCGTGCGCTCACGTCCCTGGATGCTAAAGTTGATGCGCCACGCCAAGTTTCTGCGCCGCCTTCTGCCCGGCTGGCATTCGGAAGAGCGCGCTTTTCGCGACTGGTACTACGGCATCGCCGATTCCTTCGCCCCCACCGACACAGCATCTTACGCCAGCTGGCTTGCGATTCTGCGCCTGCCTGAAGAAGCGCGTGGCTATCGCGAGATCCGCTATCCCCAGATGCGCACCGCTATGGAGCGCGGCAACGCGATGGTTCAGCAGCTTTCCAACACGGCCGAGGCTCCGCAGTTTACGCACATCAGATAAACGGGCGGCGATCCAGAACAAGGCGCAGATCGCAACCCGTGATGCGGCTGGACGGCACTGCCTGCAGCTCGGCAAGAGAGCAGAGAGCGCCGAAGAGCATGTGCATGTGCAGATCGTTCAGACCAACATCCATGTCGGCGTTCAGTGAGAGGAGACAGGTGATGTACTCATCCGCAAAAGCTTCCAGCGCGGCAAACACTTCCGTCCGGCGATGCTCAGAGAATAGGTTTCCATGTTTTGCGGACAACTGCGCACTGACAGAATCCCCACTGGACTGAAGTGGTCTTATATTCGCCGCGATTTCTGTTGGG
>JBGGNE010000161.1:0-5369 GCA_041287705.1 Methylacidiphilales bacterium | reverse complement strand
TTAGTCGCCGATGGATTTGGCTACGCGGCGGCGCTTGTTCTCGTCGAGAATGCGCTTGCGGAGGCGGAGGCTCAGCGGAGTGGCTTCCACGAATTCATCGGGGGCGATGTATTCCAGAGCGCGCTCCAGCGTCAGCTTCATCGGGGCATCCAGCTGAATGCCTTTGCCATCACCCTGCGAACGCATGTTGGTGAGGTGCTTGGCCTTGCAGGGATTGACGGCCATATCATCAGGGCGAGAATTTTCGCCGACGATCATTCCTTCATAAATCTGCTGGCCGGGGCTCAGGAACAGACGACCGCGTTCCTGGATGTTGTTCAGCGCGAACGCAGTGGCTTCGCCTGTTTCCATGGAGATCAGAACGCCGCTGCTGCGGGTGATGATTTCGCCGGCCTTCGGGCCGTATTCCTTGAACAGGTGGCTCATAATACCTTCACCGCGCGTCATGTTGACGAGATCAGTTTCAAAACCGATCAAACCGCGGGTAGGGATAACCGCTTCGATGGACATCGTGGTGGTGTGGTACACCATGTTTGATACCACCGCTTTACGGGCGGCCAGATTCTGCAGAACGTCGCCCTGCTTGTCATTCGGCACTTCAACGTACAGCGTTTCGAAAGGCTCCAGCACGTTGCCGTTGCTGTCGCGCTTGTAGATAACCTCGGGGCGGGAGACCATGATCTCGAAGCCTTCGCGGCGCATCTGCTCCACCAGAATGGCGATCTGCATTTCGCCGCGGGCGCTGACCTCGAACACGCCGGCCATGTCGGTATCCACAAACTGGATGCTGACGTTCAGACGGGTTTCGCGGACCAGACGATCGCGGATGTGGCGCGCGGTCAGGAACTTACCTTCGCGGCCTGCGAGAGGGGAGTCATTGACCAGGAACTGCATCTTGATCGTGGGGGGATCGATGTCGACAAACGGAATCGCGGGGCGATCTTCCTGATCGGTGATTGTTTCGCCGATGTAGATTTCTTCGAAGCCGGCCAGACCAACGATATCACCTGCGCTGGACTGCTGGATCTGCACTTTCTGCAGGCCCTGGTGCGAGAAGAGCGCCGTAACGGCTGCTTTATGCTTCGTGCCGTCCTTGTGCAGGGCAACTACCTTGTCGCCGACATTTACCGTGCCGCCGTAGATCTTGCCGTAGGCAATACGACCGAGGTAATCGCTATAGTCCAGATTGGTCACCAGCATTTCGAAATACTTGCTGGGATCGCAGACAGGGGCGGGGATGTGCTTGATAACCGCTTCGTAAATAGCGGTCATACCTGCGTCGCGACACTCCTGCGTAACTTCGCCTTTCCAGTCCGTAACGGCAAAGCCCTGCTTGGCGGAGGCGTAGATGGTGGTGAAATCCAGCTGTTCATCGGTTGCTTTCAACTCGAGGAAGAGCTCGAAAATCATGTCCAGCACCTTGTGAGGGCGGGCGTTTTCGCGGTCAATCTTGTTGATGACAACGATCGGCTTTGCGCCGACTTCCAGCGCCTTGCGGAGCACGAACTTGGTCTGCGCCTGGGGACCGTCGAATGCGTCGACAACCAGCAGAACGCCGTCGATCATCTTCAGGATACGCTCCACTTCGCCGCCGAAATCGGCGTGGCCTGGGGTGTCTACGATGTTAACGTGGTAATCCTTGTACTCGAACGCTGCATTCTTCGCCTTGATCGTGATGCCCTTCTCCTTTTCCAGGTCCATGGAGTCCATGACGCGCTCGGCCACAACTTGGTTGCTACGGAAGGTTCCGGACTGGCGCAGAAGCTGGTCCACTAATGTTGTTTTGCCGTGATCGACGTGTGCGATGATGGCAATATTGCGAATCTTGTCCATGGGGAGGGGGGAATGGCACCGGGAAGGTTTGAAGCCCGGGCGAGTGGAAGAGGCTAGAGGAAGCGTAAGCTGAACGCAATGGAAAAAGCGTGACAACGCGGTGACACACGATTTTCAGAGCGAAAAACAGGTAACTTAGAAGATAATAGAGCGACAATGCCGCTCATTACTCCCAACTTTACGGCTACATTTTCGGCACAAACCCATGCCGGTTGACGTTCCTTTGTATAATTTTAGCCATATCGCTATACACCACAACATTTATTCTTGCAGACTGCGCAGACGCCACCAACTGGCGTGGCGTGTGGGGCGTTGACGAGTCAGACCTGAGATCGGGCGAGTCCGAAGCACCGAAGGTGCGCCATGCGATAGTCCAGAAGTATGTCTGAGACTATTGCGGCTGCCCGGCGATGCGCCACAGGACTCCACTGGGGTCAGTAAAAAAGAAATCGCGCAGACCCCAGGGACGGTCCTGGGGAGGATTGAGCAGAGTGCCGTATTTCTCCTTCAGGCCCTGGCTGCAGAGGTGCTCGTACCAGGCGTCAACGTCGGGCACCAGCATGTGCATGATAAAATCGCCCGCAGGTTGTGCCAGCCAGGCGTTCTGGACCAGGAAACGCTTGGTCCCCGCCTCAAATGCCACCATCTTGCCGTCCGGCGCTTCCCATGTGATGTCGAATCCGAAATCCAGGTAAAACTGGCGGGAGACCGCGACGTCTTTAGACGGAAGAAACGGTTTGAGTTCGTTGATGAGCGGGCGTGGCATAAAGAGTAAATGAGGGTTACTTTCCCATACCTTATTTGCCGCTTAACATAAAGAACTTCCTCACTCGCACACCGGGGGAATTCCGGCTCTGGTCCCTATGCAACGGGACTATGGCATGGTCGCCTCGGTGCGTCGGAAGTGCCTTACCTTAAGTATGATTCATGAACACAGCCTAGCCTAAGATGTTCAACATCATCGCCTTTCCGCCAGCCAGCGTCGTGTTGTCTCTACTGTATAGGTGGTGAGATTGTGCCCTGCATTTTCAAAACGCACAGTCACCTCCGCGCCCGCGCTTTTCAGCAAAGCAGCGAGGCGGCGGGTATTCTCCCCCGGCACAATGGAATCCTGATGGGCGGCAGCCAGAAGCACAGGTTTACCCTTTAGATCCGGCAGCGTATCCGGCACCAGTGGCACCATGGGACGTATGAGCGCCGCCCCGGCAAGAACTTCCGGACGCAGCAGCAGGAGCGCGCCAGCTATATTGGCACCGTTGGAATAACCAACCGCGTATACTTTGCCGGCATCCAGTCCGTACTCCGCCGCAGCCCCGACGATGAAATCGGCAAGCTCGTGTGTGCGATAGATCAAATCTTCCTCGTCGAAGACGCCTTCCGCCATGCGCCTGAAAAAGCGGGGCATTCCTTGCTCCAGAATCTTACCGCGCGGACTTAATAGCGCGGCATCTGAAGCAAGCGAGCGACCCAGCGGCAGTAAATCGAGCTCCGTACCGCCGGTGCCATGCAGCATGAGCAGTGTGCGGGAAGAACTGCCCGTCTGGTACGCATGGCGAAAACCGTGCGATGTCACGAGCGTAGGCAGTATGTTGGTATTCATGATTTTGGATCCAGTTGAAATCTGTTCTAAAGCGCATTCTTGCAGATAAGAGACATGCTACGTCCCTATATGAAATTACAAATAAGGGACATAGTATGTCTCTGAATCACTGAGCTTATTGACCGACCAGTACCTGACGACCCGGCAAGGTCAGTTTCGGCAGATATTGCTCAATCTGGGAACGTGAGCGTTCCAGATTGGCGGGCAGACGCAGGCTTGTGCCCAGGTCTTCCAGCTTTTCGTCGTGCGTAAAGCCGGGCGGATTGGTCGCCAGCTCAAACAGGATGCCGCCCGGTTCACGGAAGTAGATGCTGTGGAAGTAGACGCGATCCATAACCGGACTGGTGCGGAAGCCCAGAGCCTGCAGCTTTTCCAGCCAGGCCACCTGCTCGGCGTCATCCTTAACACGCATGGCCACATGGTGAACCGTACCGGCCGACTGCCTTCCCCGGGCCAGCTTTGGGGTCGCCAGTACATCGAATGGATGTCCGGGCAGACCGTCCGTACCGGGAGCAACGTAGCGAGTGCGGTCACCTTCCTGACCAACCAGCGTGTAGCCAAGTACTTCCGTAAGGACAAGCGATGTCATTTCGGGCTGGGCGATATTGGCGGTTACTCCGTAAAAGCTGCGAATCTCATGCTCCGCAGGCACTGGATTGTCCGACCATGGCGGGATGCCGGCGATGGCCGACTGATAATCCTGATGGCCGGTCTCATGTGGCTGTCGGGAGGCAACCAGCTCAATCACCATTCCATCAGGATCCGAAAAGCGCAGCACCTGCTGACCAAAGCGGGACGAAACCGTATCCGCGTGCACTCGATATCTCTTCAGTCTTTCCAGCCAATAGCTGACACTGTGCTCGGGAATCGCGTACGCCGTTGCTTCCACCTCGCCGCTGCCGCGAACCCCGCGTTTGGCGCCGGGCCAGGCAAAGAACGTCAGGATGGAGCCGGGCGTTCCCAGGGCATCACCAAAGTAGAAATGGTAACTGCCGGGATCATCGAAGTTCACGGTATTCTTCACCAGTCGAAGTCCGAGCACACCCGTGTAGAAATCAAGATTGCGCTGAGCATCGCCGGCAATCGCCGTAACATGATGGAGACCATGGATTTTCATATAATGGAGGACAGTGAGAGTTGAGGAATCAGGATTGAAGGAAAGCAAGGGACGCTGGCCGGATCAGGTACGCCTAATGTCCCTGTAAAGAGGCCTGTTGGCTGCACCCTGCACGCGTGGTGCGGCTTTCGCTGTATCGTAGCGTTCGTTACCGGTTGCTGCGGGCAGTCGCGTAAGCGGGTACGGGTTGGATGGCGATTTCCGGCTGGCCATCGGCGCTCTTTTCCAGAGCTTTCGCAATCGCGCCATCCACGGACCACTTACCGCCGCCGCGCATCATCAGCACCACGGCCAGAGTCAGTGCGAGCAAATGATACTCATAGCCCTCGCCTTTCTGATTGCCGTACCAGTTCATAAAGAACCCGTGCTGACCGTGCACCATGGCGATCGCCACTGCCATAATCGAGGCAATGCCCAGAGCGCTGATTCGAGTAAAGAAGCCCAGCACAAGAGCGATTGCTCCGGCGAATTCCGCCGCAATTGCCAGGAAGGCAAAGATCGCCGGAATGCCCATGGTTCCGGTAAAAAAGCCCATTGTACCGGAGAATCCATAGCCGCCGAACCAACCCAGCACCTTCTGCGCTCCGTGCGGGAAGAATACTGCGCCAAGCAACAGGCGGGTCAGAAGAGTCGAATAGTCCGTATCGGTTTTAAAGATAGAGTGCAGGAATTTCATGTGAGTAGTGAGTAGGGAGCGAGAGAGAGACACTTGTGGGCGGCGCCTTTGGGCCAACCGCTTTGTTTCATGTGTAAAAGCCTAACCCTTCCCACCTCCGCCGAATAATGCTGCTTTAGGATTGGCGTTATGCGAAAAACGCA
>JBGGNE010000160.1:0-11096 GCA_041287705.1 Methylacidiphilales bacterium | reverse complement strand
GACCGCCTCTACGGACAGGATGATGCCGAAGATCTCCTGCAGCCAAATCTGCACGCTGGCCCGGCTGCACCCCATCACTTCCGCAATCTTTCTTGTGTCCACATAGTCCACGACGACGGAGAACCTGGGACTGGGCATTATCAGCGTCGCTTAGGCGGGATAACTTAGCTCAGTTCATCTGTAATTTAGCGCGGCCCCAGACTCCGCGATCTTTGGATGCGCGTTCGGTACCGTCCCACATCCACTGGCGGGTGCGTTGGGATCCGTCGTCGCTGTTGTCGATGCCGAGATTAAAGAGCAGTTCTTTGCCGGGCTCGGGTTTGATTCCGAGATCTGTCCAGGGCAGGGCGGCTTCGATGACGTAGCCGTCGCCGGACAGGTTTTTGGCGGTGACGATGCGGATGCCCAGAGGTTGCGTGGCCTGATTGGCGGCAAACGCTTTCGGTTCTTCTGCGGCGCTTATCAGGATGTGGCGGTCGGAGGGGAGCAGCGGGCCGGTTTCTCCCGGTTTTTCCTCGCCGATGAAGAGTTCCACGCAGTCTCCTCTCCACATATCTTTCTCGCTCAGCTGGTTAAGCATGGGAGTCTTGTCCTTTACTTCGGCCAGGATATACAGGTTGGCGTCGTCCCAGCACAGCCGGAAACTTGTGCTGAACTCCGGATCGGGTGTGCCCTGGGTAAGGTTGCCGGGGGAAATGCGTTCCGGGGGGCGTCCGGGCCAGTTTTGGGACGTGCCGTCCAGCTTCATGGCGGGCAAGGCGCGGGGGATGGAGAGCATTTTGGGAGCGGAGCCGGCGCGTGCGGCAAACCGCGGATCCTGGAACTGGAAGGGTGGTCGCAGCCCCAGCACGACCTGGTAGATCTCGTCATTCGTCTTTTTCGCCTCCGTAATGAAATCGGTGTAAAAGCGGTCTGCGACATTGATCAGCCCGGTGTTGCCGCCCTCACCGTTAAAGCCTTCGAAGGAGCGGCCGGTAAGCGGCTGGTCGGGGTAAGTAAACCACTGGCTGCCCACGATAAACGGCAGTATGGCGGTATTTTCGACATAGTTGCGATATGCCATGCCGCGCTCGCGTTGGGTGGCCACCTCTTTGCCGCCGCTCAGGCCCTGGTCGCCGGTCGTGTAGTTCCACTCACTCATCAGCATCGCCTTGTGGCTGCTCCTCTCATGCACGAGTTTCAGAAAGGCCGGCTCGATGGCGTACGTGTAGTAGTTGAAGCTCACCACATCGGTGTATTTGGAGGCGATCCGCACGATCTCCTGGTGATTGGCGGTGCCTGGCTGCCAGCGGCTGCCGAGCAGAAGGTGGTTCGTGTCGTGCTTGCGAAACAGCCGGTGCACACGGCTGAAATGGGTCTCCAGAAACAGCTCCTGGAAAGCGCGCAGATCGGCCGCGGACTCAGGCGTGAGGGGGAGCAGCCCCGCGTCGTTCAGTTCATCGAACGAGGCGAACGCAGTCTTGGGTTTCCACGCGGCGTTGAAGGCGGAGATCTGCTTGTATTTCTCCTGAAGCATCTGCACCAGGCGGCGCTTGGACGGGGAGTTGCCTTTCTGCGCTGGAACGACGCGACCGATGTTCTCGTGCAGCACTTCGTTCTCGATGAAGTAGCCGATGATGTTGGGATTGCCTGCCTCCTGCGCGATTTTCTCCGCAAATGCCTTATCCATCGCTTCTTCTGTGCCGTCGGCAAATGGATCGTACGTGCGGTCGATACCCTGCATGGGCGTGATTCCGGGGGCGTTCCACTTGTACAGGGGCAAGCCAAGGGTGATGGGGTAATGGGCCGCTTTGCCGGTTTCCGTAACAGCCGTGCCAATACCGCCCGTGTTGAAGCCCCACTTGCGCAGGCGATAGATCTGCTCTTTCATCCACACTTCCATGTCGAAGGGGACGCCGTTCTTCCGCATCCAGTTGGCCACGTAAAACGAGAAAACCGTTCCGTTGGCGGACCAGGCTTTGGAGAACTCGCCGCCGGCAGCGGAGGGGGGCAGCCACTCGTAAACGTTTTCGCGGCCCTTCACCAGCGTATCAGTCTGGTAGACGGCCAGACTGCACACGCCCAGGGAGTAGAAAAGGTTGCCTTCGGGATCGACCATCACATGGCGATCCTTCAGCTTTTCGATGTGGAAGTAGCCGGTCTGTTTCAGGCCATACTGTTTGCCACTGTCCGGCAGGCCGCCGTAGGAATCGAGAGTGGGACTGGAAAGACTTTCCAGGTAGGCTTTTTGTCGGGGAATATCCGCTTTCAACTGGTCTTCGTGCGTCACTTTGTCGGAAAAATCCTTAAGGACCGACTGGCCGAAGCGATCCGCGATAAACTTTCGCGGTGCAGTGGCTGGGGCGGCAGAAGTCGCCTCGCTTTCGTTCGTAAAGACGCGGCATTCTATTTCAAAGCTGTCTTTACCGGCATTTTCGCGGAAGGCGAAGTTGAAGATGTAGGCGTAGACCTGCCAGTTGTAGGCGCGGTTATCCTGCAACTCCTGGTAAGCCACGGGAGTCTGGATGGCCAGACCTTTGCCCAGCGCATCCTTGAACCGGAACTCCTTACCGCGAGCGCCATGCAGCTGCTTAATCTTGTACTCCAGCGGAAAGGGCGCGTACGTGGTGTTGGTGCCTTCGCCAAACGCGTACCTGCCGCCCTGCTTTAGCTGGATGGGGATGTGCAGGCGGAATCGCAATCCGTGCGCATCCTGCGTGGGGCCGGAGTACGTCCCGGTAATTTTGGAGCCCTCCACATTCATGGTGAGCTCGATGCCGCCGGGGTAGGAGGCCTTGTAGCCGGAGGTTCCTTCCAGGGTAACGCCCAGTGCTTTCTGGTTCAGCCGGCCGTCGGCGCGAGTCAGCAATTCGGGAACCACGAGCATCAGCTTGCCGAGAGGGCCGGCATCAATCTCAATGCCTTTTTCGGATGGGGTGAGGAGGACGTCTCCGTCGGCAGCGCGGGTGGGTAGCCAGAGTGCGGATGCCGTTATTATAGCAAATACTGCCGCGCGAAACGGGAGCAGGCGACGGATGGGAAGCAAGCGAAGTAAGGGAATCATGGCCAAAATGGAGCTCGGTTTTGAGATGTCTCAATGTCTATTTCCCGGGCGTAAACCGGATGGTGATGCCGGCTTTGGTAACCGGGTCTTTCAGACTGATGCCGTAGCGGCGTGCCTGGCCTCCGCCGATGAGGTCTTCCTTCAGATCTTCTTCCTGGATGTCGTATAGTAATCCGTTCGTGTCGATGTCCGCAACAACTCGAACGCCCTCGTAGATAACCGCGACGCGGTTGGGCTCCAGTTGCTCGAAGCTGCCGAGAGTGACCAGCGCTGTGCTGAAGCTGACTGGCCGGGAAGCTGTCAGCTCATCGCGCACCGTGAAGGACGTTGCGCCCGTGCGGTCGTAGATGAAGGTGCGCATTGCTTTCTGCAATCCGTCAACCGGGTAGGCGTCCGCAATGTCGATCTGGAACTCATCCACGGTATCGGTGAACGCCGCCTTGACGGTCTCGGCAGCGGCGGCCGGGCCCGTGCTTTGAAGCTTTCCATCGATCACCGGCACAGGATGTCCGTAGGAATTAAGCACCAGGCTCTCGTAACGACGTTCCGTGAAGGTGCGGCGCGTATAGAGTTCTGCGC
This sequence comes from Methylacidiphilales bacterium, assembly GCA_041287705.1. Classification (GTDB taxonomy): domain Bacteria; phylum Verrucomicrobiota; class Verrucomicrobiia; order Methylacidiphilales; family UBA1321; genus LW23. Next base: position 7,474 of record JBGGNE010000160.1, on the reverse strand, counting down.
CTGGATCCACAACGATGAGCTTGCCCTGGGAGACAATGGTGTAGGCGCCCACATCGTTGTGGTTATGCATCTCATCATTGTGGCCGCCCTTTGCTGCGACAGCCAGACCTTCGCCGGAGGTCCGAGGTCGGAAGACGACGACGCCCGCCGTCTCGAAATAGCTGCGGAGCCGGTCGGAAGCCTCCGTTTCATCCGCAGCCTCAGCCGCGGCAACCACTTTAGCGCTTTCCGTCTGCGTCAGGAGCGACAGATGGATGTCCGTAAACGAGAGTCCCTGCGCCACGGTTACCGCGACGGTGGGTAACGTCTGCGATGGAAGCTCCACGCGTTTGGTCAGCGAGTGCAGGATCCACGCTTCCGGGACAACGTTCAGCGCGCAGTCGGAGAATGCTGGGTAGGCACTGGAATCGATCTCGATACGCAGCGGATAGGAGGCCACGGCGGCCACTTTGTCGCGGTCCAGGTCGTAGACATCCACGCGGCCTTTCGTGGCGCGCAGCAGGCTTTCCGCCATCAGGGTAAAGTGACCGAAGCCGTAGTTCCAGTAGCCCAGTCCTTCGCTGATGTAGCCGTCGGGTGTAAAGCCCTGCAGATAGAGTTCCGAGTGCCGCACAACAGCCGCCGCCACGCGGGCGCGAACAAGCGGTTCATCCACCGCAACCAGCGTGGCGTACATGATGCCGCCGTGACATACGGAGTTCCAGTTTGTCTTGGCCGTCACCCACCACCACCAGTCGCGTTTGCCGACGCCGTCGTAGACATAGGCCAGGTAGGGATCCACCACGCGGCGGCGGATTTCGGAACGGATACGCGCACAGAGTGCTTTGCCCAGCGGCACTTCCAGCCAGCCCAGTGCCGCGGCTATGGCAGAGGAACGCATCGCCACGCCCAGGTCGACATAAGGCGTTCCATAGAAGGCGTGATAGCCATAAGGGCCGTCGTGCATTGTGTAGACCCACGATTTCTCCTCAAGTATCGCCTCCAGCGTACGGATGAGCTCGGGCAGAAAGCGCCCGCGATACTCCACGGCCTCGCCCAGCGCCAGCCTGGCCATGCGGATGAAGCGCTCGTTAAAGGGAATGCAGAATGCTTCGCGGCGCCCGGACTTCATAAAGTCCAGGTACATCTCATCGGTAAGCTCGGGAAGGACGGACGCGGCCGCTTCCTCGGCGTCCTCCAGAATCGTGGCGCGGTCGAGAGGAAGGCTGTCCCACACGCTGCGCTGGGAGGCAGGCGGCATAAAGGTGCGCGGGCTGGTTTCGAGCCATCCGGCAATGTCGCGTATCGCGTCTGTATCGACGCCGAGGAGCTTAGAATGAGCAGGAAGAATGAGTGTCTGGGACATAATTTCAGGGCAAGTGAGGGAGAAGGTCTGTGCGATTCAGCGCTTAGGGGGAGAACTGTTTGGTGGAGAGAGTGCGGATTTTGTAGAACTTGCCGATGGGCTCGGCGGAGTTATTGGTGGCGTAGTCGGGAAGCCGTTTGTCGTTGGGGTCGATGTAGCGCTCGATCAGTTGCGAGCCGCGATACTCGCCGGTCACCAGGTCCTTGTCCTCCTCCCAAAGTGTGGGATCGGAGGCCGTCCGCTTTTGCAGGGACTGCACGCGCAGGTGGATGGTAAAGCTGTTCGACTTGGTGGTGAGGCGCGGATAGATATTGGTGTAAGGGCGTTCGCGGCTGTTGTCGCCGGTGAGCGAATGGTCCGCCCAGTACTTCTGCATCAGTTGGCCGTCGGCGCTGTAGGCCGGCGGATTTGCGGGGGAGGTGGCGTCCTGGGGAATAAGGTCGATCGAGCAGATCTCGCTGGCGCTGCGGAAGATCTCGTTGTTAGCAAACCGTGCGCGAAATCCCCGCAATGTTTCCGCCAGGTTGATGTCGAACCGCATATCCTGCGCAATGTAAGGAGGCGCAGTATTGAAGTTTGTGCCGGTCTGGCTGATGCTATACAGGCTCTTGTAGGGCGTGGTTCCGCCGCTCTTGGAGTTCGGGATAGCCAGGATGCGCTCGGATTTCATCACTGCCCGGATGCCGGTATCGCGGTTGATGTAGCTAAAGGGGAGGATCTGGTAGTTCATATTGACCCTGCCCGAAGTGGAGAGAGGCTCGCTGATGGCGTAGGGCTCCACCACCGGCATGGTAAACAGATCCAGAAAGAGATGATCCGGCGGCGACGCGGCGCCGAGGTGCTGCGGGGCACCGCCGGGATCGGGGCGAAACAGCAACGTCTGCCACGGTCTGTTGGCAAAGACGCCCGTGGGCAGTGAGCCGAGCATACCGGCGGAAGGCATCTGCCGGTTCGGCGAAAACATGGAAGCGGTGGCCAGGGAACTGTTCCCCGCGAAGTTAAAATAGGGCGATTGCACCGCAGCGCCCGTGCCCGTAGGCAGCGCGCCCTCATCGACTTTGTTGATGTACGCGCCGTCCTTGACGTTGCCCATCCCATTGTCCCAGTCTCCGGGAGTAGCGCCAGGGGTGAAATCGGTAAACGACGTGGGGCTGCCTTTAAAACCGGCCACCACGCCGTTGGTGGAGCGTACCTCCGGCTCCGTGGAGAACACCTTGTAGCCCCCCCACCGGCCGCTTGTGGAGGGATTAGTGGTCCAGTTCGGCAGCGTATTGCCTCCGGGTGCCGGCGTCGGCAGACCCACGTTCACTACCTTGCCCGGTGCTGCAAGGGCGCGGGGATACGGCACGTCACCGGGCGGCGCGAACCATATCGGGTAGGCGCTTAGCTGCGCGGGTGCCCATTTGGTGCCCGATGTTTCCATGCCGTGGGCAAAGTATCCGGACGTATTGGCAGGCGGCGTAATCTTTGCCAGTGAGCCACGCGTTGCGCCATACACAATCGTCCCATCCGCATGAACAAGGCTGTGGGCCATCGGTTGGCCGGAGTTCTGATAATAAGGATGCGCCTCAAAGAGCCCTGCCGGCACCACGTACCGCGCCGCACTCAGCCGGATATCGCCTGAAAGACTCTGTACCGCGCGGGCACAATCGTAAGTCGAGATGATGGTAAGCTGGGAAAGAAACGCATCCACGATGTTGCTGCGGAAATCAAAGCGATCCTGGAAGGTGGTGAAATTCATGGACCTCACGATCGGATTGTCCTTAGAGCGTGGCACTATCCACGGAAACGCGTTGGGCGTTGCACCTGCCGTGCCTGCGGGATTCGGGACAGACCAGGGCGCCTCTGTCGTTGTCACGTCGGAGTTCACTACCTTGGGCAATGGGAACTGCCCGGGAGGAAAGCTGAAGGTGAGCGTCTGGATGAGATTCTGCGCACCGGCGCTGTCGGTGTAGTAGATCTTCACCGTAGCGGTTCCGCCGCCAAAACTGAGTAACCCGGATGCTGTCGGCACGTCCGCCTGGGCACTTAGAGGCGGGCCGTCGTTCGTCGTGCTCTTGCCGTTCAGCTTCGTGTCGATAAAGAGCGGGGCGGGCCCCCACGTACCGCCGTAGCTGCGGTTGGTATTGGGCGCCACGTAGTTAAAGGTGGAGACATTAAGCTGAGTATCGGCAAACCCCATGCTCTGTGAGCCGTCCACGGTATTCCACGTCATGGAGTTAAGATCGGTGACCCTGACGACCAGTTTGCTGGGATCCGGCTTCATCATCGGGTAACCCAATGCGGGATCAAACAGGCTGAGCAACAGCGCGGCCTGCAATCTCCGCTGGCCTTCCTCAGGCTTGGCAGGCGGCGTGCCCGGCTTGTAAAACAGAGGATTGGCCTTGTTCCAGTCACCATCGGCGGTGGCAATGAAGACGAGCGCTGCCTGGGAGACCGTAAGGAATCGGCCAAAGCCCTTCGTATCCGTTGTGGTGTCGAGAGAAGGCACCACCTCGTTCTGGGAGACGCCGCCAATGACCGTGAAAGGAGCCGTCACTGTCTGGTCGCTGAGGTTAGCGATCCGAATGTAGTCGAAGATCTGCGTATAAATCTGGTCGAGATCGGATCCCTTATTAGTGGGGTTGCGCGTCCCATACTTTGTGGCGAATGTCCCGCCGAAGCCTGGCACGGGGATTTGCCCCAGGTGGCGCAGGTAGGTCAGCAACTGTGCATTTCGCGCGATGGAGATATCCTTAGTCGGGCTAGAGTAATCGGAGCGCTGGAAGTAGTACGGCATCGCATTTACCGTGGTGCAGAACCCTATCAGCCGGTCCAGCGGCGAGCGGTGCGCATTATCGTCGATGCCGCTGATCGGCCAGATGCAAACGCGTGGCGTGTTGTACAGATTCACATCCGGCGAGCGGCTGTTGGCGGTGAGGAAAAAGCGCGTCTCTTCGAGGGCCTGCTCGTTTAGCGCCGCGTTGTTTGCGCTGCGGTTCACGTCGAAGATGAGCTCGTCCACGGAGGTATAGAGCGGTTGCCGCCTGGCGGAGGCCACATCCAGCGGTGCGCTCGCCTTCACCGTGCTGCCCTGCGACCCGGCTGGAATACCGGTCGGCATCTTCGGCGTCAGGTCGTAGTAGGGCTTAAGATGTGAGGCATAGGTTGTCGGAGTTACCCCCTTATAAACGTCGCCCGTGCTGCCGCCTGCCGGCAAAGGCAGCCATGCGCCCAGCACGGTGCTCAGCGACGTCATGGCGGGGTGGCCCGGGTATCGCTGAAACTCATGCTGCGCGGGCTGAAAGTTAGCCAGCTTGAACTCCGGCACCGTAGCCACGCGCGGGGTATCCATGTAAATGCCCTCAGAGGCCGTGTTTATATTTACCTTGCTGCTCTCGTCATCCGTCCAGAAGGCGATGCGCCCTACGATGGGATTCTGTAAAGTAGCTGCGGAAATGGTAGCCTTTCGACCCGTGCCCGGCTCGGGTGCCAGCACGGAGCCGTCCTGCAAGACGTAGAGCCACTGCACGGGCATCGGCACACGGCTGGTCGCCGCCGTTGTGGGAGGAATGCCACCCACCGGGCCGTTCTCCACCCAGAAGCCCTCGATATCGGGCTTGCCGGGGTCTGCTGTCTGGTATGTCAACGCGGAGGTGCTGTACGGCGTGGTGAAGGCCGTCAGATTATTGCCGCTGATGATGGGGTAGCGCTCCGTTCCGCCAACATCCACGGGGCTGTTGAGATCGGTAAAGAATGAGGGGCTGTCGTCCCAGCGATCCATGGCAGTCAGGTCCTCCGCAGGGTCTGGAGCGCCGTTGCCCATCATATTTGCCGCAGAGTAGAGCTTGTAATAGTTGCCGGGGGTTCCGTCGCCGGCATAGGTGCGGATCATGCCGGGCTGCGAGGCCCAGGCGAGCGTCCCGCCTGTGGAATCCACACCTGCTGTGCCTTCTTTAATCTCCGCAATCACCACATTGACAGCCGTTTGCGCAAGCAGGTTCACCTTCGCCCCATCCGTGTACACCTTCGCGTGCTTCGCCTCAATAGCCCCAGCGCTGAGAAATGCCGCCAGCAGCACTGTGAGCAGCATCAGGCATAAAAGGACCGCAATAAGCGCCACACCGCGACGCCGAGTCCTCCGCTGCTCCGCGTTCTGCGGCGATCTGCGCATGGCTAAGTACAAAAGGAATGCTTTCATAAGAAGTGAATGGAAGGTCGGACTGAGGTAAGAATTTCCTCTGACTACTGTCTCCGCTTAACCACCCTAAAAGGGCAACAACATGTAAGTTTCAAATAAAGCCCTTTCCTGGCTGTCTCATGTTGCTTTGGAGTAATAGAGCAGGCTGTAAGCTGCGCTACTCCGTCGTCCACTTCGCCCCGCGCAGTGCAACGCGGGTACGGAAGACTCGGCTCTCCAGCGAGATGCGGTTGCCGGCGGCATTGCCCGGCGACGCGTTGAGGTTCGCCTGCAGCGTAGCAAGGTCGGCCTCCAGCATGGCGGCGGATTTGAAGAGCGTGGCCTGGCCGAAATTGGGGGGCGTTGCGGGATTGCCCAGCTTCAGTAAAGACTTCTCGTCGATAACGACCATCACGACCTCCACCACCGGCGGCAATTGAGCCAGAGTGCCTGGCATCTGCGCGGGTATTGCACCGTTTATTCGCGTGTCGTAATCAAAGTTGGGCGCAATGGAAGTGGCCGCCGGCGTTGGATCTACCGGCATGATGACCAGCGCCACCACGTTGTCGGCGATTTCATGGACCCACGTACCGGCTGCAGGTGCCGTCATCATATTCTTTATCCATCCGTTGCCCGTAGTGTTGCTGTAGACAGGGAAGCTCTCTGTCGGCTGCACGAGCTGCATCAGGCGAAATCGCCACGCTTTGGTTGGGACAGACGGCATCGCTTCAAGAAATGTAGGGCGGCCCGCTTCCTGGGCGTACTGGATGTAGAAACCGCACACGCACAGCAGGGAATCCAGCCGTCCATACTTCGCGGGGAGATCGGTATTGCCCAGGGGTGCCTGGAAAAACACGGCGTGGGAGATCTGACTGCCAGGGCCGGACGCGGCGTTGAGCCCGGTGGCCAGCGGAGTTCCAGAAACGAAATGGAGATCGGAGGCGCGGTCATAACGCGTCGGCTTTCCACCCGCGTAAGTAACGCCATAGTAGGTGTTTAGCGTCGCCTCGCTCAGCAGCCGCGTAAGCGTCTGGAACGCCACGCGGGCGCTCTGGAACTGCTTGACGTTTCGGCTGGTACGCGTCCACATGGACGATGTCTGGTTAATGATGGAGAAGATGACCAGCAGCAGGATCGACAGCACGCTGAGCGTCACCAGCATTTCCACCAGCGTAAACGCCCGGCAGCGGCAGTATGACGCTGCATCCTGTGGCTGAAAGCGATGCTGTCGCCGGGGATTAGAAGACAGGCTCATATGCGTGGGGGATAGACGGGCAGCACGAAAGAGAGACTAGTTGGCCAGCATAACGGAGAAGACATTGGTCTGCCCCGGATTCGTCCGGCTCACGATCTTTACGGCAATGTTATTGGCGCTGGCAGGCTGCAACCGGCTGAGCACGCGCGAGCTGCTGCCGCTTGTATCCCCTTGCCCTACTTCTACATAGGTGATTGTGGCGGTATAAATCTGCGCCGCGGCCTGGTCCTTGCTGGTCATATCCACCCTGGACCCCTCGGCATCAAAGTAAGAGTTTCCAGAGACACTGCCGATGCCGCCAAGCTGCACATCCGTGGTGACGCTCTGCAGAATGTGGGCGTGGGCGGTGGCCTGAGCGGCCTGACGGTAAAAACCAAGCGCGGCAGGTATCAGCGCTACCATCGACATGATGGCAAAGCTGAACACCCCAATGGCGAGCACCACCTCCACCAAAGTAAAAGCGCGGCGACGCACCGGTGAGGGAGACAAAACGCGGCAGGAGAACAAGGCATTCATGGAAAGGAATCTGTAAATATTGCAGCACCAGCGTGACGCTGGACCCTGTATAGGGAAGTTAGACCAATCATAGTCGTTATTTAGCCTTTATACTGGCCGCTTTTGGGTTCGTGCAGCGTTGGGCTTTCGGTCGATTATTATTCTAATAAACTCCCTCAATCCCGCCTCGCCCGCTTCCCAAAATCGGCGCAGTATAAAG
>JBGGNE010000159.1:0-6188 GCA_041287705.1 Methylacidiphilales bacterium | reverse complement strand
CTCCAGTTCGGGATCAGCCAGAGTGGAGGTATAGTGGGCAATAGCTATGACCGAGGGACCGCTCCACAAAGCCAGCAGGATGATCACTCCATCTTTCATGGTCGAGAGATCAAACGCGCCGCAGTTTTCGATGATTTGTACACGCTCCACCGGGCAGCGCAGGTACTTAATGGCGCTGCGTGTGAATGTGGATTCAGTTGACATGGGAAAGCACCTCGCCCTGTTGGCGGGCTGAGAAAAGATTGATGACCGAGACGCCTTGCCTTATCGTGGTCGCCTTTTATGTCACTTACGATTGAAGAAGTCCCTTTTGGCGGCTGGGCGAAAAACCTGCGTCTGGCGAACGAGTCTGTCGAGCTCATTGTTACCCTGGATGTCGGCCCTCGCATCCTCCGATTCGCGCCGCTGGGCGGGCGCAACGTTTTTGCGGAGTTCCCCGGTATGCTGGGCGGCATCGGCGAAAGCGAGTGGATGATCCGCGGCGGTCACCGCCTGTGGACCGCTCCCGAAGGCCCCCACAGCTACGCGCCGGATAACGTACCGGTCTCCTACTCGCGCCCCGACGACACGTCGGTCGAAATCGAGTCCGCCAACGAGGAGTATGGTTTTACCAAGACGCTGAACATTGAGCTTCAGCCCAGCACCAAACACAGCTCGGGCACAAAGCTGGGTGGCCGAGTAAAAGTGACGCACACGCTGACCAACTCGGGCGGCAAGCCGCTGGACATCACGCCCTGGTCGCTCTCCGTTATGGCGCCAGGCGGCGTCGCAATCGTTCCCCAGCCAGCTTTCAAGTTTCACCCCACTGAGGATCCCGCGCTGAAACCGGTCGATCCCGCCGCACCGAAACCGGCCGTCAATTACGATGACTTTCTGCCGAACCGCAATCTGGTCCTGTGGCCCTTTACAGTGCTGAATGATCCCCGCTTCACACTGGGCCGCGATTTCTGGGTTGTGCGCCAGCAGGTGGGCGCGCCCGCCACGAAGTTCGGTATCCTGCACCAGGAAGACTGGGTCTCCTACCAGTTGGGTGATGTCGTGTTCAGCAAGAAGGTACCCTATGTGCCTGGCGCGGCCTATCCTGATGGCGGCGTAAACTTCGAGCTGTTCAGCAACACGGAAATCCTGGAACTGGAGTGTCTGGCGCCTCTGGGTACGCTGCAGCCCGGCGACAGCCGCACTCTGGTAGAGTTATGGCGCCTGGATGCCGCCCCCGGCGACATGGCCCAGCCGGAAGTTGCCGCCGCATATTATAAAGCGATAACAGACTAACCTGGCAGCGGAGAGCAGACGCAAAAACCCGGCGCGCCTGACGGCAGGCGCCCGGCAACCGCAAGCCCCGGCCAGACAAACGTCAGACCTGCGCGACAGCTGGACACACTACTCTTCCCAAACTCACTACAGACCATCAGGTTCACGCATCGCCCGCCCACCAAACCTGATCGGAACCGCCAGCACGCACTTATAAAAGACTTCTGCATCGATATAGATCGATTCACAGAATGCCAGAAACCCAAGTCACCCAGCATCAAGTCAGGCACTCCCAGTGCTCATCTTATCACCCTGATGTCTGTACTGCATCAGGGTGAAACCGCAACAATCAGATACAGTTAGACCAGCTCGCCGAAAACGCGGTTGGCTTCTTCCAGCGTTTCCTTGCTCCCGATGTCCAGCCACAGGCCCGGAACCGTCCAGGTAAAGACCGGCGTGCGGGGATAGAGCCACTGAATGAAGCGGCCGGGCTGGTCGGGGTTATTCCCTTCTTTGATATAGGTGTCGATCAGCGGGAGGATGTGCGCGGGGAAGAAGTAGAGCGCGATACCCGTCAGCGTGCTGGTGGGGTTCTTCGGCTTTTCTTCAAAGAAGGTAATGTGACCGTCTTCCGCCAGAGTGATGGAGTTGTACTTCTTGACTGCTTCCAGATCCTTCACATCAAACACGGCGAGAACGGGGGCGTTCTTCTCGCGGCAGAACTTGCCGAAATCTTCCAGCGTCTGGCTGAAGAGATTGTCGCCGGCAACCACGATCAGATCCTGATTCAGTCCTTCCTTCGTCACCACGAGGTGAATATCGCCGATGGCGCCCAGCTTGTCAGCGTCGCTGGTGGTGCCGTCGTTAATCGTCTTAAAGGGGAGCGACTGGCGGGTCTTGCTGTACTCGTCGGACCAGTTCTGAAAGTGCGTGGTGAACTTGTTGTTCGTGACGATAAAGATATCAGTGATGCCGGAGATGGGCGCGAGATTGTCGATCACGTGTTCCAGCATCGGCTTGCCCGCGACAGGCAGCAGAGGCTTCGGCTGGTTAAGCGTGAGGGGATAGAGGCGGGTGGCGTAACCCGCGGCGAGGATGAGGACTTGCATAGTAAGGTGATAGGGAGGTGCAGAGCAGAGATCAGAGCGAAGTGCTGAGGATATATCCCGTTACTTTAAGCAGGGTTGGTGCATTGCCGATTATTATATCGATATAAAGCACCCAATTCTCCCCCGCGCACCAGATTAAAGTAAGCGCTCTATCTCTCATAGGCCAGAGCGGCCACACTGGCCAGCGCAAAATAGTGCAGTGCCTCCTGAGCCGCCAAAAACCACGTCCGTATAAAAGAACGCTCAAGTTCTGAAGAGCTCCGAACGATCAGTATAAATATGAGGTTCATGTTGTTCCTAATGCAGCTCGCGCAGCTAATCCTGCCGGGATCACCCTTTTTGCTCGCATCGCTGCAGAAAATGACTATATATCGGCGAGTGCATCAGGGGTCCGCGCTTGCCTGTGCCTCATGTTCCTCGTCGGTGCACGTCCACGTCTGGTCCGCATCCGCCCTGCGCAATACCGCCGTGACGCCCCTTCATTCCATGAATCCGCTGAACCCCATGCGCGTACAGCCGCTCTCCCGCAGAGCCGATCTCGTCCTCACTATCGCCTCGAGACTGGCTGGCAGCGACTCTCGCGCCGCCATAGGCCCGCTCGATATGCTGAAGGCCACCCTTGGCCTCGGCTCCGGCGTCGCCTGGTATGTGCTGAGCAAGCAGGGTGTACATCTGGAACAGGGCGAACTGATCCTGGCCGACCTTAACGCAGCCTCCCAGGATCCCCGCCCCCGCCAGGGCATGAACCGCGCTGCAACCTCTGCCATCTATCAGGCCGAGCTCGAAACCCGCATGCGCAACCTGACTTACGTCAGCGTGGAATGCCTCCTCTTCGGAGTCCTCAGCATAGAAGATGCGGAAGTGGAACACTACCTCGCCACCTTCGGCACGAGCATCAAAGCCGTCCGCGAACTCCTGGAACCCGCCCTCCTCGTCAGCTAGGCAGCGTGACGCTGGATTTGTCGGGGATGTGGATGCGGTGGTTTGACCAGACAGAAGTGAGGAGACGGGCGCTGGATTCGTACCGCGGCGGACTTCAGCTCTGATTCCCCCGCTCTTATACTACATGAGCGACCAAGATGAGCTGAAGACGCTCACTAGACTAGAATTAGACCATTTCCCATGCTTCGACTCCCCACCATAGAAGGCATCATACGACGTCGCCTGCTCGTTAATTTTCGGGCGGATCCCCAGGTCATTGCACGTCTGCTGCCTTCGGGTTTTCGACCCAAACTGCATCGTGGTTATGCCATCGTCGGCATATGCCTTATCCGCCTGGAGGAGGTACGCCCGCTCGGTTTTCCGCGCGCCCTCGGTATGTATAGCGAGAACGCCGCACATCGCATCGCCGTGGAGTGGGACGCGGATGCGGACTGCACTGCTGCTACCGCGGTCACAATCGAAACGAATACCGCGCCCAGGATCCGTCGCGAAGGCGTCTATATTCCGCGCCGCGATACCGGCTCCATCCTCAACGCGCTGGCGGGCGGACGAGTCTTTCCCGGCGAGCAATATCACTCCCGCTTCGCTGTTGAAGACGACGGAACCACCATTCGTTTCTCCATGCAGTCGCACGAACTCTGCGATTATCAGGACAGTCGCCATGCAGAGAATAGCCGCGCTGGGGAATCCGTCGCCATCCATCTGGAAGCTCATACTGCCGCCAGCCTCCCTGACACCTCTGTCTTTCGCAGTCTGGAGGAAGCGTCGGCCTACTTCGAAGGCGGCTGCATCGGCTACTCCGCGACCTGCGACACGATCCGTCTCGACGGCATTGAGTTGCGCACCGCCCGCTGGGAAGTCCAGCCACTTCAGGTCTCCCGCGTGCACAGCAGCTATTTCCGGGACGAAAAGCGCTTTCCACCCAGCACCATCGAGTTCGACCACGCCCTTATCATGCGCAACATTCCCCACGAGTGGCACAGCATTCCCGACTACGGGGCTGCCTGATCCAGAGCGCACTTCATTCTCTTCAAACTTGCGTAGCGGATTATCTTGAGCTGTCCTGCGCCGCATTCCTCTCCCATAGCTCCCACTCATCCGAGCTTTTCCTGTGGGTATAGTGTGCCTTGATGTAAGGCAGATAACAGTCTCCCAGTTGCGGCGGTGCAAAAAGGTGTCCCTTTTCGCGCGATATCATAACGTAACTTGCATTGCGCAGAGTCCTTTCCGGGGAAGGATGAGCGTCTCGGGTAAAGCTGTTATTATAATCCCAGAACGCACTCCCGCCTTCTGGAGGACACCGCACTGCAAAGGGAATAATGGAGGAAAAGTGCAGCACAAGCACAGTTTTTCCTTTCAGATCCTCCTGCTTCAGCAACTTTATGCCATCGTTTGTTTTACGGAGATAGGCTTCATTTGCCTCATCCTCCATATAGACCCTCATATCCCTGATAGCAGGATCCTCCATGTGTTGAAAACCGTGAGTAAAATAGCGCGCGGACATTATACTTAACGCGTCACAGGAAATGTAGGGAATCACGGTAATGCAGGTCGTTACCAGCAGGCATGCGCCGGCAAGCGCACCGCTGCCCTGTCGCTTGAAAAGGGCGGCGCCTGCATTCAGTTCGCGCTGGCCTATAAAACGGGCACACAGGACAATACTGAACGCCACGAGTACAGGATGATCCGGATCACCGAAAATCCCGTTTGTCATGATAATAAACATGGAGACGCCGCACACCAGAATACCAAGCGCCACCTCTCTCCATTTCTGCTGCAACGCTTCTTCCCCAGGATTTATATCCCTGGAGTACCGAAGTCCGCACCACACTAAAAAGGCGTAGACATACAGCCAGGGAAGAGAAAAAACCAGAGTGGCTATATGAGCGTTTGAATATCTGTTGAAATAGGTTGACTTGGCACGACTGGCGATCGCCAGATCGCTGAACATGGCTACGACATCAAACTTAAGATAAGCAAGGAATGCAAGAGAACAGAAGGCAAACCCGGCCACCAGGTATTTCAGATGAATCCACCTGTCCCGTTCAATAACAAAATAAGCAGCAAGACTTACACATCCGACAGCGAAGAAATTAATCTTAAGAAACAACAGGAATGCGATGCTTAATCCAATAAGAAGTGACACCCATCTGGCCTGCAGCGTATCCATGGATCCACGCGGACAGTAGAGCACCATAATGAGCAGCATCATCACCGCACAACCCTGGCGATTGTAGAGCATGGCGTAACCGAACTCCCAGGCCGGCGCCCGGATCGCGTGCGGCGCCATGCTGCACAGGCCGACAAGCAGACATGCCCAGAATCTCCAGAAATCCGTTACGCGGCCGTGAAGTGAAAACCACGCAGTGCATGCAACTAACGCCAGCATGATGGCGTTCATATACGCCAGCGAGTGTATGGTAAGACCAAACAGGCAGTAACCCGTCGCTACATATAAGTAGATGGCCGGCCCCAGCCCGGTGTAGAAATCAATGTGCGGCCGCAATCCGCAGTAGGCGCGCCAGCCCCCGTCATAAAAGATAGCGCTGTCGTGAGCAGCCCCGACCTGAGGCACTGCGCCGGTCAGCACCGTTTGCAGACACAGAATCAGAATTACTGCCAGCAGTGCCAGGGGATAGAATCGCGCGTCAACCGCCATGCGCCCAAGATGGCAGAATCAGCCCCGCGCAAAAGGCTAAAGACGATGCATCTGCTGCCCTGACTTGCAGAACCTACGCCGGCCATTAAGACCAATCATAGTCGTTATTTAGCCTTTATACTGGCCGCTTTTGGGTTCGTGCAGCGTTGGGCTTTCGGTCGATTATTATTCTAATAAACTCCCTCAATCCCGCCTCGCCCGCTTCCCAAAATCGGCGCAGTATAAAG
>JBGGNE010000158.1:0-5275 GCA_041287705.1 Methylacidiphilales bacterium | reverse complement strand
AACCGCCCGCCACTGGATCCAAAGCTCGTGCAATGCGGCCACCTGCACCCGCATCCCCAGTTCTGCATGAACGACCGCTACATCTGCCACACCACCACCGTGCACGATCGCGTGGATATCGCCCTTGTGCCGACGGATCAGTTGATGGAGCGGACGCAATAGGGTAATGTCAGGCAGACAGGTGACGTAGAATGTCGAATTATATGGTAAAAGCTTTAACGTGGGAAGAAGGTCTCTTGAAGCTGCTGGCTTTGTACTTGTAGAAACTACTGAATCGGGACGACAGTTTTTTCAACATTCCAAAACCCATGCACAAGTTTTATATGACTTCGGGAAAGCCTTGGTTAACAACCAAAAACCTCATTAGCATATTGTAAATGTAGCTGGATATACATACGATCGCACTGGACGCGCCTTTCCTAAGAAAGGCGGAATAGGAATGGACGCAGGACACATACCGGCCGATTAAATCATGGTAAATAATCAAGATGTATTGCGTCTGAAACAAATATTTTCAGATGCTATGCTGGCGGATATAGATTTTTCCCAATGGGATTTGTTTTTGAGCCTCTACGTTATTCCAGACCACTATGCTGGCCAGATTACAGAAAGGAGGCCCTTGATTGCTATTCGCCTTTTCGGCGTACGTGATTTCGCTATGTCATTTCCTCATCATGACTTGCCTTATATGGAAGACGCAGGAAGATTGACCTGGAATATATACAATCCCGAGTGCTTAAATGTTAATAATACTTGCTGTCAGCTGGTATTGCGGGGCGGAGAGCAGTTTCCGTTACTATCAATAAAATTTGAATCCCTTGAAATTGATGAGATAGATCCAGCGATTCTGAAACGATTGAACCCTGGACTTGAATGGACTAATGGCCTCGCACGGCCATCACTTGAGGTGCTCAGCAAGATGATGATTCGACGTCGCGGCAAGCCTATGCCTACAAAACCAAAATATGGTGAAAAGTAAAACAAGTGAGCAGCATAGACAACTTATAGTTATTTTCCCGATGTAAAAGTGATAACCTTTTGAAGTTGTTGATGCTGATTTAGACTTCCCCTTTGGAAACTTGGTGTCTTCGTGTCTTGGTGGTTCAAAAATCTCATTCCTTTTCCTCCGCTTCCCGCTTCCCTCTCCTTCCTAACAGATATTAAATCTTGTACCAGAAGCGGATGTAACAGTTACACTTACTCTCCTCTAAGGATGTGGGAGTATGAGCTCTTCTGCATACGCTATACCTATTTACGCGTAAGGCACGAAAAGCAGTCAAAAAGCACGAAAAAGTAAGGAGATTTCACCAGGAAGAGGCAGAACATCGCATTGTTATTAGAAAGAAAATTCTCGCTCCTCAGCTCCCTTTTGAATCACGCCCCCATCCCCCGCCATCCCCTCGCCCCAGCCGTTTGCGCTAGAAAAATTTGCGGAATGAGTCCATAATCGCGAATGAGCATCCATAAGTTCCGGCGGCAGGGCATCCTCTTTGTGGTTTCCGCGCCCTCCGGTACGGGCAAAACGACGCTGGTGGATAACCTGCGTGCCACCCCGGATTTCATCCAGTCCGTCAGTTGCACCACCCGCAAGCCGCGCCCCGGTGAACAGCACGGGCGCGATTACTTCTTCCACACCGTGCAGGAGTTCGAAAGCATGCTGGCCGCGGGTGAATTTATTGAGCATGCCTCCGTTTACGGTAACTATTACGGCACCCTGAAGCGGACTGTGCGCGGCGCTCTGGCCGAGGGCACCGATGTGCTGCTAGCCATTGACGTGCAGGGCGCGGCGCAGATCCGCGGCACCACGGATGCCCTTATCCTCAGCTCTCTGGTCGACGTCTTCATCCTGCCCCCCAACTACGAGGAGTGGGAGCGCCGCCTGCGCAAACGCGCCACGGAAACGGAAGAGCAGATCGCCCTGCGCCTCAAGGTAGGCCTGGAGGAGATGAAAGGCTGGCAAAGCTACAAGTACACCATCCTCAGCGGCAGCATGGAGGAGGATCTGATTAAATTCCGCGCCATCATGCGCGCCGAGCGCTATCTGTCCAGCCGCCTGAAGCTGAACCTGCTGCCCACGGGCCTTCCCGCAGATTCAGACGCGCACAGCACCGCCTCACGCGCCGATACGGATGGCCCGCCTGAGCTTTTCGGGGCATGAGGTAACGACGGGCTTTCCTTCTCCCAACGATTACTTGGCGCGGGGGCGCAAATGCAGTACAAGCTGGCAAACCGACTGATCCCGGATATTGGACAGACCGACTGACCGACCGACTGCTTCTCCATATGCCTAAAGTTTCCAAGTCTTCCACACCCTCCAGGGCTCCTAAAGCTCCCGGGGTTATCGAAGCTGCTCCTGCGGCGGCTCCCAAGTCTCCGTCTGCATCCGCTCCGGCGACGCCCGTCAAGCCGCCCACGCCGGGAGCCGTTGCCGCGCCCGCCCCGGCACCGCGCCCTTCGGAGAGCCCGCTGGTCGGCATCATCATGGGCAGCTCCTCGGACTGGAGCGTTATGGTGGAAGCGGCGACTCTTCTCAAGGAATTTGGCGTCCCCTTCGAAAAGGAAATCGTCAGCGCGCACCGCACCCCAGACAAGCTGTTCACCTACGCCAAGTCGGCGCGCGATCGCGGTCTACGCGTCATTATTGCCGGCGCGGGCGGCGCGGCACATCTGCCGGGCATGGCGGCGGCACTTACTCCGCTGCCGGTGCTGGGCGTGCCGGTGCTCAGCAAGGCACTCAGCGGCGTGGATTCCCTGCTCAGCATCGCCCAGATGCCAGCCGGAATCCCCGTCGGCACGCTGGCCATCGGTGCGCCGGGCGCCAAAAACGCCGCGCTGCTGGCTATCGCCATCCTGGCGCTGATGGATCCGGATCTCGCGCTTCGCCTGGATAACTTCCGCAACAACCAGACCCAGAAGGTGCTGGGGGACAAACTGCCCGACGTTTCCTGACGCTTATCCTGATCCTGATTGCCCCAGCAGCAGGACTGCCGATCACCCCCACGGCATTCCCCGCATTCTGGCGCAGCATTCCGCCTCAGTCTTCCCGGTCTGGTCTCCTCCTCTCCTTTCCCTTCTTCCCTCTCCTTCCTATCCCATTCCCTCATTCCCTCTCACCATGAAACGCGTACTTCCCGGCGCCACCATCGGGCTGCTTGGCGGCGGTCAGCTTGGGCGCATGTTTACCATAGCGGCCCGCAAAATGGGTTACCGCGTCCACACCTTCGAGCCCACGCCGGACAGCCCCAGCGGGCAGATCTCCGACGTCGAAGTCAACCGCCCCTACACCGACGTGGAAGCGCTGCGCGCCTTCGCCCAGAACGTGGAAGTGGTGACGTACGAGTTCGAAAACATCCCCGTGGAAGCGCTGGACGCCCTGGAAGGCCGCGTGATGCTGCGCCCCGGCCGCAACGTGCTGCATACCACGCAGAACCGCCGCCGCGAGAAGGAATTCCTCAATCGCTGCGGCTACCCCGTTGCGCCGTTTCGCGTGGTGACCTCCGCCCAGGAGCTGGTGAAGGCCGTTGAAGAACTGGGAGCGCCGTGCGTGCTGAAGACCGCGGACTTTGGCTACGACGGTCGCGGCCAGCAAAAGATATACGAGGTGCCGGACGAAAAGAACGCCGCGTTTCTCTGGGCCAAACACGGCGCCCCGACCGGCGTGCTGGAGAAATGGATCACCTTTGAAGTAGAGCTCAGCGCCATCGTGGCCCGCACCTGGCGCGGCGAATCCTCCGTCTTCCCCATCGGCCTGAACACGCACGAACACCACATCCTGGCCACCTCGCTCGTGCCCGCTCCCCTGCCGCCCGCCATCACCGCGCGCGCCGCGGAGATCGCCCGATCCATCGCGGACAGCCTGGAGCTGGTCGGCCTGCTGGCTGTGGAATTCTTCCTGACACCGGACGGCGAACTGCTGGTAAACGAGCTTGCGCCGCGCCCGCACAACTCCGGCCACTTCAGCTTCGACGCCTGCGTCACCTCGCAGTTCGGCCAGCAACTGCGCGCTGTCTGCGGCCTGCCTCTGGGCGATCCCAAACTGCTCACCCCCGTGCTAATGCGCAACCTCCTGGGCGACCTCTGGGCGCGCGGCAACCCCGACTGGATCGCGCTTCTCGCCATCCCCGGCCTGAAACTCCATCTCTACGGCAAATCCGAGCCCCGCCCCGGCCGCAAAATGGGCCACTACACCATCATGGCCGAATCCACCGAACGCGCCCTGGAACTGGACCGCCGGGCTCAGAAGATTCTGGTGCCGTAGAGCGATCTTCTATCCAATATTCCCTCATTCACTCCCCTTTTTCCGCTTTTCTACTTTTCTCCCTTTTCTAATAAAATAAACACGTATTGCTGAGCGTAATCAGGTTGCTCGCATCTTGTAATGTCATTTACTTCTACCAGACGGCGTAGACAATACCCAGCTGCTCCATCATGGGCAGCGGCGCGACGGGTTCTTTAGGGATATCGCCGCAGTGATAGGCGAAGCCTTCGATCTTGAGCCTGAACGCTTTGTATTATTAGATTTTCTTCGTATCTCATTGTAAAACTTATCATCAACGCTGATACAATATCGATAAATCGCTTTCCATCAGTATTTTACATCGCTTCAATGCGTTAATCTCTAATTTTCTTTCTCAATATTTCCTGCAGGCCCGTCTTACCTACATGAAATACATACTCGCAGTTCTCCTTGCGGTTGGCCTTCTTTCCGCGGTGCCCGCTTCCGAAGCTAAAGCTGATCTGGTGATCGTTATCGGCGATAGCCACGGCCATAAGCATCATCACCACCATCACAAACCCTGGTGGAAAAAGCACGGCCATCACCATCATCACCACCACCATCACCACAAGCCCTGGTGGAAGAAGCATCACCACCACCACCATCACCACAACCACTAAAGAAAGCGTGAGCCACGCCGCACCCGGGGAAACTCATTACCACCCAGCGCTGTTCATCAGCTCCACTTAACATCGACTCCCTTGCCGCATCGGCTCACCTTCTTTGCTTCTTTAGTGCCGTCTTAAAACATAGCGTCTTAACCACAGTCTCTTTCATCTAACAACGGCCGTCCGCTACCATAGCGGGCGGCCGTTTTGCTATATAGATGATAGATGAGGAACGCCGCGAAGAGACTCCTTAGACCAATCGTAGTTGTTATTTAGCCTTTATACTGCGCCGATTTTGGGAAGCGGGCGAGGCGGGATTGAGGGAGTTTATTAGAATAATAATCGACCGAAAGCCCAACGCTGCACGAACCCAAAAGCGGCCAGTATAAAG
>JBGGNE010000157.1:0-7898 GCA_041287705.1 Methylacidiphilales bacterium | reverse complement strand
GCGCTAAGCGTTTCACCGCTGGCGAGCGTCAGGGTGACGTCGCCGCGGTAATCGAACGCTTTGTCGAGGCCTTCATACCGGTCCGTGTCGTTGGTGAAGGTGAAATTCATCCCCTCCATCGTCGGTAAATCTTCCGGTATGGTGAACGTGGCAGCGTTGCTCATGTCTGTTTTAGACGTTTTCAAGTTGGGTCGGGATAATCGCGGATCAGGAGGCACCCATCAGCGTGGCGCGGACGGTGCGGCCGAAGCCGGCCAGCGAGCCGAAGGTATCATCCACGGCAGAGGGCTCGAAGCCGCAGTGCACCATGCAGTTTTCGCACTTCTTGTTCTCGCTCTTGTTGCCGTAATTTTCCCACTTGGTTTCCTCGAGGAGCTGCTTGAAGGTAGGCACATAGCCATCCTGAAGCAGGTAGCAGGGCTTCTGCCATCCGAAGATGTTGTAGCACGGGCTGCCCCAGGGGGTGCACTCGTACTCCAGCTTGCCCTGCAGGAACATCAGGAACAACGGGGAGAGATTGAAGCGCCAGGACTTCTTGGGGTTCTGGAGGATCTGCTTGAAAAGGGACTGCGTGTGGGCGCGACCCAGGAAGCTCTTCTGGTCCGGCGCCTTGTCGTAGCTGTAGCCGGGGGAGAGCATCATACCTTCCACGCCCAGGGCCATCATCTCATCAAAGAATTTGCGCACACGCTCGGGGTTCGCGCCTTCGAAAAGCGTGGTGTTGGTGGTGACGCGGAAGCCGCGCTTTACCGCTTCCCGGATGCCTTCCACCGCGGTGTCATACGTACCGTCGCGGCACACCGCTTCGTCGTGATCATCCTTCAGGCCGTCCATGTGCACGGAGAAGGTGAGGTAGGTGGAGGGGGTGAAGAGATCCAGCTTGCGCTTCAGCAGCAGGGCGTTGGTGCAGAGGTAGATGTACTTCTTGCGTTCCACCAGGCCGGCCACAATCTGGTCGATCTCATTGTGGATCAGAGGCTCGCCGCCGGGGATGCTTACCATTGGGGCGCCGCATTCTTCCGCCGCCGCCCAGCATTGCTCGGGGGTCAGGCGCTTGTTCAGAATATGATCCGGATACTGGATCTTACCGCAGCCGGCGCATGCCAGGTTGCAGCGAAACAGAGGCTCCAGCATCATGACAAGCGGGTAGCGTTTGCGACCCATTAGTTTCTGTTTCAGTACGTAGGAAGCGACGGTCCACGCTTGTTTGATGGGCACCATAGGAGTATCAACGTTTAGCCTCTTTTGAAGAGGTGAAGGAGAAAGGGGGAGTTTTTAGCTCGAGGGGTAAGTAGTTAAGTGGGTGACTGTATACACCCGGCCCGCCTTGTCAATGCTGAGGCCAATGCAGCGGCTTAATTGGCGCTTGTGTCCCCAATTTAGCGCACGCCGACGCGTATCAAGGAGTTAGGCGGGAAACAAGATTAATCCAATCCTGTTAGCTGGTTGGCGATATTGGCGATTCCTCTGTAAATCTCAATAAGAAAAATGTGGCGATTGGACGACCACCTTCACGCGACTCTTGGCAGAGCGCCGCAGCCGGTGTAAGCTCCCTCCATTCCCGGGATACTTCCCCTCCCCCATGCCTGCTTTCACCTCTACTGATTCCGCGCGCGGCAACCGTCTTCCGCCCCGGCACGAAAGCCTGTGGAGCTGGAGTGATGATGGCGAAGCAATAGTGTGGGCCGACGGATCCACCATCGCTTTCGAGCTGGAAATTTCCGTCATTCTTAGTGAATTATCGACAGGAGGCCGCCCGCCGCGCTTTGGCGCTCTGGTACTCCTTCTGGCGGCGTGCCGCGGCAAGGTGCCCTTTCCCGCATCGCTGGACGCCATTATCGGCTGGAGCAAAAACACGCCTGCGCCGGATGCGCCGCCCACCGCGATCAAGTCCTACCAGCAGAAGGAAATGCTGCGCGCACGGCTTCTGCTGGTGCTGGAGAATCTGACACGCCTGGCCTCCACCGTGCCCCGGGATCTGGTGTCGGATCGCCGTGGCAAAACGATTCTGGCAGAGGCTGTCTTCGAATCTGCGCCGGACAATTTAATGGGGGAGGCCGGCGCAGGCTCCACCGACTACAACGCCGCGGATGACATTCTGCAGCGCCTTGGTGGACAGGGAGCAGCGGGCAGCACCCAGGCATCGGGCGGCCATGTCTCCTATCTGCAGGACTTACAGGCGCTGGAGCCCGGGCTTGCTTCGCTGGATGGAGATGCGCTGAAACTTCGCCTGAAGACCGGCCTGGATCTCATACCTAAAGAGGCGGACGTCGATATCCCCGCTTCGCAGCAGGCGCTGGAGTTGCTGGCAGAACTGGAGAGCGATCCGGAATTCAAAGGCCTGGGTCGTGTGGTCCGTGACATCATGGCGGCTCTCTATCTGCGGCGCCCGCCGCTCGCCAGCCGTGATATACTGGCCGTGGGCGGAATCTCGGATCTCAGCAATAAAGGTCAGCTTCACCGCCTGCTTCTAAGCGAGCTGGCGAACGACGATCTGGTGCTTTCCGTGCGGCTGGCGATGAATGAGGCGCTCTTTCTCTGCCCGGATCCGCCGGCGCATTCGCCACCTCACTCCATGGCGCTGCTGATGGATAGCGGTATACGGATGTGGGGCGTGTCACGCGTCTTTGCCGTGGCGGTGGCACTGGCCTGGATCACCCGTCAGGCATCAGGCAAGGGAATCGCCATGTATCGGGCAACAGCCGAAGGCGTCGCCGCGATCAACCTGCTGCAGCGCAAAGGGCTTGAGGATCATCTGGGCGTGCTGGAGACTTTGACCAACGCGGCCGGCGCTCTGCCGGATTTCCTTCAAGAGGCGGAGCGGCTTGGCAATCAGGGTGAAGAGAAGCATGTGCCGGATCTCCTCATTATCTCCCATCCCAAAGCCCTGCAGGATAAAGAATTTCTGGATGCGTTAAGCGCCGCCGCACCGGAAGTCGCTCATCTGGCCGCTGTGGATCGCGACGGACGCTTTACACTGGAGCGCTGGACGCCGCATGGTCGCACGCTCGTGACCGAAGCCGTCATCAGCCTGGATGCTCTCTTCGAGACTCCTCCACCGATTGCGGATTCCACCAGGAAGACGCCGCCACGCCTGGCCGATCCCCATGAGCAGCGCGAGCCGGAATTCCTGCGGATAAAGCCGCCTCCACTGCTGCTGCCCTTGCACGGCACCGTGGACACTGTTCTGGAAAACGAGCGCATGAGCGTGGCACTGACCACGGACGGGCACTTCTGGACGTGGATTGGCAAACAATCCGGCGCATGCGAGATCATGGAGAGCAAGTATCGCGGCAAGACAATCTGGGCCGGCTGGCTCAGTGAAACCCCGCACGCTCCCGCCGTTTCCGATCCCACCTATTTCCCTTACATCAACGCCGTCGATAACCTTGCGAAGACGGAGCCCGGCAATGCGCTGTTCGTCAAGCATCGCGCTCCGCCTGGCACGCTGACTCTGTGCACAGTCGACAGATCCAGCGCGCCGGTCTCCGTGCGCGTAGCCATGCTGACCAACACGGACCACCCGCCAACTGCCGTGTGGCTGGATAACGGCGTGCTCTACATCCTGATCAAACAGGCCGTGCGGCTTTACGATCCCGTGGACGCTAAGGAAATCGGCAAGCTGGAGCTGCCCCCGGAACATCGACACGTCCACGGCCGCTACTTTCGCTGGCGCGAGCTCTTTTACTACTCCACATGGGACGGCAAGCGCGCCTCGCTGCAGATCCTGAAGGTGAAAACGCCGCCCAACGTAGACCCGTCGGAAATCTGCCTGGTGTTCGATCGGCCTGGCAAGTCAGGGCCCTGGCTGCTCACTTCTCGTGGACAGGTGGTGAATACCGCCGACAATATGACCCTGCAGTTAGGCCAGTTCTGGAATCACGAGGTCGATCTGGACAGGCAACGCGTTTCAACCGACGGCAACTCCCTGCTCCTCCGCTTCCGGCGCGATAAGCACTGCAGCCGCTATCACCTCGATCGTCCCCAGCACAACGTACGCGTAGGGATGGACGCTGAAGCTCCATGGGGCGTACCTGAAGTTCCCTCGTGGGCACTGCGCAAACGCTTCTCCCACATCGCTCCCCTGCCCAACGGCGGCCTGGTGCTGAAATCAGCCAAAGGACAGTACCTGCATCTGGAAACGCTGGGGCCCGATGAAATGCAGCACATTCTCTTCTTGCGCGAAGCGCCTGGCTCAACCACCCAACATGGCCTCTCCCACTTACAGACGGCAGAGCAGAATGCCTATTCCCGTACCTTCAAGCCCTATCTATATAAGGAAGACGTCAGCTTTACTCTCAGCGTTGCGGAGTGGGAGGATGGCAGCCGCGCCTTTCTGGACAGCCGCGGACTGCTGCATCTTCAGCCCGCGCGCAAGGACCTTGCCGAAGTAACGCTCGTCCTGGCGGAACGCGTGGCAGGCTGGACCAGTCATGGCGACATGTGCGGGCCCAGGTTTTTCACCGGCCTGGATCAGCCGCCCAAACATGATCCTGTGTGGAAAAGTATTCAGGCGTTTTCCAAAGAACTGCGCTGAGTAGGGAAGCCTGATGCGTAATGCTTCGCACTTTTACGGTGCATCCCAAGAATCCTGCTTGTGTTTTCTTTATTTTCAGAATATTCTGAAAATATGGACTTTCTCGACACTTCCGAAACTGAAGTTCGACAGGCAACATTTAAACCTGCCTCACCGCTGCCCGTGCCGCTCCGAATCGTCATTCCCGGCGGCGCTGGAGATATGGGAAGGCTTCTGGCCCGGCATTTTCACAAGGCTGGTCATGACGTGGTGGTGCTGAGCCGCCGTAAACACGCGATGCCCTGGCGAAGCGCCGTCTGGTCAGGATCATGCGATCTGGCGTTGATGTCCGAAATCGAAGGTGCGGATGTCGTGATCAATCTGGCAGGGCGCACGGTTAACTGCCGCTATACGGAGGTCAACCGTCGCGAAATCATGGAATCGCGGGTCAACTCGACACGTGCTGTAGCGCTGGCTATCGCACAAGCCGAGCGTCCGCCCAAAGTATGGCTGCAGGCCAGCACGGCTACTCTCTACGCCCATCGCTACGATGCCGCGAACGACGAAGCGACAGGTCTGACCGGCGGCCATGAGCCGGATGCTCCTGCTGCATGGCACTTCAGCATCGACGTTGTAAAAGCCTGGGAGCGTGCCGCTGTGGAAAGCACCGGCGCCGGACGCACCCGCCTCGTCCTGTTGCGTACCAGCATTGCCATGATGACGGACGGTGGCGCATTCCCCGTCATGCACAATCTGGCGCGATTCGGTTTGGGCGGCACCATTGGCAGCGGCCGGCAATACATGTCATGGATCCATCAGGAAGACTTTGTGCGCTCGGTGGAGGAAATTATCGCGAACGATTCACTCATCGGCCCGGTCAACCTTGCCTCACCCTATCCCCTGCCCAATAAAGACTTCATGCGCCACCTGCGTGCAGCGTGCGGCGTCCCCATCGGCCTCCCCTGCCCTGAGCTCCTGCTTGCTGTCGGTACATTCCTGCTCCAGACAGAACCCGAGCTGGTGCTTAAAAGCCGCCGAGTGGTGCCTGGCAAACTGCTGAAAGCGGGCTTCCAGTTCCGCTACCTGCATTGGGAGGACGCCGCCCGCGATCTCTGCCAGCGCTGGCGGTGCAACCACGCATGATCTGATCCAGCAGTAGCCTTCCATGTACGACTATTGTGGCAGTGGATCTGTGAAAGGCATGGAAGGGTGGTCGTCATTGGCGCTCATATAGAGGTAAATAAGCACCATATCCTTTGCGCCAGCCTGGGTGCAGGCGCTCAGAAAGGAATCTTTGTCCTTCACATCCTGGTATGAGATTTTCTTTTCCCTTTGCCCGCAGATCCCCATCACGGGATACAGGGTGAAGTCCATGCCGGATTCACTTTCAGGCTTACGTGCTTCCGGAGACGAATCCTTAAAGTAGCACAGGTCCGCAGGCGTGAAATCCGGCAGTGAAATACTGGCTGTCCAGGGAGTGTACATATCCCCATTGTCATGCACGCTGATCAGATTGTGCAGATCCCGGTGCCAGCCTATGGAGATAATTCCGGTAGTCTTCTTGAGCCGCGTATCATACTTGGCATGAGCCAATGGGAAGACTTTCACCCGCTTGCCATCCTTGTAATATTCCGCGATGAGAAGATTCGCCTGGCTGAACTGAGGAAGTTCATAGCTGCAGCGAAACTCCCGAACCCGCGCCAGTTCTGAAAGGCGCGCTTCACTGGCAGGAATATCCAGTTTATTAAAATGCGCTACGTCCTCGCAGAGCGCATGAAGTGGAGAGGACAACACGGCAAACAGGGCGAGTGCCAGCATACCAATGGATTTCATGCATCACAGGATACTGAAAAGGCAGATGCCATTTGTCATAAAGTTGTAAAAACCGCAAACACATCAATAGCGAACTGGCTTGCGTTCAGAAACCGCGTAACTCTTTGCCCATAAAGAAGAAAGAGAGCCGACTTCGAGGATCGAACTCGAGACCGACAGTTTACAAAACTGCTGCTCTACCGCTGAGCTAAGTCGGCAAACGGAAATACTGAAACTGCGGTAACAGGATGGCTAGTATGGGGAACGAAGGTGAGGAATGCAAGCGGAATTGTCCGGTAAGGCTGGATTTTTTTTCAGATCAGCGCGTGATCCATGCCTGGAAGAGCAGCGGGATGACATTGATTTTGCGCAGCTTGGGGCGCTTGCTCAGCGTGTCATAGTCCTGGTCGCGAATCATGTTCAGGATGGTGGTACCGCCCAGCCATGTCAGGCGGATTTCCCAGCGCAGACCGCCGGGCAGCAACGCGCTCAGGCCCTCGCCTGCTTCAAAGATTCTCTGCGTGCGCTCCACCTGAAACGCCAGCAACTGGCGGAACTCGCGAGTCGGGCGGCGAGCGAAAAGATCTTCCTCGCTCACGCCGAACCGCGCCTGCTCATTCAGCGGCAGGTAAACGCGATCCTTGATAAGATCTACGGACACATCCTGCCAGAAATTGGCGAGCTGCAGACCAGTGCAGATATGATCGGAAAGCTCGTGCAAATGGGGATCGCGCAGGCCGTGCAGCAGCAGCACAAGGCGGCCTATGGGGTTTGCGCTGCGGCGGCAATAATCCAGCACCTCGTCGAAATCCGCATAGCGGCGCTTCACGACATCCTGCTTGAACGCGGAGAGGAGATCGGTGAAGAGGCTCAGCGGCAAATCCAGCTCCGCAATCGTTTCATGCAGGGCGACAAAGATAGGCTCCGTAGCAGTGCCGCGGGGTTGAAGCAGCAGCGTTTCCCACTCGTTGAGAGCAGCCAGCCGCTTTTCGGTTGCCAGACCTTCGTCCTCGTAACCTTCGTCCGCCAGATCATCGGCGTGGCGCGCGAAGGCGTACACGGAGTGCACGTGTTTGCGCAACGAGGCAGGCACCAGCCGCCCTACGGGAAAATTCTCGTAGTGGGTCGTGGCCAGGTGCGTGCAATGCGCAAAGGCTTCATCAATGGTGCAGCGGCGTGTGGGCGCGGTAGGTGCGGGAGCATGCATGGCGTAATCTCCCTTCAGGTTGAACTTTCACGTGGCGCGATGCAAGTGCGGAGTGAGCTTGCCCCCACGTCAGGGTGCGATTGATAGTGGTGCAGATGGTCAACTTTCCAAACGCACAAGCTAAGGGATTCCCATCCGAAACGTGGTGTCTTCGTGTCTTGGTGGTGAAAAAATCATCATCCCAAACGTGTAAAGGAGAATTCGCTATTTCCCTTTTGTCCCTTCCCCCGTCGCGACGTTAAATACGGAACTCGTAGAGCAACCCGTTGCCGTGTGGCGATATGAGGAACTTTTTTAACGCAACGTTCGCTACGGCGCGACGACCGCGACGCGGGAGGGGAATAGACAGGAAAGCAGGAAACG
>JBGGNE010000156.1:0-28402 GCA_041287705.1 Methylacidiphilales bacterium | reverse complement strand
TCGTATTCAGTCTTTCCGTATATTTGTGCGCGGAGGAACAGGCGATCGGGTGCTATGCCGTAACGCACGATGTAGAAGTCTGCGTCAGGGACCGGCTTCCAGCTTACGTGAGCCTGGCGGCGATTTATCAGGCGTTGCGCGGTAACTCCTTCTGGGCATGGCAGGAGACTTGGCCAGGCCGCTTCCGAAGAGGCGGAGGCCGCTGACGGAGAACGTGGCTCCGTAGGGCGTGCGGATGTTGGTGAGGCGCGCATACCGTGCGGTGACGGGACTATTGAGCTGGATGTACTCGTGCAGGGCATCCCTGGTGTTGTCTTGGCGATCCACGCAGGGGCGGATGCTCCGAGACACAGACACCATCGCCATGGAATTTTTTCTCCGTGCCGGGTGCCGCATACTGGAGGTAGTAGACCCTTTATGCTTTGCCATCCAGACACCTTCAAATAAAGGAACTCCCTGGCCTTTCTGAATTTCTTCGTCAGTGGCGGTCAGCAGAACGGCGCCTTCTCAGCTGCGCCAGATGAAGGTTTTCCGGCTCAATGGGCGCACCTTCCAGAGGTTCCAGCCATTTTCCCTGCGGATCCTCCTTGCGCTCATCGGTGGTATGGATGCCGACGAGATTCATCGAAGCAGGGCCAAAATGGTTCGGCGGGTAGGGGATGGGGGCGTCGCTGAGGAGATTCCAGAACGTGCCGCGGGCCGCGCAGTGCTTTCCCAGGTCGCAGCCACCGCCGCACATCCATGGGCGGCTGCCGCGGCCCATATGTATATGGGTAAACAGGTTTTCGTAGGGAGCCCGTTTGTGGTGATCGAAGCACAGATTCGCGCCTTTTCCGTCCGAGAACACATTTCCTGAGCCGATACTGATCGAGATATCGTGGATAAACGTATTTTCGTAGGTGAACCGGGTGAAGAGATTGTCATCACCGTGGAAGTAGACGCCGTGATGCCCGGTGTAGCCACTAAGGGCATCTAGTATAAAGCTCCTCGCGCCAATATGAATGAATGAGTGACGGAGATACCCCCATTATATGTTACTACCATCACTCAAGAAGAATAAAGGGTTGGTCCGGAGGTTAACTGATTTGGAAGCAGTTTAAGAATAGATTTGCTGAGCATTTAGAAATTCTTTTGGCTCTTTGAATCTTCAAGCTATTCTCAAACTTCATATAATCCATCGCGCCACTTCTTGCTTTCTGCCGCGTATACTTCCGGCGTATCTAGATCGAAGAGGGTGCTGCCTGAATGGATGAGGGCGGTATGGGCTATGTTGCGGGCAATCAGGGAGCGGGCGCCGCGTTCTGGGTCGAGGGCTTTCAGTTTTGGGAAAAGGGTGCGGTCGAAGACGGCGGGTACGCCTCCGGCGCCTTCGTAGGAGGTGGCGGCGATGGGGTGATGGGGAGGCGACCATGCGGCGATGAGGGAGCTCAGCAGCGCGGGGGTTACGCCGGGCTGATCGACGAGCAGGATCAGTGCGCCGGAGGCATCGGGATCGGCGGACTCCAGCGCGGTGATGCCGGCGGAAATCGTGGAGCCGATGCCCTGCCGCCATTCGGGATGTACAACGGTGGCGATGGGGAGAGACGCGATCGCGCCGCGACAGGCTTCGGCTTCGCATCCCAGGACGACCAGGACCGGGTGGCATTGCGTCTGCAGGGCGGTGTTGCAGGCGTGTTGAAGCAGCGTGGAACCAGCGCCCCAGGCAAGCAACTGCTTGGGGCGCTTCATTCTCGTGGATCCGCCTGCGGCCAGCAGGATCAGGCCGGGCGGTTTCATGCGAATACAGGGGACGGCGCGGTTTCGGGTTGCCTGGCTTGCTCCACCACCTGCTCCGCGTGGTCGACATGAATGGGCGCCTGCCGAAACCTGAGCTGGCCGCCGCATCTGCCCGCCAGCGTGGATTGAATCTCGGCCAGGATGGAGAGCGCGATTTGCTCGGGCGTTTCGGCCCCCAGATCCAGACCGGCGGGGGCGTGCAGGCTGGCCAGCATTTCGTCGGCAAGGAAGAGGCCGCCGTCGGCCAGTTCGGCCAGGATGCGATCGGTCCGGCGCCGGGGACCCAGCAGGGCGATGTAGCGGAGGCCAAGTGGCAGGATGGAGGCTAGCACGTCGCGGTCGGTTTCGTAATGGTGATTCATCACCACCGCTGCGGTGCGGTCGTCCGGGCGAATGTGGGTCGGGATCTGGTGCGGCCTGGCTGCGATAACGCGATCCGCACCGGGGAAGTTCTCGGCCACGGCGAAGTCGGGCCGGCGATCCACAACCGTGATTTCGTGACCCATCTCGCGGGCCAGCCTGACCATCGGCGGAACATCCGGTCCGCCACCAAAGAGCAGCAGCGATAGGGGAGGCGCCAGCCACTCGATGAATGCCGCGTCCCGTAGCTCATCTCCGACAAAGCCGCTCTTTCGCAGGACAAGGACTTCCTGTGTCTCCGCATGCCATGTGTTGGCGAAGGAATCCTGTGCGTTAGCCGAAGTCTCCCCTGCAAACACCGCGTCCCATTCAAAGCGGACTTCGCTGCCCTGATGGAGGATGCGTGTGAGCAGCGCCGCAGGTTCCCGACGTTCGCGCACGTTGCGAACCAGGGAGTCCAGGCCCCACTCCTGCCCTGCTTTCAGCACCTCTATGCCGATCCAGATCTTTCCCTGACAGCCCAGGGAGCTGCCGAAGGCCAGATCGTCCTGATCGGTCGTGTCAAACATGATCAGTTGCATCCGGTTGTCGGCGATGGCCTTCTGCGCCTGGGCTATGACACTGCGCTCCAGGCAGCCGCCACTGACGGACCCTGCTACCCTGCCGTGGATGTTTACGAGCATGCGCGCGCCGGGGCGGCGATAGCTCGAACCTTCCACGCGCAACACTGTGGCCACGGCATGCGGCACGCCCGGTGCCTGCTGCCGCGCCTTAAACAGCTCGGTTATTTCCTTCATGGGATAGAGCGGTCAGGATTATACGGCATTGCCAATAGCCGCCGACATGCCGGTATTTCCAATCTCGCCGACGCCACGCGCTCCCAGAGAGTTGAACTTGTAGTCGGGTGGCCCCACAAAGTGAACGTCAATGGCAGGGATATCCGCATGCACAGGGACATGGTATGTCCCCAGATCCTGCGTGATCCACTGGCCCGATTCCGCATCCAGGATGCTGTGCTCTGTCAGTGCCGCGCCGATGCCGAATACCGCGCCGCCGATGATCTGGCTTCGCGCTGTTTTCAGATTAATGGGCTGGCCGATATCCATGATGGCCGTCACTTTGCTGACCCGCACTTCGTGGGTAAGCTTGTGCACCCGCACTTCGACAAAGAAGGCGCCGAACGACTGATACGCGGTGGTCTTCGAAGAGAACATGCTCTGTTGCTTTCCCATCTGCTTTTCGGAGGCGGGATCTACCGATTCCGTAGCTTCGACGGCACCTTTGCCGGCGGCTTCCAGAATGCTGGCGAAGGATTGCCGCCTGTTCTTGTCCGCATTGGCGCGGAGGCCCTCGGCGTCTGCCTCCATGTCCTCCATTTTTACGGTGTGCAGAGGAGAACCCTTGTCGGCGGACGCCAGCTTCTGCAATTGCTCCAGAGCGGATCGGCACGCCATCTGAACGGCGGGCAGTACCGATGCGGTGGACTGTGAACCACCGGCCACGGGTGCTTCGGGCTGAGTGGAATCTCCCAGTCGCGCGGTCACTTTCTCGATGGGCAGTCCGAGTTCGTCGGCGGCAACCTGCGCCATGATGGTGTAGGTGCCCGTCCCCAGATCGTGGCAGGCGCAATCCACCTGGGCGCTTCCATCCGCCAGAATGCGGACCTTGGCCGTCGCGGGGGATCGGTATGCGGGAAAAGACGCGGTCGCCATGCCGGAGCCGACCAGCCACTCGCCGTCTACCGTTGCGCGAGGTGTTTTGGCGCGGGTGGACCAGCCGAATTTCTCCGCTCCCACGCGGTAGCATTCGTCCAGATTTCGGGATGAGAATGGCAATTCCTTCATGGGATGGGTGTTCGTCATATTGGCCAGCCGAAGCTGAACCGGATCCATCTTCAGCTCGACCGCCAGTTCATCCATGGCGGTTTCCAGAGCGTGGATGCCGGACGATTCACCCGGCGCACGCATGAAGGTAGGTCCGTTGAGATCGAGTTTGTAAATCTGGTGATCGATCTCGATATTGGGCGACGCGTACAGCACCGCGCTGGAAGTGTGCCCGGCGGGCTCGACAAAAGGTCCCACGGTGCTCTGGCTCGTCTTGCTGTGGTGCCGCATGGCGATCAACGCGCCGTTGGAGCCCGCGCCCAGCTGAATATGCTGGGTCGTCATGGGCCGGTAACCCACGGAGGTAAACATGTTTTCGCGCTCCATGACGTATTTGACGGGGCGCTTTAATTCTTTCGCCGCCACCGCCACCATCAGCATGTACATCCACGATGAGCCTTTGCAGCCAAAGGCGCCGCCGACAAAGTGACTGATGACCCGCACGTGCTCCTTCTGGATATTGAGGCTTTGCGCCAGGAAATTGCGCGTGCCGTACATCCACTGGGAGGGCGTGTAAAACGTCAGGCGTTCGTCATTGTCCCACGTCGCCACAACGGCGTGCGGCTCCATGGGGTGATGGTGAAGATACGCGGTCTCGTAGGTCGCTTCGATCTTGAAGGGGCTGCTGTTCCAGGCATCGACAACGGCTGATACGCCCGACGCCTTCTTTTCCATATGAGGCTTCTCGCCATTCACCGTGGAGGGAGCTTCGACTTTAGAGCCCATGGCCGAAGTCATGGGAGACTGAACGTCATACTTGGCGCGCACCAGGCTTGCCGCCTCGCGGGCCTGCTCGTAGGTCTCCGCCACCACGTAGGCGATGTCCTGGCCGTAGTAGTAGATCGCATCGCCGGCCAGCGGCGCCAGCGGCTCGCTGACAATGCCCGCGCTGCTTTGCTCCGTTTTGGGAGGATACATTCTGGGCCGGTTTGCCGGGGTGAAGACACTCAGGACACCAGGCGCCTTCTGGGCGGCAGAGATATCGAGATTCGAGATCTGGCCCTTGGCGATCGTGCTTTTAACGGCGAACGCCCAGGCCATGTTGGGCAGGTAATAGTCCGCCGAGTAATCAGCCTTGCCGGTTACCTTCAGTTTTCCATCAACGCGGCTGACTTTGGCACCAACAAATTTGGTAGCCGCCGGGGGAGTAATGGGGTCGCTCATACGATGGAGCGCGCCGCAATGAGCGCACGGATGATGGTGAGTTTCAACAGCTCAATTTTAAACTGGTTATGGGAATGGGTAACGGCCCCAGTTCCAACGTCGGCCACGGCGGCCTGAAAAGTCTCTGGCGAAGCGGCTTTGCCCTTTAGCGCGGCCTCGATCTGCGGAAGACGCCAGGGAATGGTGCCCACGCCACCCGCAGCCACGCGCGCCTCGCGAATCGTATCTCCATCGAGATCCAGAACCACGGCGGCGGATACCACGGCAAACTGATATGATGCCCGGTCGCGAACCTTGATGTAGGCAGACCGCCGCGCGAAGGGCGCCTTCGCCTCCACAGAAGTGATCAGATCACCTGGAGCAAGCGTGTCGAACCTCAGATCGGCCTGCGGCACCTTGTAGAACTCGGAGAGCTTCATGACCCGCTCGGGCGTTCCCGTGGTTCCCTTGCCCTGAATGCGGACGCTGGCATCTAACGCCGTAAGAGCCACGGCCAGATCCGAAGGATGAGGCGCGCTGCTTTGCTTCGTGATGCCAAAGATGGCATCGAAGCGGCTGGGGCCATCGTGGCGGTTGGGATCGGGATTGCGGTATGTCAGACTGCGGGGACGCTGCAGCAGATTTCCGCCCATCGTCCCCATGTTGCGAATCTGGGGTGACGCACTGAGCAGCAGGGCTTCCGATACGACTGGGTAGTGCGTCTTAACGGCGGGATTTTCCCCGACGGCGTTCATTCGCTCCAGAGCACCCAGCTTCAGCCCGTTCGCGCTCGCTTCAATGCCGCGCAGCTGCAGTTGATTCAGATCCACAAGCTGCGCAAACTCAAAAGCGCCCAGCTTCCAGAGATCGATCACCGTGGTGCCACCGGCAAGAAACGCGGACTCCGGCTGCGCTCCGGCCGTAATCGCACCGCCAACATCGGCGGGATGCGTAAGAGTGAAATTCTTCATACCGGCGTGGCCCCCGCAGCCTGTTTCACGGCGTCAAGAATGTTGGGATAAGCGGCGCAACGACAGATATTGCCCGACATCCACTCGCGGATTTCTTCGTCCGAACGCACATGGCCCTCCTTGATACAGGCCACCGCCGACATGCACTGCCCCGGCGTGCAGAAGCCGCATTGAAATCCGTCCTTATCAATAAACGCCTGCTGCACCGGATGCAGGTTGTCCCCGTCGGCCAGCCCTTCAATCGTCGTGATCTCATGCCCCTGCGCCATTGCGGCCAGCGTCAGGCAGGAAAGCACACGCTGTCCGTCGATGTGCACTGTGCACGCCCCGCACGTCCCGTGATCGCATCCCTTCTTTGTACCGACAAGCTTAAGCCGATCCCGCAACGCATCCAGAAGCGTCACTCTCGTTTCCACCGTCACGGGGTACTCCCGGTCGTTCACCTTTAGGGTAAGATCAACCAGACCCGCTCCCGGTGTGGCCGTCACAGGTTTGGCCGCAACAGCCGAAGTGGGACTGGCTGCCTCAGCCGACGGAGGCAACCATGAAGTGACGAATACCGAGGCTCCTAACAATCCAGTAGCCTGCTTAAGAAAAGATCTCCGCGAAGTAGAAACATTATTTTCAGCATTAACAGATAAATTATCGTCCGGCATGCCGACCTCCTCATTTTCCTGAAAACATGACACAGCCCTGGAACCTCACAAATGAAAAAATGAGCCTAATAATATCGCTTGCCTATATATTTAAGATATTAGATACCGGGTTGAGGTCGATGATGATTAGACCATCGCACCAAATGGAATGAAGATTCCCCAGCAAGAATTTTTCCACAATGGCGAATCGCTGGGCGCAGAAAAACGGCCATTTGAATACCGTTTGCGCTGGGACGACGTTATCCCCAAACACAGCGAGTTGAGGGCCATGGCCTACAAGCCCGGCAAACAGTTCCGCTCCGCGCCTGCGAGCGGATCCAAGGCTGCACCGTCGCCGGTTGCTTCGTCCGGACGCGGTGTCATGCCCGAGAGCGCCTTCAGGCTGGGTTCATCCTGTACCGGCCGGCCAGATTTCGAAGCTTTTCGCCTACCGTTTGGAGGTTTTGAGCCGCTGTCTCGGTCTGCCGGCTACTGCTCACGTTTTGGCTGCAGGCCAGTTTAATGTTTTCCATCGCAGCAGCCACTTCGTCCATACCTGTGGACTGTTGCCGGCTGGAGGCGGCGATCTGGATAGCGGCCTGGGCACCCGATTCGATGACATTCGCCAGGGCGCGGATGGCGTTGGCAGCAGTAGCGGCGTGACGGACGCCTGTTTGCACCGCCTTGTCTCCCTGCTCGGCGGCTATGACGGAGCGGCTGATCGCCTTCTGAATATCGCCAAGGATGCCACGAACCTGTACGGTGGCCTGCCTGGACTGAATCGCCAGGGCTTTCATCTCCCGCGCCACCACGGCAAATCCGACGCCCTGCTCCCCGGCACGCGCCGCTTCGATGGCGGCATTCACGGCCAGTACATTGGACTGCTCGGCCAGATCCGCTGCGGCGGCTACAATTTCCCCGATCGCCTGGCTTTGCTCGCTCAGGTTCACGACCGTTTCGGCGATAGAGGCCATCTGTTGCTGAATCGTTTCCATGCTGCCGGACGAAGCATTCACTGCGGCAAGGCCATCCTGAGAAATAGCGGCCGCTTTTTGCGCATCGTCG
This sequence comes from Methylacidiphilales bacterium, assembly GCA_041287705.1. GTDB lineage: Bacteria > Verrucomicrobiota > Verrucomicrobiia > Methylacidiphilales > UBA1321 > LW23. The sequence continues at coordinate 20,569 of JBGGNE010000156.1, read as the reverse complement.
GATACCTGGCCGGATTTCTGGCTGGCAAACTGTGCCGTCTGTTTTACCTCTTCGATCGTAATCGTCGTCTGTGACACCGAGGCGGCAGTTTCGACCGCGCCCGCAGCCAGCTGAGTGGAGGCTGCAAGAATCTGGCTGACGGATGAACCCAGCGTACCGGCGGCGTCTTGCAACTCGCCGGTGGAATGCCGGAGTTCGGTGCGCATGACGGCGAATGCATTGCCCAGCACGTCTTCCTCCGATTGTGGTGTGATCTCGACGGTAAGGTCGCCCCGTGCAATGCGCCGCGCGGCTCCGGCCATTGCGGAAAGCGTGGTTATCATGCTGGAAAACGCTCGATAAAGTTCGCCCACCTCATCGGAGCGGCCCGTGACGGGAAGCCGGACGGAATAATCCCCTGCGGCAATTGTTTCCGCCGCCCTGGTCACTTCTGTCAACGGATGCGCAATCGTCCAGGCAAGCCAGATGCCGATGCTGGTAATCAGGATGATAGAAGTAAGCGCTCCTCCGACAACAATGGCTTTGGCCCTGTAGGCATTGTCCGCATTCGCTGCGTTGCGCGTCGCGAGCAGCCCCTTTTCATGGTCAATTATCCCGTGCAACGCATCCCGGATCTGATTCATGGTTTCCTGGCCCTTTCCAACCAGCTTCGACGCCGCCTCAAAACCATTCGAACGACGCAAGGCGATAGCATTATCAAACTCCTGAAATTTTGTTAGAATGAGAGGATGCAGCGCGCCAAGATGCTGCCGCGCCTTATTGTCCGTTGTCAGTGAGACAAGCTTCCGCAGCCCGTCCCCGACGGATGTCCGAACGCTCGCATACGACAATAGGAAAGTTTCGTTGCCTGTAATAAGAAAGCCCCGTTGCAGCGCCTGACCGCTGAAGATATCCGATTGAAGGCCTTTAGCTGTGGCAATGACCTCATGTGTGCGAGCCGTTGCCCGTGCTGCATCCTCAAACTCCGAGACGCCGACGTAGGACATCGCCCCCAGAATTATCCGTACTAAAAGAATAATAGAAAAGCCGGTGGCAATTTTACAACCAATGGTCCATTTCATGAATATAGCGAACCACAATCGATATAAAAATGACATGAAATAGAGCAGCTTAGGAGTCGCCGCTGAATAAACTATTGAACTTAGGCCTCGATTTTGAGATGAGAGCAAGGCGGACGGGAGATAGTGCATCAGAATAACGCTCGACCGGAATTCCAACGCCGCTATCGCTCAAAAACGAGAGACTAAATTCAATAGGTTATTCAGCGGTGACTCCTTAGACCAGTTCGCAGAGATAGTGGGGAGGAAAAGACGGCGTTGAATTTGAGGCGCGGAAGAGGGAGTTCTTAAATGTACTCTGCATCTTCACGCACCGCGTGTTCCGGCGTTTGGCTTTTCTTTGAAAGGGATGTTCCTTTGTGCAATATCCGCTTCAGCGGCTGCCTGTATCCATTAACGCTTCTCACTCCCTTTCGTTTCCTGCCTGCTGCGGCCGTGAAGTGAAATAAGGATTGGCTGAGGAGTCTGGCGATTGATACGGATATCACTTTTGTTCCAGACGTCTCCATATATCTGAACTTCGTAATAGCCGGGTACATCAAAGTTGATGTCGGCAATCTTGAAGGTTCCGTCGTTTCCTGTAATGGCAGCTACAGAGGTAAAGGAGCTCTCTTCCGTGGGATGATAGATAAGAAGGATCTGCTGATAGCGAACAGGCTTGTTTTCTTCATCGACAAACCGACCTTTTATTTCGTCGCGTACGGTAGTTGTACTGATGTCCATGTTTTGCACAACAAGTGGATGTTCAGCATCTACTGTAATCGCCGGGCTGACAAAGTAACGAGGTGCCGCTGCCAGTACAACAGCGTATTTACCATTCAGGGGAAGCGGATTTGTTACGTAACGATTCTCTGGAGAAAGGCGTCTGGAGGGACCGTCCGTTATATTCGTTTTGGCCATGCCTGCAGGAGGCTCAAGGGCGATCGCCGCAATCTGCACAGAGGAAACTGTATTGCCGCCGTCGCCGGACACGCTAACGGTGCCGTGAATCACACCTGCCGGCACGGCTGGGATTTCATGGTCAAACGTGCCGCTGTCTGCGGATACGTTAAGACTCTCTGGAGCAAACCAGTATCCAAGAACGCGATCAGCGCGTAAAGTCAGCTTGGTGGGCACTGGGATCTCCGCAACGGCTTTGCCATCTGTCAGAGGAAGCGTTTTGGATGTCACCCATGTCTGTCCATTTAGAGACGTCTCATATCCCATCTCTACATATCCGGTGGCCAGCGTTCCCGGGGGTGTATTGAGTTTTATTTCTACATGACGCAGCGGTCGTTCGTCGCTTTTATCTGATGATGGCTTTGCATTCAGGTCAATGACGTAGTTATCCACATTCTGCTTTAGGTCTATGCCATAGCGAAATTCCCTCAGCTCATTTATGGGGAAATTAACGGATATTTTCCCATCTGGTATATCATCAAAGGCAAACGATATATCCGGGCCTGATGTCGTAAGAGCTTGACGTTTTGACACTCCGTAGCCGGAGAATGGTGTTGCCTGAACAGTAAAATGCACTTCAAGCTCAAGAGGGCGCGTTGCCTTTAATGATGTAAGGATGCCCTTGGGGTCTACGATCTTTCCCTTCAGGCTATAGCCCCGCACCAGTTCGCAGACTCTGTCCTTATCGCCCGGGCGAACCGGAAAGGAGATAGTCGGATAGTGGTCAGCCGAAACATACAGGTAGTACTCGTCTGTCGAAGCCAGGTTTTTCAGATCAAACCGACCGGCATCGTCACTGTAACCGAGAACCTTGCTCTCAGTGGGTCCAAACGTCTTGTAGCCCGATTCCCCTGGTCCTCGGCGCGCCGCAAGCCTGAGCTCGGCTCGGGCAACAGGCTTGCCATCGGCCCTATCGATAATACGACCTGCGGTGGAGGTGGCAGGCTGAAGCTTCAAGACAAAGGGAGTGCCCGCACGCCAGTTGGAAACTGCAACATGGGCCATCTGCCAGCCGGATTTGCCGGCAACGAGGTGGATCTCGGAGCCGGCTTCCACATTGCCAAAGACAGCCATTCCCCTGGCATCGGTACGCACGGCCGGCATGGAAAGATTAAGAGGTTCGCCTGCGCGAGAGGAGGTAGCCGTAATCTCAACATCGCTGAGCGGCTCGCCGCCGGGGCCAGTTATTTGTACATAGGCAGGGAATCCACGCTTTAGCAACAGATCAACGTTCAGCTTTCCGCCTTTGGATTCCAGGCCTCCCTTACGAATCGGCGCGTAGCCTTCCGCCCAGACGCCGAGGTAGATAACGCCGTTATCCGTGTGGCCGTAGTAGCGGTTATCGCGCGAATCCGTCATAAAGAGACCTCCGCTGCTCGATCCGCCCAGCCTTACCGAGGTTATCAGAGCCGCCGATTGCTTCAGATTCTGCTCTCTGTCAAACAGGCTGGAGGGCAGGGGCGAGCCATCATCGGTGGTCAGCTTGCCGCTTACAGAAACGTGTTCGCGCGACACGTTTGAGTCTTCAGGACCGGGTGCTGCCGGCTGCAGTTCCTTGATGCGTGCGACGCGCTGGCTATCGGTCATGACGCTCTCGGCCATGGCCGGGAGCACAAACATGGAAGCGAAATAGAGCCCAATGCCGATTCCCGCGGCGACGGCAAATCCGGCCGTCCCCTGACGCTCGGCTTGCGGCCCTGAAACGATCCGGCGAATGCGCTGAAGCAGAGCTCCCTCGCCGGATGCGGCCAGGAGCGGAGCCTGCACCCGTAACTCTTCGAAGGCGGCCAGCGCCCGCGCATATGTGCGTTTGTCGCGACACCACTCAACAGCCAGATCGTCACAAGCCAGCTCCCGCTCCTCACGAATGGTTTTGCTTATCGACCATACTGCGGGATGATAGAAAAATATCGTCTCTACAATGCTTTGTACAAGATTGACGAGGTAGTCGCGCCGGGCGATATGCGCCAGTTCGTGAAAAATTACCGCTTCCACCTGTTCCGCGGGCATTGATGTTATGGCGCCAATAGGCAGCAGGATCAGTGGTTTCATCCAGCCTGCCACGATTGGTACGGAAACAGATACGCTCTCGCCAATACGAACGACCTGACGAATGCCGGAAAGCTCCTTCATTCGCTCGAAACGCTGCGCCCAGTCGGCGGAAAGCGTCCGCAGCGGCTGCCGCATGAGTCGCTGAACACGGTACCATTGCATCCACAGGCGACCCAGCGAGAAGATCACGCCCGCGCTCCAGAGGGCAACCATGCAGGGCAATATTACCGAGGCCAGAAGAGACGAGTTGCGGACGGCATGCGAATCCGAAGAAGGAGTCGGGGTGGCAGACGGCTGGCTGCCTGCCGGTACCTGCACCGCAGGAGTGGCACTCACTATGGTGCTCTTGCCGGTGTCCCGGTTTGCTGCGGGTACTGCAACTTCGGTGCGGTTTTGCAGACGGGTGGAGAGATCGATGGCACTATACGTCAGCCAGGGCATTATGGCCATGGCGGTCATGGCGATACACGCCGTAAGATATCGCGCCTGCGGAGATCTGCGGGCAAGAGCCGCCAAAACCACCCGAAAAAGGCACCATATCAGAATGCCTTGCCACAATGAGTGAATCAGCATCCAGCCAAGTTGCTGTACCCAGGGCATTGTAGAGAGGTTCATGTTAATTGTTCCCCGTCATTCTGATTTACGTCAGCGGCCTGCTTTGCGGACCGATTGAGAAGGTTTTGGATCGCCTCCAGCTCCTCTCGCGAAGCAGGCTGGGCGGACAGCGCACTCATGATCAATTGACTTACGGATCCGCCAAAACCTCTTTTCAGCAGCCCCGCCACCAACTGCTTCTGGCTGGCTTCCCGAGCAACAAGGGGACTGTAAATATGGGAAACCTGGGAAGTGTCCCGCTCTACGAGACGCTTTTCCGTCATCACCTGCAAAAGTTTGAGGACGGTGGTATAGCTGCCCTTGCTTCCCAGTGCCTGCCAGACTTCCCGGACGGAAAGCGGTCCGGACCGCCATAGAACCTGAAGGATTTCCAACTCGGCGGCAGTAGGCTCGGAGAGATCGCGCTTCATATTCCATATGACGTACGTCATTCTTCGTACGAAAGCAAGCTTTGATGAAAATTTTTGTGAATCAGCTTCTGACTTTGCCAGGGCCGGTAAAAAATTGACAAGATGGTGGTCGACCGGAAGACAGATATGCTGGTGATCACCTTGCCCAATGCCTCTTAATTTCCGATCTGCATACGCCCCACGCTGAATATTGCGGGAAGTGTGTCTGCATGAATCCTCATTGGTCATTACAAAAAGCTATCGCGTTTCCATTAAAAAAAGACGATGATTGTCCTGTTTTGTGCTGCGTTGCATTTCAATATGTTGCACTTTAGCTAAATGAGAGTTCAATCGTGACCGGAAAGCGGTGAAAGGGAAAGGTGCTCTTTAACGATGCGCACGTAGCTTTGGAGATGGATGGGACAATTTTCCGAGCGCCATGCAAGGGTCGATTCCCGGCATAACGGAGGGGTGAGGGGACTGAATGTTACCCCGTTTATCCGGGCGTCCATAAGCTGTGCCGGCAAAAGTGCCACGCCAATGCCGGCAGCAACGGACTTCATTGCCGATAGCTCCTCTTCAGCTTCCAGAATAATTCTCGCCTCAAAACCCGCCTCTGCGCATGTTGCCATGAGCCATTCCCTGGCACCCGGCTGGCAACTGTCTGACATTCCTATAAGGAATTGGGAGGCAAGATCCTTTAGCTTCAGGGTGTCTGCATTGGAAAACGAATGAACAGAAGAATGTGCAACGACCATCGTATCATAGGTTGCGCACTCGACACATAGCTGGGGAGCAAGCCGTCTCGGGCGAGGGCCGATGAAGCCAACATCGATTTTTTTCTCCTGCAAAGCCTCCCATTGCTGAGAGCAGGACATATCAAAGAGACTGAGTTGAACATTCGCATGCTGTTTCCGGAATGCCGCGATCGACTCGCGGAGCAGCCCAAAATGCATGCTGGAAACGTACCCGATGCGAAGTTCGCATTCCCGACTCCGCTTAATCTTTCTTACCGCCGCAACATTACTGGCCGCTACGGCGAGAAGGTTTTTTGAGTCTTCCAGAAAGCGCCGTCCAGGTTCCGTCAGCGTGATACGGTTGCGAGCGCGAAGAAAAAGCTCTACCCCAATCTCTTCCTCCAGGTCTCGGATCTGGCGGGTTAACGAGGGCTGGGCAATCCTCAATCGGGCTGCTGCTTTGGTAAAGCTCAATTGCTCGGCGACAGCAACAAAGTAGCGCAGATGGCGAAGTTCCATGGCAAGTCCTCTCTAATAGCCTCCAACTATTGAATTTTGTCTCCGCTATAAATTCTAACAGAAAATGCATAAGTCAATACCACATCATAGCTAATAGCTATGACTCGCTTACTTACAAGCTATTGGACACAGTCTGTATTCCGTACCATGGTAGTGAAAAAAGCCAGATAACCAGCCTGATGAAGCTGAACCCGGGGCGAATTAATTGCTGACAACCCAAAGCAGGAAAACGGATCACTATGGGAAAACGTAAATCAGAGCAGACTAAAGACGCTGAAAAAATGGCCGCGCGCAAAGCTACTCATGACGTGCAGCCAGCCGAGTCGGGCGGTCCTCTGCGCGGAAGTGAAGTTCAGATCGTGGGCATCGGTTGTTCCGCAGGAGGATTGGAAGCGCTCGAGACATTCCTCGAAAAGGTGCCTCCAGATACAGATCTTGCCTTTGTGGTTATCCAACATATGGATCCCACAAAGAAAGGCTTTCTGGTTGAACTGCTTCAGCGCAGGACAACTCTTCCGGTCACGGAGATTCGAGACCGCGTGAAGGTGCAGCCCCATCATGTCTATGTCATTCCTCCGAATAGGGATGTCGCCGTTGTTCATGGGGTTCTTCATTTACTGGAGCCCGAGGCGCCTCGGGGGTTTCGGCTGCCGATTGATTTCTTTTTCCGTTCGCTGGCGTCAGATCAGAAGTATCGAAGCATCGGCGTGATCCTCTCCGGCATGGCGTCAGATGGAACGCTGGGGTTGCGATCCATCAAGGAGCAGGCGGGCGCAGGTTTTGCACAGGATCCCGCAACAGCTCTGTTCGACAGCATGCCGCGGTCCGCAATTGCGGCCGGTCTCATCGATGTCGTTGCTCCGGCAACTGATTTGCCAGCCAGGATTCTGGATTATCTCAAGCGGCCACCTTCAAGCTTTCAGTCCCCTTCAGATATTCCGGATGGCGACGAAAGTTCTCTGGAAAAGATCTTTATTCTTTTACGGGCTCATACAGGACACGACTTTTCTCCCTACAAACGGACAACGGTACATCGTCGTGTGGAGAAACGTATACGCCTCCATCAGATTGGAACCATAGAGGATTACGTAACTTATCTTCAGAACAATGTCCATGAGGTGGAACTTCTGTTCAAGGATTTACTTATAGGCGTAAGCAATTTTTTCCGCGACTCCGATATATGGAAATGTTTAGAGGAGGAGATCTTACCAGATTATCTGGCCAGCCGCCCGGATGGTGCTGCGCTCCGGGCATGGACGGTGGGATGCTCGACGGGAGAAGAAGCTTACTCTCTGGCAATTCTATTCAAGGAAACACTGGCTGCCTTGAATCCTCCAAAAAAGCTTTCCCTCCATATCTTTGCGACAGATGTAGATAAGGATTCCATTGAAAGAGCGCGAACGGGCTCCTTCGGACCAAACATTGGAGCAGATGTTTCGGAGGAGAGGCTGCAACGCTTTTTCAATGATAACGGACAGGGGCATTATGTGATCAAACAAGAGATACGCGACATGATTACATTCGCTCCCCAGAATGTAATGAAGCATCCGCCGATTACTCGACTTGATATTGTCACTTGCAGAAATCTTCTTATCTACATGGACAAGCAATTAAGCGAAAATCTGTTATCCCTGTTTCATCATAGTCTTATACCAGACGGTTTGCTGGTGCTCGGGAGCGCGGAAACAATTGATGGTGCCACCCGTCTTTTTTCCCCACTGGAAGAAAAACAACGAATTTATAAAAGACTCAACACGGCGTCACATTATAATAACGTCCGATTGCCCTATAGCTTTGCTCCATTGAGTTCGCCAGTTCTGCCGAAGGCCTCGTCAAGAAACGAGTTGGCATCAGGAAAAGCCTCTCCTTCCAGTCTTGTGGAGAAAATTCTTTTGAACAGATATTCTCCGGCGGCGGTTCTGGTAACGCATAAAGGAGAGATCCTATATATCAGTGGTAAAACCGGTAAGTATCTGGAGCCACCTTCCGGTAAAGCAGACTTTAATCTTTTCGCCATGGCACGGACAGGACTTAAAGATGTTCTGGCCAGAGCGATAGATCAGGCGATTAAGGAGAAGAATGCTATTGCAATAAATTCCGTAACGGTAGAGACGAATAACGGTAACCAGATAATTGACCTTTCTATTGAACCTGTTGATAAGGCAAATGATCCGGACGACCTGATTCTGATCACCTTTAAAGATGTTGACGTCGAGACGGATAACAAGGCCTCCAGAGGGGGCGGCCACAAGAGCTTGACAAGTAAAAGTCGCCAGCTGATATCGAAACAGCATCCAGGGGGTAATCAGAATGTGGAAACCGCCAGATCTGAAATGCAACGATCGCTGGAGGAGCTCAGGTTTGTAAATGTAGAGCTGCAATCAATGAACGAAGAGCTTCAGTCAGTGAATGAAGAGTTGACTACTTCAAAAGAAGAACTGCAGTCGATGAATGAAGAGCTGAGAACAGTAAACTACGAGTTGCAGGCCAAGGTGAATGAGTTTTCATGTACGAGCAACGACATGTATAATCTGTTGAATCACACAGATGTTGCGGCACTCTTTCTCGATGAATCGCTTCTCGTCAAAAGATTTACGATACAAACCTCAAAAATTATCAAACTTATTCCTTCGGACGTAGGACGGCCAATCACAGATATAGTTTCTACGTTAAATTATCCACAACTTGCAGATGATGCACGTGAGGTGCTCCGCTCGCTCACCTGCATTGAGAAGCATGTGACCAGCGAAAACGGCCTCTGGTTCAACGTCCGTATTGTACCCTACCGCACTGCGGAAAATCAGGTGCGAGGAGTAATTATTACATTTGCAGATATTACGGAATTTAAGTCGATGATGCAGTCCTTACAGAAAGCGCTAAAGAGCAAGGAATTGCATGCCCATCATTTGTACGAAGAAAATGTACAGTCGCCGTCAAATAACGGCAGGTGAAACGTGATGAAGAAAGCGCCGCGAAGTATAGAAAGATTCATTCTATCAGAACTCAAATCCTGGAGACTGCATACTCATGCGAGGTCCTCCCTTCTCCCTGTGCATTATCTCAATTATCCGGCACCCTGTTCCCAAATAAGCGATGAAGCGTCTTTTTGAGGTCAAGAACTGCTTTTTGAACGGCTTCCTCGATAGTTGGCCCGTCTTCCATGACAGCAATGGGAATTCCTCCTTTGATTCGTGCATCAAGCATACACATCATGGGCTTATTGTTACCGGGTACGCAAAGTTTGCGGCCAAGATAGATATCTACACGTACCACATTGTAGGGGGTATCCTCCATAGCTTTATGTACGGTTATGATGGCATTCTCTATAGCGCCGATATCATCGCCAATGTCGGAGGCTTCTCGAACGTGGATTTTCACAAGTCAGTGCCGTTCTGTAGTAAGACCAACTAATTCCGGAAATGGTCTAAGTTGATCCATGAGCGTCTGAGAAGTTCATCTGTGTTTACTGCTTCCATACGTCTCTCCGCTTGATAGTTCATTGCTTTAGTGTTTCACTTCTGAATTCTACATCGGACAAATGCAGCTGTGCTACGGAGAGTTTTAATTTTCGCTTTGTCATACTTCTGCCTGTCATCGCCCTGTGAATAATAACAGATCCCCGCTTTTCGTCTAATACCTTCCGGGTTGCGTATTAATAGCTGTAAACTATACCCTGGTGAGAGTTGAAATCGATTGTTTGAGAGAGAAAGCGTCTCTAATATTCCGATAGTTTTTTAGTATAGTCCTGGATGACTTAATTTTTAATATTACATACATTGCATTTTACACAGGACTCCTGCAATTCGCAACGTACTCATAAAAAGCAATACAGCATCTCCCTGTGTTGTCGTGCTAAGCATCTGAGTGTAATTAGATGGCATGCACATTGCTAAAGGAGGTTTTACGCAGAAATGTTTTCCATTAAAAATTAAGGAACAAGATGATCCATCGATTCGACAAGCTGGCCATGGAGTTACCCACACCGGAACATCCGGACCCAAACGCAGCAGCCGCAGTACAGGAGTTGCTGGGAGGCAAGTGTGGAGAGATGTCCACACTCATGAACTACACGTTTCAATCATTTAACTTTCGTGGAAGGTCTAAAATGCGGCCCTTCTACGATCTGATTTCCAATATTGCCGCAGAGGAGTACAGTCATATCGAGCTTGTTACCGCTACGATAAATCTTCTTCTGACCGGCGCCACGACACGCGCGGATCGCAACAAGGACCCAGAATCCATAGTGGATCCCTCTCCGCTCGCCGGTGCTGTTGGGGCGCGTAATTCGTATCACTTCCTTGCCTCCGGTCAGGCGGCGCTGCCGGTCGATTCTATGGGGCAGCCCTGGTCAGGAGCCAATGTCTTCTCCAGCGGCAATCTGAAGCTCGATCTCCTTCACAACTTCTTTCTGGAGTGTGGAGCACGGGCCAACAAGATCCGTGTTTATGAAATGGTGAAGGATCCCACTGCCCGTGCGATGGTGGGGTTTCTGCTGGTGCGGGGTGGCGTGCACATTGTGGCCTACGCCCGCGCCCTGGAGGAGCTTACCGGGGCGGATGTAGGCAAGCTGCTGCCCATTCCCGACGTCAGCAACAAGCTTTTCCCCGAGGCGATGAAGCACGAGGCAAGAGGTATTCACCGCATTATGTATCGCTGGAGCCCCGATGATTATTCGGAAATCACAAAGATCTGGAAAGGTCCCCACCCGGAGGATGGCGGCGAACTCATTGTGCAGGACGAAATCCCTGTAGGAGCTCCCTGGCCGGAGTTTGATGAAGAACCGCAGCTCAGCTCACCCGGCGGGTTTGATCCTGAAATGCTTAAAGAGATTGCTGCGAAGCTTGGTTAATCGCTTACGTAGTCAGTAAATCCTGGTGGCTGTGCCATGGTGCTTTAGGGGGGCGCAGCCACTCGGGGAGCGGACGACGCCTTAATTGCCGGAGTCCAGTATGCGCATCCCGCTCGGCACAATGTGACAGATACCCTAATCAGGACATTTTATTATGTTTGCATTTTTCTCCAGCAGAATGGGCTGCATAGGCTCGTTAGTAATATCCGTCATAGGCACTCTCATTCTGCTAATGATAATGAATAGCTGTAGTCAGTAATGTAGTTTCACCATCTATGCCAATGAATACTCAATCAGCTCCCGGAACAGATAATACATCAGACGTACAATTAAAAAAATGCGTTACGATAGATCGAACGGCGGAAGAATTGTATGAAAAGTGGAAAGACTTCTCCAGTTTTCCACTGTTTATGGAACATCTCGTCAGCGTCCGGCCTGCCGGTCTCAACCGCACCCACTGGATTGCGAAAGGACCGGGCAACACGAAGGTGGAATGGGACGCGGCGACCACCGCTGATACTCCGGGGAAAGTCATCGCATGGAAGTCTCTTCCCGGCGCTGACGTCCCTAATGAAGGCAGCGTCCATTTCGATCCGGCACCGGTCCATCGCGGTACTCGGGTTACGGTAACTCTGAGCTATGCACCCCCTGGAGGCTCTGTCGCCCGCTGGGCCGCCATGATCTTTGGCGAAGAACCGGATAAACAGATCTCAGATGATCTCTCTCGCTTCAAGGCGCTTATGGAAACAGGCGTTGTTCCCACCACCGATGGCCAATCTAAAGGAAATAATTAATTACAATGAAAGCACTTTGTTGGTATGGAACGCGCGATGTGCGTGTTGAAGAAGTACCGGAACCCAAGATACTGGCTTCCGACGATATCATTATCAAAACCAGCACCACTGCTATCTGTGGCTCCGATCTCCATCTCTACCACGGTACGGTGCCAATGATGGAAAAGGGAGACATTCTTGGGCACGAGTTTATGGGCACGGTGGTAGAAAAGGGCCCGGATGTCAAAGATTTACAGGCAGGCGATCGTGTTATCATTCCTTTCGCTATATCATGTGGGCGCTGCTTCTTTTGTAAGCGGGAGTATTACTCCTGCTGTGATAACACGAATCATAAGTCCTATTATTCCAAAAAGATGAACGGCGACGCAACGGCCGGCATCTTCGGTTATTCGCATCTTATGGGCGGATACGCGGGTGGGCAGGCCGAGTACGTGCGTGTCCCCTTCGCCAATGTTGGCCCGGCCAAAGTTACATCGGGGCTGGATGATGACGACCTCGCCATGTTGACGGATGCATTTCCCACGGGATATATGGCGGCGGAAAACTGCAATATTCAGCCTGGCGATACCGTTGCTGTATGGGGTTGTGGACCTATCGGGCAGTTTGCGATCCGGAGTGCTTATCTCCTGGGCGCTCATGAGGTTATTGCCATCGCGATACCGTCCCCGGCCGTCTGAAACTTGCTGAGCGTGCCGGCGCCACGATCCTGAATGCCTCCAACGAGACGGAGATTGTAGAGCGTCTGAAGCAAATGACGGGCGGTATGGGGCCCGATGCCTGTATTGACGCTGTGGGATATGAAGCGGAAAGTCACGGAGCGGTAGGACTTTACGACTCAGTAAAGCAGGCATTGAAGATGACGACGGACAGCGCACAGATTCTCCGGCAGGTCATTATGGCTTGTCGCAAAGCGGGTGTTGTTTCCCTGCCCGGCGTTTATATCGGAATGGCCGATAAAGTGCCTATGGGGGCGCTGATGAACAAAGCTCTTACTATTAAGACGGGGCAAACGCACATTACGAAGTACATGCGTACCGGCCTTCAATTACTGAAAGACGGTAAAATCAAACCGAGCGAAATTATTTCTCATCGCCTCCCTATTGCCGAAGCAGCTAATGGCTATCAAATCTTTGACACGAACAAGGATGAAGTCTTCAAGATTGTATTGAAGTGCTGAGCTGTGGAGAATTCCGGCGCATCGTCTTCTGAAGGCGATGCGCCGTTTTTTTTGTATAACTACTTTGCGGAATCCTGTTCAGACCAATCCAGCCGAACGATAAATGCTTCATCGCTCTTATGCTTCATCGTATGATGAACAACAGTACTGTCCGGCATTTTTACGGTATTAGCATGATCGGAAGGAAAGCACGATTTGAACTGCCGCGCGCCATGTTCATCTTTTTCAATCTCGATCAGTGGCGTGGCTGATACCCATTCTGACTTACTCTGAGCGCATTTAAGAAACACGTGTGTGGGTCTGTTGTTTATATTCATATGGATTTCTGTGTTTGTTAAGATGTCTGAGGCCGTACCGACCAGGGTAACGGCGCGGTCTCATCTGCCTGCACTGGAACCTCAGTCTTCATATCTCTTGGTCCATTCAATCTTCCCATTAGCGCAGAAGCACATGCGAGACCGCTTCGTACGGCGCCTTCCTGACTGCCGAAGAAGGGCTGCTGGGTCCAGTCGCCGGCAAGCCACAGGTTAGGCACCGGAGTCTCCTGGGTGGGGCGTGCCGTCATGGTGCCTGGTGTTGGCCGTAACAGATGCCGCGGATGTCGTACGACGGCGCTTTTGATGACATGCTGCCTTTGAATCTGCGGACGCACTTTCTGCAATGAAGCAAGAACCGTTGCGACAATCTCCTCATCGGAGCTCTGGAGAAATGGTTCGGCGGGCGAAATGACGGTCGAAATCCTGCTTCCGCGAGCATGCGGATATGCGTTGTCCGACTGATCCTGATAGACCGGTGTAACGCTATTGGCTATCAGCGTAAAGTCAGGATAATCGACCACTTTCTTATCAAACCACAACTGCACGGAAATAGCAGGCGCGGTGGGGAGAGTAGTGATTTTCTCAAAGAACGGCAACTCACGGATTTCCGCCGGCAGCACGTCGCCCAGAACCCAGGCGGGTAAAGCCAGCACAATGTGATCTGCCTCGATGCGCCGGCCGTCTCCCAGCACAATGGCGGTGGCCCGGCCGTCCGGGGGTACCGGGCTGAACTCCACCAGCTTCACCGGCGTGTTCACTTCGATATGCGCTCCACGCTTGTGAAGATAACGTCCAAAGGGGGCAAAGATCGTTTCGTCGCGGGCTCCCCGGTAGCCGGCGACCAGCGTCTGCGTGGGGTGATACACCACATGATGGATCCAGCCGAGAAAATTATAAGCGGAGAACTGCTCCGGCTCGGTAAATTGGATTGCGCGGCAGAAAGGTGTCACGAGCCGGTTAAAGGCATTCTCATTGCCGTTGGCCTTCTTCCACCACGCCGCAACAGTCCTGTCATCAAAAGAACTCAGCGAATCGAACGTCTTGATACTGGGTAGCATCATAGGGATAAGCGAAGCTTTGTCCCCAAGAGACAGGTAATCGTTATCTCCCAGCAATTGCACGATCGTCTTGATAGGAGCACGCAAAGGGTCAATCCCGAAAACGGCCTCCGCCCCCTCATCCTGCATACGGATCTGCGTCATCCATTCCAGTATATTATCCGGATCCTGATGAATATCCTTAAGGACCTTCTGAAACTCCGTATAGGCGCCCAGAAATATATGCAAACCCTGCTCCACCCAATCTCCTTCGCCGTCCCGAAACGTGGATGCACGACCGCCTAACTGCGGCGCGCTTTCCAGCACAGCGACATGATGTCCTGCTTCCACAAGCTCCTTGGCGCACGTTAAGCCCGCCAGTCCGGCCCCTACAATGATAATAGAACTCATACAATTTATGAAAATAAGATATATTTATTATGCCTGAGAAAACTGAACCTGCAGGCAGTCTCTGGACTGGCAAAATTTCAGCAAATGCTGTGCCATTTAACTGATCTGCATTCCGTCATGGATGTATCATGATTCACACAAGGAAATAACATAGAACAGTTGCGAAGTGCATATCCGCCCTGTTGCGTCTCACATTACAGATGCTTGTTAAATACAGGCCAAAGGCAGAAGACTATGGCCTGGGTGGGTAGTTTCAGAAGGCCCCGTTTCCATGCAGCGGATCACGCGCCTGCTGTTGAAGAGATGTCCATAGCAGAGGGCGATCCATTCCGATCGTAACAATAATAATCCGGAGCACTTGAATCGATGGCGGCCACAAAAACTCTCTCTGCAATCCCTCCAGCCTGTTCGACTTCTGTTACCACGCTTTCAGACAGTTTATAAGCATCCAGGAAGCTTGGGACGTAGTAAGAGTTATCGGGCATAAGATAATGTTGTCGCTGAGAAGGATGATCAGACGGTTTTCCGTCCGTTGCGTTCAGATCAGCAGGTGCTGAATCCGTGGCGGAAAATTTCGCCTTTATGGCATGCTGAATTGCTCCGCGATCGCCGCTGTGGAGTTGTAATATAAGAATGTATTGAGGCATCCCATAGTATTCTTCATCTCCCACAGTTTGCAAGCTGGCCTCGCATTCATTAGCTATAGCATCAATCTATAATGCAATACTTATGAAGTATTGGACTGCAATGCCTGGAAGGATGTATCTTAACCTGCCCCTTTCGCTTTCACGATGAGCACCTCACCAAAAGATAATGATACATGGAAAGAGCGTCGAGCTAAAGCAAGTCAGTTGGCAACCAGTCCTCCACTGCCTGCCAAGGCGGGTAATCTGCTGGAACCGGCTCGAGCTGTTACAGTAGCCAAATTATTGCGGCTTCATGACGAGCTCAAACTGCATCAGCTCGAACTCAAAGCGCAAAATCAGGAACTGCTGGAAACTCGTCAGCAGCTTGAAGTCGCCTTGCGTCGTGCTACGGAGCTGTTCGACTTCGCGCCCGTACCGTTCGTAACGTTATCAGCGGACGGCTCCATTCGTGAAATCAATGTGCTGGGTGCGCGTTTGTTAAGCCAGGATGGTTCAGGTCGTCTTGACAAAATTAATCTGCGATTTCACGACTGCCTTACTGAAGGCTGCCGGGCGACTTTCGACATATGGCTTCAAAGTGTGTTCAGCGGACGAGTCCGGAGAGCGTGCATTGTGGAGTTGGAACGAGTCGACTCCCCTCGCATCTCGGTTGAAATCTTAGCCAATCTCTGTCCCAGTAAAAAAGACGTGAGAGCAGTTCTTCTGGACCTGTCGTCCCGGAAAGCGATGGAGGAGTGAGCATCATTGCTTGTAAGAAAAAAACGGCTACTTATCCTCATTGTCCCGTACCAGTTCCCTCACGATATCGATGTAAGTTTGAAGTGGAGTTGACCGATTGTCCGTACGCCATGCTATCGTAGACTCGCGCAGCAGGGGAGGAACGAGATGGCGAAACTGAACTCCTTCGTGCGGAAGGCTGGTAAGCTGTGCCGGCATAACGGCTACTCCCAGGCCGGCTGCCACGAATTTAATCGCGGTCATTTCCTCATCGGCTTCCTGCAATATCTTGGCGGAGAAGCCGCCCTTGAAGCAAACCTCACTGAGCCACTCTTTGGCCCCGGGCTGGGTGCTGGCCGACATGCCGATAAAGAAGTAAGGCGAAAGGTCCGCCAGGGAAATCCTGGGTTTTTCAGAAAGGGGATGCTCCACGGGATGAGCGACCACCATCGCATCGTGAGAAATACACTGGAAGCGCAGGTTCTGCGAGGCATGGGCTGGGCAAAGGCCCACAAAGCCGAGATCAATACGGCGTTCGTTCAGGGCCTGAAACTGCTCGGCGCAGCTCATGTCATACAGGTTGAGCGTAACATTCGGGCTGCGTTTGCGGAATGCCGTAAGAGTTTTAGGCAGAATCCCATAATTGATATTGGAGACATATCCGATGCGGAGCTGCGCGGTGGTATTACGCTTCATTCGCTGCACCGCGGCGACATTTTCCGCCGCCATCGCCAGAAGGTTTTTGCTGTCGAAAAGGAACCGGCGCCCAGGCTCTGTAAGCGTAATACGATTATTCGCGCGCTCAAAAAGTTCGACCCCGATCTCCTCCTCAAGGTTCTTGATCTGTCGGGTCAGGGAAGGCTGAGCAAGGCGCAGGCAACGGGCGGCTTTTGTGAAGCTTAACTCCTCGGCAACTGCGACAAAATAACGTAAATGGCGGAGCTCCATTTAAGGATGGTCGCAATATCCATAGTCGATGGCTATTGAATTTCTGCCTATGCTCCGCTTTTCCTTATTTTTCAGAGACAAACTCACTACTCTTATCCATAGCTTAAAGCTATACCTGGTACACGCATGAGGTATTGGACACAAAAGATGGGCTGCGGCATACTTCAAGTTGTGAAGGGGAGCGCAGGGACGTCATGAAGGAGCGATTTTTTTAGAACTCTCCGTAAGCGAGAGCAAACCTCTGCAGAGTGTTGAACTGAAATTCAAGCGGTCATACCACTACGTGACATGAAGATCCAAACCCGTGAACTGCACGATATTGGGGACCCCGATATTGCTATCAGGCAGGCTTCCGATCAAATTATGGCAACCCTGGAAGACATTGCGCCTCATATTTCGCAGGTTGAAATTTACCTCAACGATCGGAAGGCGGGACGGTTTGAGCTCCCCGCAAAACTATGCATGCTTGAGGCTCGACTGAAATGTGGCCTTCCCATCGCTGTGGTTATGGAGTCGCCGACGCTGGAGGACGCAATCCAGGGGGCGGCCAGGAAACTAAAGGAAACCATAATCGATCTTATACCCAAGGTTAAACACTATCCGAAGTCTTTGCTCCAGTAACTTACCTTCTTTACAGTTTTTCATTTCATCCCTACCTTATTCGATCATCTGCGTGGTTTTCTATAATTATTCCGTATTGTCATCCGTACGTAAGAAATGATTCAAAAACGTTCGGACTATGAAAAAAAAGAATTCCCAGGAAGACTCCAAGACAGAGAGCAAGATTGCGCGCCAGCGGACGCACATAGTACCGCCCCCTTCCGAAAGTGGCGACAGTCAGCCCCAGCCTTCCACCCATATACCTATCGTGGGGGTGGGTTCCTCAGCAGGAGGTCTTGAGGCGCTGGAAATTCTTCTAAGCAAAGTACCTGTGGAGGCAGGTATTGCGTGGGTTGTTATCCAGCATATGGATCCCACACAGAAAGGATTGCTGGTGGAGATTCTTCAACGCAAGGTGGCAATCCCTGTGCTTCAGATCCGCCATGGAATGAGAGCGCAGCCTAACCATGTCTATGTAACGCCGCCCAATAAGGATGTCTCCATTGTAGAAGGTGTGTTGCATTTGCTCGAGCCCGAGGCGCCGCGTGGACTGCGGTTGCCCGTGGATTTCTTTTTCCGTTCCCTTGCGGCAGATCAGAAGTTCCGAAGCATCGGCGTGGTTCTCTCCGGCATGGGATCCGATGGAACGCTTGGTCTGCGCGCCATGAAGGAGCAGGCCGGCACAGGCTTCGCTCAGGATCCGGAGTCCGCCAAATTTGACAGCATGCCCCGCTCAGCCATTGCCGCAGAAGTAATCGATATCGTTGCACCTCCTGAGGATCTCGTGGCCAGGATCATGGACTATCTTAAAAGTCCCACATACTCGACACTGGCGAACTACGAGGTTAGTAATGGAGACACTCCTGTAATGGAGAAAGTTTTCGCCGTACTACGGATGCAAAGCGGCCACGATTTCTCTCAGTATAAGAAAAGCACCATGCATCGTCGTATCGAGCGGCGCATGCGTTTGCATCAGATTCCCTCAATTGCAGAGTATCTGAATTACCTGCGCCAGAATTCAGTCGAGGGGGACCTGCTTTTCAAGGAACTGCTGATCGGCGTGACCAATTTCTTTCGCGATGCTGAGGTATGGAAGTGCCTGCGTCACACCATACTGCCCGAGTACCTGGCAGCGCGCCCCGAGGGTGGCGTATTGCGTGCCTGGACGGTTGGTTGCTCCACGGGAGAGGAAGCCTACACACTGGCTATTATCTTTAACGAGGTGGTGGAAGAGCTGAAACCGGTGAAGCCTTTCTCCCTGCAGATTTTCGCGACTGATCTGGATAAAGACGCCATCGAAAAGGCGAGAGCCGGAATCTTTCCGGCTAACATTGCCGTCGATGTCTCCGAGGAGCGACTGCAGCGCTATTTTGTGGAAAACGGACAGGGAAAGATGGTGATCAGGCAGGAAATCCGCGAGATGATTACGTTTGCCCCGCAAAATGTGATTATGCATCCCCCTATCACACGGCTGGATTTTCTGACGTGCCGCAACTTGCTGATCTATCTGGATGCATCGTTACAGAAGAGACTGATGCCTCTGTTTCACTACAGCCTTAAGCCTGAGGGCATTATGGTACTGGGCAGCGCGGAAACAGTAGGAAGCACGACAGAGCTGTTTTCCACCCTGGTGGAAAAGATGCGCATTTATCAGCGCGTGAATACATTATCACAAATGAACCGCGTTCCATTTAGCTCCAATTTCACCGCGGTGGGCAGCGGGAAGGCGCGTGAAAGCCGTGAACCTCAGGGGAGGGCTCCGGTCACTTTCAGCCTGCAGGCTCTGGCCGATCAGGTGGTGCTTCAACAATACTCACCGGCGGCAGTGCTGGTGAGCAAAGAAGGAGACATCCTGTACGTCAACGGAAAGACAGGCAAATACCTGGAACCGGCGGCGGGCAAAGCCAACTGGAACGTCTTTGCCATGGCACGCGAGGGACTTGGCGATGCGCTTGCTGAAGCATTTCACCGCGCGGTGCGACAGAAGAAAGAAGTTGTTGTCAAATCGGTATCCGTGGGAACCAACGGCGGCACGCAGCTTGTGGATTTGTCCATTGAGCCGCTTAAGTCGCCGGATGCCCTTAGCGGCATGCTGATGGTTGTCTTTCACAACGTTGCTGAACCGTTGGAGACCGTCACAGCCGGGGGTTCCGCCAAACGGGCACCCAGCCGGCACAATACGCGTGTCAGTACGCTGGCCCAGGAGCTGCAAAAAGCTCAGCATGAACTCCAGCTTGCGCGGACGGAAATGCAGACCTCAGAGGAGGAGCTGAAATCGACCAACGAAGAGCTGCAGTCGATGAACGAGGAACTTCAATCCACCAACGAGGAGCTGACGACCTCTAAGGAAGAGATGCAGTCGATGAACGAAGAGCTCCAGACGGTCAATCACGAGCTTCAGGCCAAGGTGGACGAACTCTCGCGCACCAGCAATGACATGCGCAATCTGCTTAACAGCACGGATATCGCCACGCTGTTTCTGGACGAAACCCTGCTGGTGCGTCGATTCACTATCCAAACCACCAAGATCATCAAACTGATCCAGACCGATATCGGGCGCCCCATCACCGACATCGTCACTACCCTGCATTACCCGGACCTCGCCGATGACGCCCGTGAAGTGCTGCGCACTCTGGCATTTTGTGAAAAGCAGGTGACTGCCGAGGATAACAAGTGGTTCAACGTCAAGATAATGCCCTACCGGACGCAGGAGAACCGCATTGACGGCGTAGTCGTCACATTCACCGAGATCACGGCCTACAA
>JBGGNE010000155.1:0-3809 GCA_041287705.1 Methylacidiphilales bacterium | reverse complement strand
GAACCTCGACACCAAGGGTGTCCGTATCGAACCCGGTTCCGCCCGCACCACCTACTACCAGGTCAGCACCGCTGGTTTCGATCGCCCCGCCACGGCCACCGCACAGGTGCCCGCCGCCTCAAACGGCATCGACATCAAGCGCGAGTTCCTGGGTGAGGAAGGTAAGCTGATTGCCCTGACACCTCAGGGCTCTACCCCCGCGGTTACCGTGGGTCGGGAACTCTACGTTCGCATTGTCGCCCGGTCCACTGCCGGCAATAACATCTGGCTGGACAACGTGGCGATCGTGGATCTGCTGCCCGCAGGCTTCGAGGTCGTAACCGAATCCATCCGCGGCACCGGCGAAGAATCCGACACCTACGTCACCACAGCCATCCCCGTGCCCGCCCCGGCCACTCCACCCAATGCAAAGCCCGGCACACCCGCGCACCCTGCGCCGCCCGCTCCGGATCCCCTGACCCCGGAGTATGTGGATATCCGCGAGGACCGCGTTGTGCTCTACGGCGGATTGGGTAACAGTGTCCGCACCTATGTCTACAAGATCCGCGCCACGAATTCCGGTACCTTCTCCGTACCGCACATTCACGCGGAAGCCATGTACGACAAGGCGATTAACGCCTCCAGCAGCGGTGGCACGATCCTCCGGATCGGCGCTCCCGCCCCTGCGAAGTAAATCGCCTCCTGATCCAACCAGGCCCAGGTTTACCTCCTTTCCCTCACCGGAAGGGAGGCAAAACCTGGGCCTTCTTTTTGTGTGGCAGCAGCACCGCGACCATGACATGGTAATAAAATCTTACAGCAGAAGGGGCTTTCCTCTTGGTCCCTTGGTTTCTTCTTCGTGGTAAATTCTGTTAGTAGCCTGTCGAACGAGAACAGACGGGGATATTAACCACAAAGACTCAAAGGCACGAAGGGGGGACCAAGAAGAAAGTTTCCTGGCTTCGTAGTGGTGCTATGGAACAACCGGGAAACAGCGGCAAAGGTCCGCCGACGCCCTGGGTAGCCGGCTTCGATCACATGCGGCGAAACCTCTCTAAACTGCTCTTGCTTTGGCCAGATGATCGGCGATCGCATTTGCGCTGCGCATGCCGTGCCAGCTGGCTTCTTCAAAGATGGAGATTCCGCTGTAGTCGGCGTGGGCGAAGGCGAGGCTGGGGAGCGGACTTTGCACTGCGGCTTCGCGGGCGCCGCCCCAGATAAAGCCGGGCGTGGGCCGGATCATTCCGTGACCCCATAGCCACACGTCCATGTGGAGGATCTTTGCGGTGATGCCGGGGTGCGCTCGGGAGAGATCGGCCAGTATGTCGTCGCGCCACGATTCCCAGGTGCGGGACAGAGCTCGCGTGCGTTCCTCCGCGGGCGTGCCCTTGGATAGAGGGTGATAGTAGGTCAGGACGGTGCGCGGGATGAAGCGCTCCAGCCGCTGATGGGTGGCCATGACATAGCCCAGAGAGTCGCTGTTATACAGCACGTTATCCCACGCCAGCTGACTGCCTGCTCCCTGTGGCAAACCCTGCATGGTGATATTCGCGACCATCCATGGCGCATAGGTGAAGGTAGCGTGAGCGGGATTGGGAACGTGCGTGGGAGCCGGAGCCTGCTCGCGAAGTGCCTTCACGATTCTCGTGGCGATAAAGCGGGGCGTTGCGACGATCACCGCAGCCGCTTTCAGTACGCGTCGCGTTTTGGTCGCGACATCCAGGTAGTCGACGCGCCACCGGGCGGATCCATCCGCGGTGCTTTGCGATACTTCCTGCTCAATGCTATAGACAAGCGCTCCCGTCTGAATCCTCTTTGCGCCGCCACTTTTTTCGGCAGCAGCAGTCTGGTCCTGAGCCTGTGGCGTGTCGGTCGCCAGATCGCGGAGGCGGCGGGCCAGCCAGCCGTTTCCTTCCGGCCAGGTAAGCACCAGATGCGGATCCCCGTTGGCGATGCGCGCGGAGCGGCTGGCGAAGTAGTGGATGCCTGCCCAGGCCGAGGTGTGCTCCACCATGGTGCCATAGTCGTCGCGGCAGCCGTAGTTGACGTACCAGTGCAGGGCGGTACAAGTCCAGCCGCGCTGCTGCATGAGCTGTGCCATACTGATCTGGTCCAGATCCCGGAACGCCGCGTCGGCGGAACTGAAATCCAGCGGAATAGCGAACGCGCGCCGTCCGTCGCTGCCCACGGCCAGTCGATAGCTCTCCATGGCGGCATGGAAATCCGCAAACTGCCGCTCTTCCTCAGCCGCCGTGCCGAGGATCGAGCCATCGGCCGCAGTGTTCAGGTATCCCAGCCGAGGTTCCAGTCCTTCACGCCACAGGCCGCGGAAGAAAATGCGCTCCTGCGGCGCGAAGCAGAGGTAGTGCTCGTTGTAGATGGGGGCGCCGGTCTTCTCTCCGCTGACCGGCTGCGCGTGGCCTTCTATGATGCCCAGTTCCTCGAAGAGCGGTACCAGATGCTCGGTCTCGTCATTGAGAAGCGGCACGTAATGTGCACCCCATGGGTAGGCGGATTCCGCGTTCTGCCCCCAGGAGGAGTTGCCGCCGATGTGATCTTCCAGCTCCAGAATCCGGAAGTTGTGGTGACCGCGACGACGCAGTTGCCAGGCTGCCGTCAGCGCCGCCATACCGCCGCCAATGATCGCGATTTCCACTTCGGCAGGCCATTCGGCGGCGTGCTGCTTCTGCTGCTCCTCCGTGGCGATGGGGAAGCTATCCACGCCGGTGCGCAGCAGGTGGCCCGTGGAAGAGCCCGCGCCCAGAATGCTGCCGCCAAATGTCGGCTTCGCCTCGGGCCACGTGGCCGCGGAATGGTACGCGCTGATTCCGATCCCCGCCGCGAGAGCGCCGGCTCCCGCGACAAGGAACTCGCGCCGCGTCAGCATATTCGACGAGACGGGAGAAGCGCCGGGCGAGGCTGCGGAGGAGGATGGCGTGATGTCGGCCATCGCGATTGACTTTGAATTAGACTTTGGGGCGGAGGGGCGGAGGAGCGCAGCGGTTGACTTAGCACCACTCCAGAACAGTGCTGGCCCAGGTAAGGCCGCCGCCGAAGGCCACCAGCAGAATGGCGTCGCCGGACTTCAGCTGGCCATTGGTGCTGGCTTCGTGCATGGCAATGGGGATGCATGCCGCGGAGGTGTTTCCGTAGCGGTGCACGTTGACGTACATGCGCTCGCTGGGTACTTCCAGGCGGTCTGCGACCGTGTTGATGATGCGGATATTGGCCTGATGGGGGATGACCCATGCCAGGTCGGTCGTCTTCAGCTGCGCCAGTTCCAGAGTGCGTTCGGAGCTGCGGATCATGGCGTTAACGGCAAAGCGATAGACCTCCTTGCCAGACATCTGGAGGAAATTCTTGCGATCGGACAGTACCTGCGGCGTGATTGGCATACGGCAGCCACCAGCGGGCAGCGAGAGGATATCGGTCTGGGCGCCGTCGGAGCCCATGTCGCTGGCCAGGATGCCGTTGCACCCTTCCTTATGGCGCACCACCACGGCGCCGGCGCCATCGCCAAAGAGCACGCAGGTGTTGCGGTCCTGCCAGTTGATGACCGAGCTGAGCTTTTCCGCGCCAATAACCAGCACGGTATCGTACACGCCGCTGGCCACAAACTGCTCGGCAGTCACCAGGCTGTAGAGAAAGCCGGAGCAGGCCGCCTGGATATCGAACGCGGCGGCGCGCGTGGCCCCTATCTTGTGCTGAATATGGCAGGCCGTGCTGGGGAAAACGGTGTCGCCCGTGCACGTGGCCACGATGATCAGGTCAACGTCGGTCGCCTCAATGCCGGCGGACTGCAGGGCCACACGGGCGGCGTGCGCGCCGAG
>JBGGNE010000154.1:0-18949 GCA_041287705.1 Methylacidiphilales bacterium | reverse complement strand
GGTACCACAATGGTTTCGCCACTCATCAGGCCTTCGTAGCCGGCTTTGGCCACGTCCTGCGGTGCCATCACGTTGCTGCCCTGAAATCCTTTAGCGTCCTCCATCCCGGCCTTGGTAAAGAAATCGGTGTCAGTGGCTCCCGGACACAAGGCGGTTACTTTTATGCTGGTATCCTTAAGCTCGGACGCAAGTCCCTGGCTCCATGACAGGACGAAAGCCTTGGTGGAGTGATAAACATTGAGCAGAGGTCCCGGCATGAAGCCTGCCACAGATGCCGTGTTAAGAATCCATCCGCAATCCTTCGCCAGCATCGAATGAAGAAATATCTTTGTCAGACGCAGCGGCGCCTCAATGTTAAGCTTCACCATCGCAAGATCCTGCTCAATGTTGATATCCCACGAGTTCCCGCGAATACCGAAACCCGCATTGTTCACCAAAATGCTGACAACGACGTCCTTCTCGGCCAGCAGGCCGGCAATCTCCAAAGGAGCATCGGGATTCTGGAGATCCCGCGCGATGACAAGTGCCTTGACCCCGAAATCCGCCTCAATCTCGCTCGCTACCTTTACAAGTTCGTCCTGACGAGGGGCGACCAGGACTAGCGGATGACCGTGCCGGGCGAATTCGCGCGCCAGATGCAGTCCTATTCCACTGGATGCACCTGTAATGAGAGCCGTATGTGTTTTCATGTATTACTATCGCCCAAAATATGGAATTAAAAGTGAGAAAATACATTTTCTTCTTCTATACTTTAAGGCTATAGGATCACCCGAAGATATACTTACTTCTCGCTGCATAATAAGGCGGCTTAATCAACTTTATCTGGACGTTCCCGCAGATCCTGCATAACGCAAGTCAAGCCTGCCTTTCTTAGACCATTTTGCATGGTTAGTTGGGAGGAAAGCCGGGATTGATTTTGAGGTACAGGCAAGGCGCGGTTGAGGGAGTGCATGAGAATAATGCATGACTGAATTCGTAACGATGCATGCGCCCAAAAGCTACCCGGATTTCCTCCCAACTAACGTTGCGAATTGGTCTTAATGCAACAGAGGAAGCCAGCGAAATAGAAGCAGCTATCCTGGCTGGATTTTCTTTCCGATTCGCGATGCAACTTGGTCTTATATCTAAAACTCCTCGTAACTGGAACCTGAATAGGTAATGCATCCCCCGTCTTTCCAATCACAACACCGTTAGGATTGACCAGATACACCTTGCCATTCGCATCGATCGCTCCGTAAATCTGCAAGACATTATCGCCCGTCCCCCGATTCAATACTGTGGACCGTGAATCCGGTTGCACAGAGGTTGTGGTCTGCCCTGGTCGATTGAATAGCCACGCCAGCTCACAATGGCCTTGCTGCTCGTTTGATTCACCGGCGGAAAGAGGCGAGAAGCTCGTTCCGCAGTAACAATCTGCAAAGCATTACTTCTATTGTAATGCCTCTACGGGAGCACAAGTGCCCCATCTGGGGAAAAGTGTTACGGAGAGACTGTAGTTTTTCAGGAATCGTTTCATGCCTGGCTTTCGCCGGCATTGCCACAGACTGCCTCTTTGAGGTCGACGCCTTCGCCTTTACCCTTTGGAGAGCCCATACCATCTACCAGACCTCGGGTCAGACAGGCGCTGAATCCTTCTTTATCTCTGGCGTAAGCGGCGCTCAGCAAGCGCCAGGACCACCTCTTCAAGGTTTCCTCGGGCTGGTCGCGCAACTCCTGAAGGAGTTTATCGACGTCATAACTTTCATTGTAGACCGGCAGTTCATCCACTTCCACCGAGAATCGGATTACGACCCGATTCTTCGGAGACAGCGGTTCGCTGGCCTCCAGTAATCCTACGTTTGGCATAGTACAAATTACAACAATCCGCCGGATTCATCAATGGAACCGGAGGAAAAAGGGAAGAAATAATATCGCATTGATCGATCCTATGACTGCAAAGGGACTTCCAGAACTGTCAAACTCGGGGAGTCCCCCGGCAAAGCCGGAGACTCCTTAGGAGTCTCCTTAGTATTTATAGATTAGGCGCTCGGCTCCCTCCCACCAGCCGGGATAAATATTCTCCATGCTGGGAAATCGCCCCTCGCGTCCAAGACTTCGGATTACATCGGCAAGCTCCGTGGGTTGCGGTACGCCGGCTTTCAAAACGTAGACCCCAGGCTCGTAATTTCCCCTGCTGAGCGTAACGAGGCTGTCCCAGTCGTAAAGTCCCAGTAAAGCCCAGATGGTCACGGCTTCCAGAGGCAGACCGCTGGTTCTTGCATCCACGGCCCCCTGCCAGATGGAGTGGAGCCAGCGTATTTGCTGAGGGGGTGTGGAGCCCAGGTGCACTTCCGTTATCGCCAGACTGCCTTCATATCGGGCATATGTCTCACGAAGCTTGGGAATAATTCCTTCGATTCCGGTTTCTAAAGCTCGTATCGCTTCCACGTCGGCATAGGGCTCAAAAGCGTTGCCACCATGCGTATGAGCGGGAAAGTGACCGAGACGCTCGTCAAGGTAGCGTTCGCTTGTAATGTAATAGTTAATACCATAAATATCCGGAGGACAAGGTGCGGCATTGATGCGCGCCAGTTGCTCCTGGGTATCGGCAGTAAAAAAGTGCATAACGGGATGGCCGGGCTGAACGCGTCCGTTTAGCAGGTCGAAGCTAAGCCAGCGTCGCTCGTTGTCGAAGTCGGCCTGATAGCGCAGGTGCGGTGTGCTGAAGGTTTTGCCGAGATCCTCCGTCTGGACAAGTACGGCGTTGGGATTAACACTCCGGATCTGGCGCATTGCCTCAATTGTGCCTTCCGTTTCATTGAGCAATATACGGATCATCGAATTATCCGAGCGATGATGCGGATACCAATGGCCATACAGACCACTGAAACGCGCGGTGGTCAGTGGTTCGTTGACCGGAGTGTAACGGTTGACCCAGGGATATCGCTCTGCCACGGCGCGGGCAAAGACCCCGAGTTTACTCGGAAACTCAGGGTCAAGCAGGTGCGTCCAGCGCGGGCCGCTGCCGTGATGCAGCAGCCCAAGGATGGGAGCAATTCCCAGGGATTGGAGCCGGCTGAGCCGTTCGTCCAGCCAGCTCCAGCTATATTCGTCCGGAGAGTCCGGCTGAACTATCTCCCACAGCGCCGGATATCGCATGGTGCGAAATCCGAGCGCTGCGAACTCATCGAGATCGGTGATGCGTTCGTGATGTCCGGTAGCCTGAATCTGGTTGATGTAATCATCTCCCACCCGGTTAACCGTGCATTCGATTCCGCCCCAGATCTCGGGTAATGGCGAGGGCATCCTCATAGGTTAGACGAAATAAGCAGCGTAACCTCCTTGTCCATCGCCGCAGTTGGGGTATTACGATTCAGGCGCTGCGCAGCCTTCCTTGCCCCACGGGTTTTACGCTGATAAGTCTGCCTGAGGTGATCGCGCAGTTTAACCACGATATTATCCCACGTGTAGCTGTGAGCTCTTTGCAGACCGAGTGTTCGGCGCTCGTTATCAACGTTTTGCGTGAGCTGGCCGGCTAGGCGGATGAAATCGTCATGATCGGCAGCTAGCGCAATCTCACTGGAAAAGAGAGACACGACGTCCGGTACTCGCGTAGAAACAACCGGGCGGGCGGCCCCCAGATACTCGAGCGCCTTGGTGGGGTTGATAAACTCGGTCGCTTCGTTAAGCGCAAAGGGCATCATGCATACATCAAAGGCTTTGGCATAACCGGGCAACTGATCGTAGGAACGCCGGCCAATGAAATGCAGGTTGGGATGCGTAGGAAGCTCATCTTCGCGCACCTTGGCAAGCGGACCCACCATTACCACGCTGCCTGTAGTTTGCTGCGCCAGCTTTCCAAGGAGATCATAATCCAGGCGTTCGTCGATAACGCCATAATAGCCGAATATCGGCCGTGGGAGGTGGCTTATATCGGCCGGCATCCGGCATCCGTCGTCCAGTGCCCTGGCAAAGTGGTTTACATCCACCCCGCACCCATAGAAGTGGCAGTTCTTATGGTAGCGGCTTTTGTCCTGATGTAATTTGCTGCCGCCGCAGAAAACCAGATCGGCCATCGCCAGCAATTTACGTTCACGCTCCAGCAGGCATGGCGGGGCTCCGCGGAACTGGGAAAGCTGATCCATGCAATCGTATACGTTGAGGATTTCGTTCATGTGCCCGCCAAAGGCGATGACCGCCATAGGATCGTAGAACCACTGGAGGGGTCGCCGGAACTTACGCAGCGACGGAAGACGCACCGCAGCAGTCACCAATGCGCGGCGGGTCCGATCTACATATTCGCCGTCATGCCACACGGCAGGAGGAAAAAGCACCTGAAGCTTAATGACATTTTCGTGCCCATCAGCGGGTTGATACCGATAAGCGGGCTTTTCGACTGAGCCATCCACATGCGTTTCCACAAAAAGCACGGGATGGTTTTTGCTCAATCGCGACATAAACTGCTGCGGCCGCTGCCATACGCCATCCCAGTTCAGGTGGCAATGTACCATAATGGGAGCAGAATCCAGCTTGCTATTACTAAAGGGACGAAATGACTTGTTTGTGGTAATGGAACGAAGAGTCTGAAGTGATGAATCGGGATTAATGAAGTTCATTTTTGTATGTGTGTATCTTATTGAGGTTATCAGGGTTGTTGAGAGGGAAATGAATCTGACTGAATAAGTTGAGCTACCGCTTCGAAATCCGAAATCTATGGTTTGTGCACCGGGCACTTTTCGGGGGCATACGTTTTTAAATCAACGGGATCGGCAGTACATGCGTGCACGTAAGGACCGGAAATGTCGTCAAATCCAGCGAGCATCAGTGGTTCCATCGAATACTCAGTGATGTCGGCTTGCCGATACCTGTAAGGACGATGGGATATCTGCCCGCGTTCCAATTCGCCATTGCGTTCGGCGAAGAGGAAATAGCGTTCAAGGAGAAAGAACTCCAGAGAGCCCAGAGGCGCCTGAACTGCTTCCCCGCATGAACGATAGCGAAAGTGCGCAGTTCTGGACTCACTCCGCCGGCGGCAGCTCATGGTCACAAGTTCCTCGCTTCGCGAACCTTTCATTTGCGCATGAAAGTAAGGAAGGGCGAAACCGGCTCGCGCCGCCCAGACTGCCGGAAGACGGTTGCAATCCAGCGAATAAAACCAGATGCCTGGTGTACCGGACCTGTCATACACATAAGTACGGAGGTTGAGCTCAAGGAAGTAAGAGAGCCAGGGCAATGGAGGAACGTAAGCGGGTCGAATATGGCGCATAAAGATGGGAACAACAGCCAGATAGGCATTATCGGCATATGTATCTGCGTACAATCCATCCGGAAGCGTCCTCTGGATACGGGCGGGCTCGCATGCCCAATGGAGGAACAGGAGGGATTCCCAGCGTTGAAATGCAACGCAGGACTTTCCTGACGGAGGCGTGCGGGCGTCGAGACGCTGTTGATCCAGAGGAGGCATGGCCATTAGTGGAATGCGTGCGTTACAGACCGGCAGCCGGCATGCAACGCACGGGTGAAAGGCGCCGGTTCAGATTTCACGCGCCAGCTGCTTGTCATTGCGGAAGGGCACAGAATCGGTCATCAGGCCCGCGCCTATTTCGAGCAGACCGAATATCAGGTGCGGCAGATAAACGACGCCCGCAAATCCAAAAAGCCAGGGCGATGCGGCCAGAAGTACGCCCGAAACGATGTCGAGCAACAGATGGACCTTCATCGGAATGACTTTCACGGCGCCGGCTTCGTAGTTGGTCATGAGTGAATAGGCAATTGCTCCTATACCAAGATATATGGGGACCATTCCCTCAATGGCGTGGGGGTTGAAACCAAATATCCAGGGAGCCGCGATGAGCAGAGCACCCATGAGGTAATCCATTACTCCATGTATTGCAGTCGGTATGATGCGCATAATTTTTCCTTTTTTAGAGATGTAAGTTGGCTTACACGAATAGGGGTAAGAAAAAAATGTGCCAACCTTCTGGTCCGAATGGTATAGATTTAAGCTATCCATAGACTAATGCTATAGATATCCACGCAAAATGCAAAAAGAGTTCGAGGTTGTGTTGCAAACCGCGTAAACATGCTTCTGCAAGGACAATACCCGTCTCTAACCATAGCAAGAAAGTATAGAGGCCTTTCGCCGCCAATTCCATACAACATCTCAGCCTGTCTTACTCTGTGCCGCAGCGTCTTGTCGAATGCAAATTGCGCAATGGGATGTATTGCGCTTTGCCAGCCACGGTGAAACAAGGTGTTTACTAATACCTTGGCATGGCAATTGCGCTGTCAGTTCAAACGGCGCCTTCTATAGTGATCAGGATTTTGTATCTATGCCGTCATTGTTTCTAAATATGTCCCATTCTTCTGATCTTTTTACAATATCAACCCAACTTATACTGCGACAAAACTGCCGGGAGTCGCTTCTTGAACATCGGGAGTACCATATGATATCTGCCACCAGCATGACTAACAATGAGGTGACTGGGAAATGAGCACTGCATCCAGGCTGTTTGACTATGTGATTGTAGGGGCCGGTTTCTCCGGTTGTGTCCTCGCCGAGCGCCTTGCGCGGGATATGGGTAAGAAAGTGCTGGTCATCGATAAGCGCAATCATATAGGCGGCAATGCCTACGACTGTGTGAACAGAGACGGCATCCTTATCCATAAGTACGGACCCCACATCTTCCATACAAACTCTCGTGAGGTTTTTGAGTATCTTACACGCTTTACCGAATGGCGCCTCTATCAGCACCGAGTGCTTGCCAGCGTGGACGGGCAGCTTGTACCGATGCCTATCAACCTTGAGACGGTAAACAATCTCTACGGCCTGAAGCTAACCTCGCGCGATGTCGAGAGCTTCTTTGCTGAGCGAGCCGAGAAGAGGGATTCCATCCGTACTTCTGAGGATGTTGTGGTGAGCAAGATTGGAGAAGAACTCTACAGGAAGTTCTTTAAGAACTACACCATCAAGCAATGGGGACTTGATCCATCGGAGCTGGACAGCCAGGTGGCGGCGCGTATTCCGTTCCGCATTAATTCGGATCCCCGCTACTTTACGGATAGCTACCAGGCAATGCCGCGCTTCGGATATACCCACATGTTTGAAAACATGCTGGATCACTCCAATATCAAGATCCTGCTCCAGACGGATTATAAGGAGATTCAGGGGGTTGTTCCCTATCGCCACATGATCTATAGCGGACCGATTGATGAATACTTCGATTACCGTTTTGGCAAACTTCCTTACAGGTCGCTTGAGTTTCAGCATGAAACTCTGGAAATGGAGTGCTTTCAGCCGGCTCCTGTTGTGAACTATCCCAATGACTACGCCTTTACGCGCATAACGGAATTTAAATACCTTACCGGCCAAAAACATGCCAAAACAAGCATTGTGTACGAATACCCTAAAGGTGAAGGCGATCCGTATTATCCCATACCACGCCCGGAAAATGCCGCCCTTTACCATAAGTATAAGGAACTGGCGGAGGGAACCCAAGGGGTAGACTTTACGGGCAGGTTAGGTACGTATCGCTATTATAATATGGATCAGGTAGTGGCGCAGGCCCTTACCTTATATAAGAAGATTCTCCAGCGGGAAAACAGGACAGTGAATCTCAATACAACAATACTGCATTAGT
This sequence comes from Methylacidiphilales bacterium, assembly GCA_041287705.1. Classification (GTDB taxonomy): domain Bacteria; phylum Verrucomicrobiota; class Verrucomicrobiia; order Methylacidiphilales; family UBA1321; genus LW23. The sequence continues at coordinate 11,330 of JBGGNE010000154.1, read as the reverse complement.
GACGTTATGAATAAATATGTCGCGCTTGTTATCGTGGCCGTCGGGATGGCCGTTGTCTCCCTTTTTGCCCAGGAACAGCCTGGTGCCGGAACCCCGCCTCCGCCACCGCCGGCGGGAGCCACAAACGCACCCGCGCCGCCTCCGCCTCCTCCTCCGCCGCCCGCTCCCGGGCAGGACGGTGCGGACAAGCCGTTTCTTGACAGACTGGATGCGGGAAAGATCGCCAGTACGGCAACCAGTCCGGTTAACCTGATCATTTCGGCGGCCATCATTATTTCCTTTTTGGTCCAGAAATATGGCGCTGCCATCGCCGAGATGCGTGGCGTTTCAGGTAAGTTTCGCCAGGAAGGCGGCGGGAAGAAGACGCCTAACCTTAATCGACAAATGGAGCTTTCAACCAAGCGAGTGGGGGTTCTTCGAATAGCTACACAGTGTCTGGCGTTTACCATCGTGCTTTTCATTCTGACGGTATTCACGACTGCTGTTTCCATCGTATTCCCCCAAATTGCGGTCGCCAAGATCATGGCGGCCGCAACGATGGGGCTGGGGCTGCTCTTGATGCTGACAGGTGTCGCCCTGGATATGGTGGATAACTACCTGTCAGGCCAGGCGATGCAGGCAGAGGAAGAAGATGCGAAGCGCGAATCACCAAACGAGTGAGCGGCGTTCACCATCGCTTCTCCCGTCCGCTGCCGTATGATGTTCGAGAACTACGCATGCACCCCGGTCGCCATACTACTGGACGCGCATCCAGACGGGCCGAACGACTCGGATGGCTGCGCGCAGGCGGGAGCATTCGTGCGCTCCACGTTAACCTGGGAATTCTCGGTGCTGTGAAGTTCAATGCAGGCTGGCCGCATCTGGGCAGCGCGAAGCCGTGCCGCATCGAACTTCACGGAGCGGTCGAACCCAAACAGGCCGTTCTGCTCCTGAAAGACATCGGTAAGCTGGGTATAGCAGTAGCCGAACATATGCGGATTATCGAGCAACGCGGCGCACAATCCCTCAAAGCGGGTGTAGAATTCCTCGATGTTGCGTGGCCGGTCGCCATAACCCCAGGAATCTTCCCCCGGCTTAACGTGGCTGTTCCACCAGATGCCGCCGAATTCACTGACGAAGTAAGGCTGTCCCTGATATGGCACGGACCATTTGGTCTGAACCGGATATCCCCAAACCGAGGGCTCACCCGTATTCACAAAAGCGTTGCCATCAGCCAGGCCGTTATGCCGTTCGCGGAAACGGACGGGATCCTGCTCGTAATCATGCGAGTCATAAATGTCGGTCTCAGGCACCCGGTGCGAGTAGCCGGACGCATCTAGGACCGGCCGTGTCTGGTCCATCGCCTTGGTGGCATAGAACATGGCGCGGGTAACGTCATCCAGGACTGTTCTGCGCGACTGCATGGTCTGATGCGTCTCATTGAGCGGACACCACCCGATAATGCTGGGATGGGAGTAATCGCGCGCCATCGCCTCCAGCCACTCACCAATGTAGCTGGCGGTCGGCTGCTGGTGATTATCGACCGCACCATAGTGAGCGCAGCCCCAGTCCGGAAACTCACCCCAGACGAGGTACCCCAGGCGGTCCGCATGATAAAGAAAACGCTCTTCAAACACCTTTTGGTGGAGGCGCGCGCCGTTAAAGCCGACGCTCATGCTCAGCACAATATCATTGCGAAGAGCTTCGTCCGTCGGGGCTGTCATAAGTCCATCAGGATACCACCCCTGATCCAGCACGAGGCGCTGAAATATCGTCACGCCGTTCAATTTTACCGCCGCTCCGTGAATAGTGACGGAGCGCAATCCGGCATAGGTATTAATGCGGTCAAGAGCAGTGCCGTCCCTGTCCTCCAGCTCCACCTCGATATCGTAAAGGAAAGGATCCTCGGGTCGCCACAGACGGCGGCGGTTCTGTGGAATGTTAAAGTGAACCGTAGGGCAGAAATCGCTGTCCGCAGGCAGATGCAGAGTGCATATAGCGCCCTGGTCATCTTTCAGCGTAGCGCGGAGAAAGAGTCCCGGTGCACGTTTGCTCAGCGGCTGCTCCAGCCGTATGACGCCCTGGGTTACATCGGGCGTAATCCTGGGGCGGCACAGCGCCGTCTCCGGCACGGGCTCCATCCAGACTGTCTGCCAGATGCCCGTGGTGCGGGTGTACAGGCAGCCGTGGTTCGCAAACTTTTGCGTCTGCTTGCCGCGTGGTTGCGGATCCTTTGCATTGTCGCGGGCGCGCACAACGATCGTCGCGATCTCGCCAGGCTTTGCGATACCTCGAAGATTGCAGCAAAACGGCGTGAATCCACCGCGATGATGCCCCGCCTCCACTCCGTTCACCCACACTGTAGCGTCATAATCCACGGCCTGAAAGTGCAGCAGAACGTCCCGTCCCGCCCAATCCCGGGGAAGGCACATGGTGCGGCGATACCATACCGCATTGAGAAAGTCGGTGTTACCGATTCCCGACAGCGTTGATTCGGGGCAAAAAGGCACGGTGATGCGCTGTGCCAGTTCCTTGTGGATAAGGCCGCGCTCTTCACCGGAATCACTCGCATCTATCTCGAACTGCCATTCGCCATTGAGGCAAAGCCAGTCCTGACGGACAAACTGCGGGCGCGGATATTCCGGGCGTGGAACGGGAATTTCTGCGGTTCGCGAGAGGGGAAACTGAGGTTGTACAGGTTTAGTGGTTGGCATTAAAGTAGGGAGGTAGATAAGGGGATTACCTTTGCTACTATCGACTTTTGCCAAAAGAACTCCATGGGTGAAACCATCAAAAGCATACGTGAAACCGCCAATATTGGATCCGGAACGCGCGAAATCGTCGCCGGCGCCGATCAGGTTCCCGCTTTCCGACACTATGGGCTGGAAGTAGTGGGCATCTCTCATGCTGTACGCGGATTCGAATGGGTCCGTCATAATCCGTCCTTCTCCCAGATGCTTGCCTGTCTGGAGGGGACTGGAGAAGTATGGACGGAAGAAGGGTGGACCGCATGTACCGCGGGGCAGTCTTACATTACTTCGGTACAATTTCCTCACGCCTACCGAGCAACGAACGGCACCTGGAAGCTGTGCTGGACGATCTACAGGGCGGAAAGTTTTGGCTCTGAACCGCATCCACCCTACTTATTAACACATGACGCGACCCAGCTCGAAAGGGCGATACTGGGCCTGCACACGGAGGCAAACTGGCTCGGCCACGACAAAGGGCTGGACCTGTGGGTAAAATTGATCGATCTCTACGTCCGTTCAGGCATCAGCGATACATCAACGGCGCCGCGACTGAAGCCGTTATGGGAAAAAGTTATAGAGGATGTTGCGGCACCCTGGACCGTTGCGAAAATGGCGAGGGTAGCCGGACTCAGCGAAACATCTCTTCAGCGAACCTGCATTGCCGAAACCGGTGTCAGCCCCATGCGACAGATTGTCCGCCTGCGTATGCGGCACGCGCAATCACTTCTAACTTCAGGTATAAGGGTTAAAAGCGTGGCAGGGGCTGTGGGATATGCCAACGAATTTGCTTTTTCCTCAGCCTTCCGGCGAATTATTGGACAGCCCCCCGTGGACTTTAAGAGGAAGCGAAATCGTGGTGCGTAAACAACTGCGTTTCTTCAGGATGATTGACCCAGCGCGAATTAATGCGCTTGAAGTCCCTGGTCCAGTACCCGTGAATAGGAGCCCTGTTATCGTGGGAGAGCGCCTCCACCTGCTCAAAAAGCGGCGTCAGCCAGATGGCGGTTACTCCCATCCCCTGGATATAATCCAGCTTATCAAGTACGCCTTGCAGATCGCCTCCCCAGTATTTCCCCCAGTCCTTCCGAAGCGGATCATTAAGCTTCGTGTCTGTACCGAGATTGTTTCCGCAACCACTATAAAAACGGTCGAGTACAATAAAGTAAATGGTCTCGCTTCGGAATTCAACATCAGATAAATGGATTTTGGCTACGGGTAATTGAGATTTTTTCTTCGCCATACCGTTATGTAGAAATCATTGGTTGGGCACCTCTAAAAAATATAGGTTTTCAGGTCTACTCGCCCAGCCTTCAGAGGAAGGAGTTTTCCAAATCGCCCCTGATTTGGCTGAAAGCGTTATTTATTAGAGGTGCCCGGTTTTAGCTTATTACCGAATTTGTTGATATCTTAATTTAGAAGCATTTCCAGTCTAATACCTTTTTAGTCTGGCGGTCATAGCTCAAATCTATAGAGGGATACTCAGGGAGTAATGACGCTTTTGATTCTACATAGTTGCATGACCGCCACCATAGATGGAGGGCATAGCTAAAATTCCATTAATACATGACGTATGCGTAGTAAACAGGTCCATATTCTTGGGATATTGCATTCTACCATATCTCTATGCAATTTGCCATGTTGTTAGCACGTTCCCACAACGGCTCTTCCATTTCCATGGCTTCAGGCTGCACAGCGGAAGACTATGATTTTCCCAGGTGATCTCGCCCAGAACTTTGCTCATGAAGAATAGTTGGCACGAATATTTCTTGGCATAAATAAGCACCTACGGCGTACTGACAATAGACCGTACGATCCTTTGACGGTTACCTCAGTTCCATTCGCCCGCTTTCTAATACTCTTGCCTGACAGGTAACTACGCCTGAAGGTGTTGCTTCAAAATGCTAACGGCCAGTGCTAAATTGCCATATGGACAATGTGAATGTAACGGTCGACGACCCAACCGTAATCGCCAAACACGCGGAAGATCATACGGATCTCCCGCCGTGGCGTTTCGATCACCTCCAGCGCATGACCGATTCTACCGGCATCTTTCAACATGCCATCTATTGCGTTCCCTGGTTTGAACATGGGTACTGCACCGATGATAATGCGCGAGCTCTCCTGCTTGCTCTAATGCTGGAAGAACTTGAGGAGGGAGGGTCGGAAATCTCCCGCATACGTTCTGCGGCTGCCGGATTTTTGAATCATGCCCTTGTTGTGGAAAACGGGCGGTTCCGAAACTTTATGGGCTTCAATCGTAATTGGCTGGAGGAGGTCGGTTCAGAAGACAGCCATGGGCGCGCACTGTGGGCGTTGGGCGCCGCCGTGGGACGGGCCAATCACGTGGGATTTCGCAACTGGGCTGCAGAGCGTTTTCAGCAAGCTCTGCCGACCGTTGCAAACTTCGTGTGGCCCCATTCCTGGGCCTTCACGATTCTGGGGCTGCACGAGTATCTTCGAGTGTTAGATGGAGACCCGCTTGCCAGCAGAATGCGCCTGGAACTCTCTGATCAGCTCCTGGACTGGTTTGTAAAGAATTCCTCTGCGGACTGGTGCTGGGGAGAGGACATTGTCACTTACGATAGCGCCCGCCTTCCACATGCGCTCATTCTTACCGGGCGCTGGACGCGGAACACCGCGATGCTGGATATGGGGCTGCGATCTCTCCGATGGTTAATGAATGCCCAGACTACAGAGCAAGGTTACTTCCGCCCTGTTGGCTGCAAAGGCTTCTGGCATCGCAACAGCAAACCAGCGTGTTTTGACCAGCAACCGCTCGAAGCAGCCGCCTCAGTGAGCGCCTGCATAGAGGCTTTCCATGCGACGGGCCATGCGGAATGGAAACGCGAAGCGCGGCGAGCCTTCGAGTGGTTTCTGGGCGCCAATGACCTTCGCCTGCCTGTTTACGATGCGTCCACCGGCGGGTGCTGTGACGGTCTGGAAGAAGGCCGTCTCAACATGAATCAGGGGGCAGAATCCACTCTTTCGTTCCTTCTTGCTCTCGCGGAAATGCGCAGCCTTCAAAACACTACCCCGGGCACCAGGGCACATGCTGTCTCGCGGTAAACAGCGCGATTCAGCAAATCCATCTCTCAGCGTAATGGCGGAAGAAGATTCCCCGCACATTTTGCACCAACTCGAATACATGAATTAAAGATCGCGAACCAGTTCCCTCACGATATCGATGTAGTTTTGCAGCGGAACTGACCGGTTGTCGGCGTGCCATGCTATGGTAGACTCCCTCAGCAAAGGGGGATTGAGATGGCGAAACTGAACGCCATCATGCGGAAGGCTGGTGAGTTGCGCCGGCATAACCGCCACTCCCAGGCCGGCGGCTACAAATTTGATCGCGGTTATCTCTTCATCGGCTTCCTGCAATATCTTGGCGGAGAAGCCCCCTTTAAAGCAGACGTCGCTGAGCCATTCTTTAGCGCCTGGCTGGGTGGTGGGCGACATGCCGATAAAGAAGTACGGCGAAAGATCTGCCAATGAAATCCTGGGCTTTTCCGTAAGGGGATGCTCCACGGGGTGAGCGACTACCATGGCGTCGTGCGAAATACAGTGGAAGCGCAGATTTGGGTGAGCATGAGCCGGACAAAGTCCCACAAAGCCGAGGTCAATGCGGCGTTCGTTCAATGCCTGGAATTGCTCGGCGCAACTCATGTCATACAGGTTGAGCGTGATATTCGGGCTATGTTTGCGAAAAGCGGAAAGTGTTTTGGGTAGTATGCCATAGTTGATATTGGCAACATACCCGATGCGGAGCTGGGCGGAGGAATTGCGCTTCATTCGCTGCACGGAGGCCACATTCTCGCGGCCATCGCCAGCAGGTTTTTGCCGTCAAAAAGGAAGCGGCGTCCTGGCTCCGTAAGCGTAATGCGATTGTTGGCGCGCTCAAAGAGTTCAACACCAATCTCCTCCTCAAGGTTCTTGATCTGTCGGGTCAGTGACGGTTGAGCAAGGCGAAGACGACGGGCGGCTTTCGTAAAGCTTAGTTCCTCGGCAACTGCGACAAAATAACGTAAATGGCGGAGCTCCATTTCCAATACTCGCACTATCCATAGCTCCTGCCTATAGAATTTTCTCGCATAGCTTAAATTTCTTATTCTTCAGAGGGAATTTTTCACATACCATAGCTTTAAGCTATATGTGATGCACGCATGAGGTATTGGACCTACAAGGCATTCCAAGGCATACTTTTATACCGAGCGATAGAGCGCGGGTGCGTGGGAAACGGGGGCTATCGACACTTTGCAAGCCAGGGAAATCAACTGCGAATTGCTGAACTGCACTTTCAAATCGTCAAACCACTACATCACATGAAGATTCAGGCCCGGGAACTGCACGATATCGCGGATCACGATGTCGCCATCAAAACGGCTTCTCATCAGATTGCCGCAGCTTTGGAAGATATCGCCCCTCACATTTCGCGGATTGAAATCTATCTTCGAAGCCGGAAGGCGGGGCGGTTTGAGTGCTCTGCCAAACTGTGCATGCTGGAAGCCCGGATGAAATGTGGGCTTCCCATCGCCGTGGTCACCGAGGCCTCCACTGTGGATGATGCCATCCACGGAGCGGCCGGAAAGCTGAAGAAAACGATTGTTGAGCTGATTCCCAGGGTTAAAAACTATCCCAGGTTTTTGCTGCAGGAATCTCCGTTATTTCCGACGCGGAAATAAATTTGCCTGTATATTCGCGAATCTATGTGGTTTCCCGTAAATTTGCCGATAACGTAATTTCTCAGGAGTCTCCGGAAAATAAAGTGTGCAACTTAAGTCGTCGATATTGAGATGAGTGCAAGGCGGAATGGATGGAGTGCATTAGACTAAGGCGTTGACCGGAATCCAATCCCAACGCTGCTCTCGCTCAAAAAGCGGAGGCTCAGGTTGCACAGGTTATTTTCCGGAGACTCCTTAGACCATTTCGCGGAGTTAGTTGGTACAAAATCAACCGGGCATTTATACCAACTAACTCCGCGAATGGGCCTTACGTAAGAAATGAAATGATTTAATCGGCAAAAGTTGGGACAATGAGAAAAAGGAAATCCACCAAGATCACCAAAAGAGAGAGCGAGATTGCACGCGAGCGCACGCATATCGTACCACCTCCGCCTGAAAGTAGCGGACCTCAATCCCAACCGTCTACTCATGTCCCTATTGTGGGTGTGGGCTCGTCAGCGGGCGGCCTGGAGGCACTCGAGCTGCTTCTGAGTAAAGTACCCATCGATTCGGGAATCGCCTGGGTTGTGATCCAGCATATGGATCCCACGCAGAAGGGGCTGTTGGTGGAGATCCTTCAACGCAAGGCGTCTGTTCCCGTACTTGAGATCCGCGATGGCGTGAAGATACGGCCTAACCATGTCTACGTAACGCCGGCCAATAAGGATGTCTCGATCGTAGAGGGCGTGCTGTACCTGCTGGTTCCCGAGGAGCCGCGTGGACTGCGGCTGCCGGTTGATTTCTTTTTCCGTGCACTTGCGGCAGATCAGAAATTCCGAAGCATCGGCGTCATTCTCTCCGGTATGGGGTCGGATGGAACACTGGGGTTGCGCTCCATCAAGGAGCAGGCCGGCTCGAGTTTCGCACAGGATCCGGAATCCGCAATATTTGACAGTATGCCGCGCTCAGCCATTGCAGCGGAAGTGATCGACATTGTGGCGCCCGCGGAAGATCTCGTATCCAGGATCATAGACTTTCTCAAGAGTCCCACCGACTCGACGCAGGCAAACTATGAGGCCGGTGACGGAGACACTCCTGCAATTGAAAAAGTCTTCACTGTACTCAGGACACGAAGCGGTCACGATTTCTCTCAGTACAAGAAGAGCACGATGCATCGGCGAATCGAGCGGCGCATGCGTTTGCATCAGGTTCCGTCGATTGCGGAATATTGGAATTACCTGCGTCAGAATCCTGACGAGGCAGATCTGCTTTTTAAGGAACTGCTGATCGGTGTCACGAATTTCTTTCGCGATTCAGAGGTATGGAGCTATCTGCGCCATACCATCCTGCCCGACTATCTGGCAGCGCGCCCGGAAGGCGGTGTATTGCGCGCCTGGACGGTGGGCTGCTCCACAGGCGAGGAAGCATATTCTCTGGCTATTATCTTCGACGAGGTGGTGAAAGAGCTGAAGCCTGCCAGGCCCTTTACTTTACAGATATTTGCGACGGATCTCGACAAGAATGCAATTGAAAAGGCTCGTGCAGGAGTATTTCCTGCCAACATTGCCGTTGATGTCTCAGAGAATCGCCTGCAGCGCTATTTTGTAGAAAACGGACGGGGAAACTTCGTGATCAAGCAAAACATTCGTGAGATGATCACATTTGCGCCTCAGAATGTGATTATGCATCCGCCGATCACGCGCCTGGATTTCCTGACGTGCCGCAATTTGCTGATTTATCTGGATGCCTCAGTGCAGAAGAAGCTGATGCCGCTGTTTCATTACAGCCTCATTCCCGGCGGCATCATGGTACTGGGCAGCTCGGAAACAGCCGGCAGCACGACCGATCTTTTTTCCACACTGGCGGAGAAGCTGCGCATTTATCTGCGGCTGAACTCATCACCACAAATGAACCGCATTCCCTTCACTACCAACTTCACTCCGGTCGGGGGTGGGAAGACGCGCGAAAACAGGAAAACGCAGGAATCAACCCCGGCCACATTAAGTCTCCAGGCTCTGGCAGATCAGGTGATCCTTCAGCAGCACTCGCCCGCAGCAGTGCTGGCAAGTAAAGAGGGCGACATCCTGTACGTCAACGGAAAGACAGGTAAGTATCTGGAACCGGCGGCAGGCAAAGCCAACTGGAACATCTTTGCCATGGCGCGTGAGGGGCTGAGTGACGCGCTGGGCGAGGCATTTCACCGCGCCGTACGACAGAAGAAGGAAGTTATTGTAAAATCCGTATCCATTGGAACCAATGGCGGCACACAGATAGTAGATGTGTCCATCGAGCCAATTCTTTCGCCCGATGCACTGGGTGGCATGCTGATGATTATCTTCCGCAATGTTGCCGAACACTCGGAGGTGGATGTTGCCAAAGCCAAAGATTCCGCCAGCCGCGCTTCCAGCCGGCACAATACGCGTGTAACCATGATGGCCCAGGAGCTGCAAAAAGCGCACAATGAACTTCAGCTGGCACGAACCGAAATGCAGACATCCGAAGAGGAACTTAAATCGACCAACGAAGAGCTGCAGTCGATGAACGAGGAACTGCAATCCACCAACGAAGAACTGACGACTTCCAGAGAGGAAATGCAGTCCATGAATGAGGAACTGCAAACTGTCAATAACGAGTTGTATGCCAAGGTGGACGAGCTCTCCCGCACCGGCAACGACATGCACAATCTGTTGAACAGCACGCACATTGCCACGTTGTTTCTGGATGATTCCCTGTTGGTCCGCCGATACACCATTCAGACTGCCAGGATTATCAAACTGATCCAGACCGATATCGGCCGCCCCATCACCGATATCGTCACGACGCTGTACTACCCCGACCTTGCCGACGATGCGCGAGAAGTATTGCGCACACTGGCATTCCGGGAAAAGCAGGTTACGGCAGACGATAATAAGTGGTTTAACGTCAAAATAATGCCCTACCGGACCCAGGAGAACCGCATCGACGGCGTCGTTGTCACCTTCACCGACATCACGGCCTATAAAGACCTTGAAGTTGCTCTCCGCACCGCCAGAGCCGATCTGCTGGATGAACTCGAAAACACCCGTAAGCATTTAGCAAAGCAAACCGACCTGTAAGGCGAACTGACGCAGGCGCGCGAAGATTTGATAACCGGAACCCGCCAGTATAAACCGAAGACTCTCTGAGCAGGCTGTTGAGAACGGTGGTTCGCACACGTGAGGGGAGGAAACGGCGGCGCCTCAGACGAGATGCAGCTTCAGTGTCCAGCGCATGTCCGGGGACCCTTACCAGGACCCCATCCTCCGTCTTTCTCCGAGGGAACGCAAAACTCACTGCGATCAATACCCGTTCTGGTCCCTTGTCCGTCTCAGATGCTCTCTGATATTTCTTTGCATATCCAAGGCAAGCAGCCACATGTGCGAATTCTCCGAGTCTTCATGACGCGGAATAGTCGTGGGACGCTTTGATTCCAGTAGTCCAGAAGCTTTTAGAAAGTCAGGTGATAAACCATAGAGCGTGCAATGCTTGCAAAGGGGAAGTGTTTCATACTCTTGTATGCATTTAAGGGCTGCACAGTAGGTGACAGCTTCTTCAATGACGTCAAATGTAAGCTTCAGATCTTCCTGAGTAACGTCAACTCCATCGCCTTTAATCCTGCAAACCAAGTCCGAAACCATGATACGTCGTCCCTCTAAAGTTGGAGATCCGCCACAGATAGCAGGATTTCTTGCAATGGGCATAGCGTTATCTCTGTTTGAGTTTGATGACCGTATTAGGAGTAGCTGCCTTTATCCATTGGCGGTTTTGAGTTCATCGCCGACCTTGAGCTCAGAGGTTTGGACCCAGTCGTTGCGGGTCAGGGAATACTGGCTCCGGTGGCGCGTTGCGTTTCCAGGGCTCGGTGATGCCGTCCCGAGCAAAACAGCGGCCTTTTTTAAAATGGCCACCTCCATCTGCAGCCGGG
>JBGGNE010000153.1:0-20900 GCA_041287705.1 Methylacidiphilales bacterium | reverse complement strand
CTGGCCGGCGATAACGTGCTGGCCGTGCGAGTGTTTCAGCCCGCCACAGGAGCGGGAATTCTGCCCGATACGGGCGTCGACAGAGGCAAATTTCAGGCCAACCGCCTGATGCTGAAGGGCGAATGGCTGGCAAAAGCGGAGTTCGATTTCCCCGCGATGATCGATGACGCAAAGAAAGAGTATCAGCCCCGCCCCCCCGTGCCATTGCGCCCGCAGAGCACAGCCTGCTATCTCTACAACGGCATGATCCACCCCGTGCTGGGCTACGGCATCCGGGGCGTTATCTGGTACCAGGGCGAGAGCAACTGGAACCGGGGCTACCAGTATCGCACCGCGTTCAGGCTCCTTATCAATGACTGGCGCGCCAAATGGGGTCGCGGCGATTTTCCCTTCTACTACTGCCAGATAGCCAACAATATAGGCCGCCAGCCCCGCCCCGGCAACGACTGGCACAGCGAAGTCCGCGAAGCCCAGACCATGGCTCTGAGTCTCCCCAACACCGGCCAGGCCATCCTTATCGATATAGGCGAAGAAGGCAACATCCACCCCGCCAACAAGATGGAAGTCGGCGAGCGCCTCTCACGCATAGCGCTGGCTAACACATACGGCAAAAAGACTACCTTCTCCGGCCCGGTTTATCAGTCTATAGCCGTGGAGGGGGACAAGATCCGCGTAAAATTCAAAGTTACCACTTCAGCTTCACCTGGTGACGGCCTGGTAGCCCACCCCATTCCCCCCACATACAAGCCCATATCCACCGAACCCAAAGAGCTCCCCAACGTGCGCAACGCCCCCGAAGGCGAACTGGAAGGCTTTGCGATCTGCGGAGAAGACAAGAAATGGACCTGGGCCACCGCCAAAATAGAAGATGACACTGTCCTGGTCTGGAACCCCGCCATCGCCAAGCCGATTGCCATCCGCTACGCCTGGGGCTGCAACCCCCTCTGCAACCTCTACAACACGGCAGGCCTGCTCGCCGGCCCGTTCAGATCCGACAGTTTCCCGCTGATCTCCGAAAAACTGCGCTACGGATTACCCGGAAAGTAAAATACCCGCCTCCCATCAAAGCTGTCATTGCCTGATGGCTTTCTGAATATGCCGGGATTCAGCCGAATACATAAAGGACGCAATATGAAATTCCTCGATGCTATTAAACCCAAAAATAAGCGATGGAGGATGACACTATAAGGACCTACAGGTTTGAAGATGGGAATCCCGTTTAGAGGTCTCGTATTAAACCGCAGCGGTCCGTTTCAGCGACGACTGCCGGACGATCAGGGAGGGCTTCAGAACCACGGGAGCATATTCGCGTTTTTCTCCCTCGATCAGCGAGATGCACATGCGCATGGCGGCGGTGGCCATTTCGTAGCGTGGAATCTGCACTGTCGTCAGCGGGACGAAGGAAAGCGAAACGTTGGTATCTTCGTTGTAGCCCACCAGCGCCAGGTCTTTTCCTATCTCCAGCCGGGCCTCGCAGAAGTATCGCTGCGCGTGGATGGCCGTGTAGTCCTCATAGCAGACAAAGGCTTCCGGACGATCCGGAGAGCGCAGGATCTTGCGCAGGGCACTCGCGTCGTCCATGTTGTAATCGATGAACGTGTGTGGCAAATGATGGGTGCGCATGACCTCGGCATAGGCGGATCGCCTGTCCTCTTCGCTCTCATGCGCGGGAAAATCCCGATGCATGTGATACTGCAAAAAGGCGATCTTTCGGAATCCCTGTTCGATTAAGTGGCTGGTGGCCAGGGTACCTCCAAAGACGTCATCCACGCAGACGCAGTTGGTGGGGTATCTGTTGTTGAGATAGACGATGGGAGCCGAGAGGTTCCGCAGCGCGAGACGCACGTTGGCCGGCAGGGGGATAATTTCATTGATCACCAGACCGGCAAGATTATGACTGCGAAATATCCGGGGAACAGAGTCGATCTGCATTGCCGCGGGATTCGGCATGCGCACCAGGACGATATGGTAACCGAGCTCGCTCGCGGCATCGTAAACGCCGGCACGGAACGGCGCGAAATCAAAGTCGGTCTGATCACTGGTGGCGACGAAGTACCCGATATGAAACACTTTGCTCTGCCTAATCGCTCGGGCGTTGAGATTGGTGCGGTAATTTAACTCGGCGGCCGCATCCAGAATGCGCTTGCGAAGAGCGGGAGAGACAACGATGTTGCTCCCGGTTGCGCCGCTCAATACCACGCTGACGGCGGCCTGCGATACATTTGCCAGTTGAGCGACGTCCTTTTGAATAGCGACTTTGGACTTCACCTTTTTAGTTTTTTCCTCTTCCACGGAGCCTGGAGTGCTGTTTTGTAATATGGCGCATCAAGATGGTGTAATTATACGTATTAAACGCACCAAGTAAACCAAATTGAGCCAGTATCGACTCCAGGAAAAGCTGAAAGAACGCCACCAGGAGACATATCTTGAAGCTGGTGCACCACTTTAAATGCGCCCGGAAGCGTGAAGGACTTACAAAATGCATTGACAATAACAGCTTCCCAAGCAACATTGTGCACGTGCACTATTTCTTTGTTCAGCGCCGATAGCTGATATCCTGGAAATATTGCGATATCACAAGACTCCAGATCAGCTATTCATGAAGAGACTTTCCTTGCTGCTGCGGGGCCGTACGCACAGTCGCGGTATGGCATTGGTGATCACGCTGGCCATGGTAACGCTTGCCACAGTCACGATCGTGGCCTTCCTCAGCTTTGTTATGGCCGAGCAGCGCTTGGAAGCCAGCCGCGCCAACCAGACCAAGTCCGAGCTGCTGGTAAAGTCCGGCATCATGCACGTCCAGGGCCTGTTGCTCTCGGAAATCACGGATCCCGGCAGATCCGCCGCGACACAGGTTAATGGCTTCTCTACCTACGTCCCTCTCGACAGCCGTTATGTGGTACCCGATCGTAAACTCGCTTCGGTCATACCCCACGCCGACGTCAATTTCTTTAACCTGGTGCGCCAGAGCGTGCCCGGCTCGGATCCGTTTGCTTCAGCAGACAGCGTAACGCTGCCGGCTCGCAATGGCAGAAAGTTGGATACCACTCGCTGGAACGCGCCCATGCTGCTGGGCGGTAACGGTTTCACGACTGACGATCAGCTTCCCCGTTGGATCTACATCGACAGCAAGAACGGCCTTTCCGCGACACCGACAGCGGATGTCATCGGCCGCATCGCCTACAACGCCTATGACCTGAGCGGCCTTCTTAACCTCAATGTGGCAGGCTTCGGCTCCAGCCTGACCGATGAGCAGTTGTCCTTGTTGAAAGAAGGTCAGGGAGCTGCCGATCTGACCCGTTTGGGCGCGGGGGTTAGCCAGGCGGACATCAATACTCTGATGAACTTCCGTTACCCTGATAACCCCACTGCCGCCGATTACGTGGCCCGCATGCTGGGAGCATCCAGTCAGGGTTATCTGGAGAACTACAACGAGACCTCCAGCGGCACGCATTTTCTCCAGAACTTCTTTACAAGTCGCCAGGATCTCATTCGCTATGCCCGCATCCAGAACGCCAACTTCAAAAAGGCGCTGCCATGGCTCACTCACTTTTCGCGCAGCCTCAATTCCCCAAGCTGGAAGCCGCCCGAATCTCCGGTGAACAGCAATCCGGACCTGCTCAAGGTTCGCTTTCCCGCAGCGGCTACCATCACTCACTACAACGACAAGGGCATTGCCTCCACCTACCCCGTTGAAGCTGGCGAGCCTCTGGTACAACGCCGTTTCTCACTCGCCAAGATTTCCTGGCTGACGCCAACCGGTCCTGCAGCGGACATTAGCAGCTCCGCCATTCAGGCAGCATTCGGCCTTCAGTGGAACAGCGGCGCCGAGCGCTGGGACTACGTGGGAGCGACAGGCACCACCGCACTGGGCTCTATTCTCAGTCTCGCGGAAGTCGCAGCGGAAACACCGGCGCGCGAGCCCAACTTCTTCGAGATGCTGAAGGCCGGCATTCTTACCGGCTCTCTGGGATCTGCGGTCAAAGGCAAATCATCCTCGTCCAACTCCGCCATGTCTATGTGCGGCGAACAAAACGCCGTACTGGACAGCAACAAGGACCTGCACATTCTGAAGATTGGCGCTAACATCATCGACTGCGCAGACACGGATAATTATCCGACCATCCTTGCGCTCACCTTCGGTGGCGTCGCTGTCGAGCGTGCAGGTGTTGAAGATCTGCCCTACTTCTTCGCGATGCACACCACCAATCTCCGCATCGCTGTGGTAGGCAGTCCTTCCACCATATGCAATATCTCGATGAGCGAATTTGCCTGGGTGCCGGAACTCTTCAATCCGCATCGCCAGTTTGCCACGGCAACCCAGAGCCCGGCCTCCGTACGCGTTGATATCGCCAGTGGGGTGATGCTGCAGGGTGGGTTTGGTGAGAATACCCAGCTTGCCGCAACTTCATCTGCGCTCAACATGAGCAAGGATCTCTCCGTACTGCCGCCGGTCGTGGTTCCCGCCACAAAGTTCGAAACCTTTCGCGATGTGCCCGGACCGATCCGGGACTCAGCCTCTCCTGCAAGGCTGGGCGTTGCCATTACTGATATCGACAGCACGCTGGCGGATGTGAATGGTTTCCATTTGCTGTCGTACAAGCCTGCCGCAGCAGAAGTACCGCGCCCGGTACCATTTGCCATGAACGACGCGCTGAGCAAAATGGCCGTCATTCAGGTAACCGGGACAGTGATCCGCCTTGCCTACGAAACCCCCACCGGCAAGTACAAGACTTACGCCACGCTGGGAGGCTCGGAAGCTTTTCCCGACACCACGGGGATTGACGGCCTGTATCGGGACGATTTCAACTTCCGTGCTCTCAAGCAGTCCGAATCACTGAACAATCTCAAGATAAGCAACATAGCCACAATGCCCGGGATTTCCCTGGTGCCGCCCGACCCGCGTGGGTCGCGCTACGGTCCCATGATGGACCGCTACCGCCGGCCTCTGGGCGAGAAACCTCTTTTTACCGTAGCGCCAGCTTCGCCGCACTATCCTTCCACGCCTCAGTTTTTCAACCCCAGCAACTACTATCAAGGCACCACGAATCCCAAAACGGCCTTCATCGGTAACTTCCCCCAGTTTCCCTCTTTTGAGGATCCGGACTATACCGCCGCCCTCGGGCCACGCCCTCCCGATGCCAACATCGGCTACGTTTCCCCAGGCACCACAGCCACAGCAGCCAATCCTTACAAAGCTCTGGCCACGCCCGATCCCAGGCCGGTGATTCTACAGCGCCCGTACCGCACCGTTGCAGAGCTCGGCTATGTCTACCGCGATGTTCCCTGGCAAACGCTGAACTTCTACAGCAACCGCAGCGCCGATGCGGGATTGCTGGATCTCTTTGCCGTACGCGACGAGCCCGCCATGTCCGCCGATCGCGTCGCCCTCACCACCAGACATCTGGGTGTCCTGAAAGCGCTGCTGGCACGCACCACACAGAAGCCGGATTCCACGCTACTGATGACCGATGCCCAAATGGATACCGTAGCGGCACAGTTGCAATCCTACTGCTACGTGGGTGGAGATCCGGCCTCTACTTTTCCAGCTAACCGCGCCGATTTCATCCCGATGATGTCCACTTCCGGAATGACCACCGCGCTCAGCACCATTCCCATCAAATACCGGCGCGAAGCCATCACGCGCTCCATGGCGTGGTCGCAGACGCGTACATGGAACGTTATGGTGGATGTCATTGCCCAGGTTGGCCGTTTCCCAAAAGGAATGACCGCCGAAAGCGCAAATTTTATTGTGGAAGGTGAAACCCGTACATGGTCCTCCATGGCCATTGACCGCTTCACAGGCCGGGTAATCCAGCAGCAGATGGAGAAAGTTTATGAATAAACTGTCACTTTACGTATTGTTCGCCGCAATTCTGCCCTTCCTGGCGGGCACACTTCAGGGAGCTGAACCCGAGTGTGCTCAGCCAGGTGCTGGTACATCGTGGACTGTCACGATCAGCCGCGCAAAAAAACAGCCCGCCGAAGCCCGGCCTGCAGATCAGGAGGCCGCCGCAGAAGAGAAAGTCGACATGCCCGTTCTCCTGTCCGTACAGACTGGCCGCAACGGTATTTCGCTCGGCAAAATCACGTACAAAAGCGGCAAAACCGAATCCTTCTATGCCGCGAATGGCAAGGTGCTGGTGACCGCCACAAACTCCGGCAAAGTTCTTACTATCCCTCAGGATGTGCTGAATCCGCTTTCCCTGCGCGGGTCGATCTTTCCAGGCACCGCCTGGATTTCCAAGAAGTTCGAGCGCCGCACAGAGCTTAAGGACAAGATTCCCTGCCTCTATTATTACTATGAGGAACTGATCGGCGATAAACCGTCCATTCGTATCGAAGCATGGGTTCGTCAGGCCGACCGCATCCCGGTTGAAGTAATTATCGAAAACGACACTGTTTACCGCTACGGGGAAATTACTCCCTTTGCGGAAGACATCATCCTCCCCTCCCCGTACCAAAATGCACTCGCGCGTCTGCAGTTCAAGCAATCCGCAATGGATCAGCTCATGCGCGCCAACGCACGTCAGGCGAAATAAGTCAGAGCCGATTCGGGTTGCACAAAGAGTCCAGGTGGCTTCCTCTAAGGGAACGTGAACCAGATCTCCTCAATGAAACCCGTTCCCCTCATCCTCGACACCGACATTGGATCTGACTGCGACGATGCAGGCGCCCTGGCCGTGCTCCATGCGCTGGCGGATCTGGGAGAAGCAGAGATCCTCGCCTGTATCTATAGCTCGGGCATGAACCCCTTCGGACCGGGCTGCATTGCCGCAATCAATGCCTGGTACGGCCGCCCGGATATTCCTCTGGGCTCCGCACCCGCGGGAGATCTTGGGGATCCCCGGAATGATTTTCTGGAAGCAATCGCCACGAATACCGGGCTCTACGGCCACTCTGTTGTCACCCGCGAAGATGAGCGTGTGGCCGGCATGGTAAGCTGCTATCGCCGCGCTCTGGCCGGGGCGGAGGATGGATCGGTGCGAATCGTTTCTATCGGCCATACTCAGGGCGTCCACGATCTGCTGTTTTCAGAAGCGGATGAAATAAGCCCGCTGACTGGTCGCGAGCTCATCGCACGCAAAGTCGCAGCCTGGATACCCATGGGCGGCGGATTCCCGCACCGCGATAAACCGGGCTGGAATTTCGGGCGCATGGGCGCAGCCCGTTACACCCGCAACGTGGTGGAAGGCTGGCCGATTCAAAGTGAAATTGTTTTTTCAGGCTATGAGATCGGACTGCCCATCGTGACAGGTGCCGCTCTCCGGAATAGTCCCCAGGCCAATCCTGTCCGAGAAGCTTACCGTCTCTGGAACGGCGGTATCGCTTTGGCAGAAGGGCGGGCAAGCTGGGATCAGACCGCAGTTCTCTATGCGGTACGAAGCAGCCCTTCGACCGCATACTGGCATGTATGTCGAAACGGATACTGCGCCATCGACGATGAAGGCAGCACGGAATGGCATTTCGGCGACCAACGTAATCATGGTTACCTGGTGCAAACGATGCCTCCCGCCGAAATCGCGTCCATACTTGAGGTGCTGATGTGTGCCGAGCCCCGCTTAGTCTGAGTGAGAAAGACCAATACTGTGAAACGCTACTTTCGTTTGAGCGCATCAAGCCACTGCAGAATTTCCTTTAGCTTGTCCTGAGGACGGATCTTCTTCAGTCGCGGAAATTTATCGCCAACCATCAGAAAATCCCCACCTGCAGCGCCCGCTCCGCCGGATGTACCAGCGGTTTTCAGGATGAGCTTGTCCCCCTGAGTCTCCACCAGCGCCACGCGCGCCTGGCTCGCCCTTATCTTTAGTTCGGTAGCAAGCCACAGCAAGGTCACTGGTTCAGGCCAGACTCCATAGCGGTCGCGCCATTCCTGTTGAAGCTTCTGCATCTCCTCCACGTTGCCCAGCTCCGCCAGACGCCGGTAGCCATCAATGCGCCATCGACTCTCCGACAGGTATGAACTGGGCAGGTACGCCCCCGCATGGCTCCGATCCACATCGGCTTCCTGCCAGACCAGGAAATCCAGCAACAGCCGGGCATCCACTCGACGCGTCGTCGCTTCGCCCTTCAGATGCGCCACGGCCTGCTTCAGCAACTGGCAGTACAAATCAAAACCCACCGCCGTAATGTGTCCACTCTGAGCCGTGCCCAGCAGATTTCCTGCGCCACGAATTTCCAGGTCGCGCATCGCGATCTTAAAGCCTGCGCCGAGTTGCGAGTACTGACGGATCGCCGTTACACGCTTCTTCGCATCTCCCACGGTCATCAGATGACGAGGCAGGAACAGGTACGCATACGCCTTGTTCTGCGATCGCCCCACGCGGCCGCGCAACTGGTACAGATCGGCCAGTCCAAATAGATCCGCGCGATCAATCAGAATCGTATTCGCATTCGGGATATCCAGACCGCTCTCGATAATCGTTGTGGAAAGCAGCACGTCGGCCTCGCCCGAGACAAAGCGCTGCATCACCACTTCGAGTTCCTCCGCATCCATCTGCCCATGCCCCACCACGATGCGCGCTTCTGGAACCAGCATCTTCAGCTTATCCGCCACATCATGGATGGTCTGGACGCGATTGTGCAGAAAGTAAACCTGCCCGCCACGCCCAAGCTCCCTTCGAATAGCCTCGCGGATGACGCGCTCATCATAAGCTCCGATAATCGTCTCGACCGGCTGGCGGTTCAACGGCGGTGTTTCGATCAGACTCATGTCCCGCGCACCGGTCAGCGATAAATACAGGGTACGGGGAATGGGAGTCGCCGAAAGCGTAATCACATCCACGCTGCGGAACAGTTGCTTGAATTTTTCCTTCTGCACCACGCCAAAGCGCTGCTCTTCGTCGACGATGACCAGGCCAAGCTCTTTAAACTTCACATCCTTCGACAGCAGGCGGTGAGTACCCACGATCACGTCCAGGCTGCCATCCGCGATCTTCTCCAGAATATCGCGTTGCTCCTTTGCGGATCTGAACCGGCTCAGCACGTCCACATTGATGGGATAATCCGCGTATCGTTCCGCCATCGTTTTGGCATGCTGCTGCGCCAGCACAGTCGTAGGCACGAAAAACGCCACCTGCTTCTGCCCAAGCACTGCCTTGAAGGCAGCCCGTATTGCCACCTCCGTTTTGCCGAAACCAACGTCGCCGCAGATCAAACGATCCATCGCGCGCGGACTCTGCATGTCCCGCTTCACATCCAGGATTGCTTTCAGCTGATCCTCGGTCTCCTCGTAAAGAAAGGCTTCCTCGAACTGTGCCTGCCACGGTGTATCCTCAGGAAATGAGTGCCCCAGGTTAAGATCGCGCTCCGCCGCCGTCTTCAACAGCGTCGCCGCATAATCCATAACTGCTTTTCGCGCCGAAGCCCGTGCTTTCTCCCAGCGCGATCCCCCCAGCACATCCAGCGGCGGATGACGCTTGCCCACACCCACGTACTTTGAAACCAGATACGCCTGCTCAACGGGAACATACAGCTTGGCGCTCTCGGCAAATTCCAGCAGCAAAGCTTCCGTCTCTCCCTCCTCACCGTCACCGCCGGGAATCTTCTGAACGCCACAATATAAGGCAATGCCGTGCTGCGCGTGCACCACATAATCACCGTCGCGTATATCATTAAAGTCCAACATCTGATGCCCGGACCGCAGCGAAGCCAGCCGTTCCTGCCTACGCAGTGAACGCATCGTCTGATATCGCCCAAATATCTCAGCATCAGTAAGAACAACAAGGCGGCCCGCCGGCCAGACAAAACCTCGCAGCAGCGGTTGCACAAAGAAAAGGAGCCGGTCAACAGGTAGTCTGGCTTCTTCAATAATCTCCTGAAGCCGCTTCTGTTCCCCTTCGCTGTTACAGAATATCGCGATTTCCCAGCCTTCGGTTATCCAGTCCAGCAGATGGTCGAGAAACAGATCGCGTCGTTTCTCCTGCAGAATAAAATCATTGCTCTGGGCATGCAGAAAGTCGTGCGCAAAGAAGTCCAGATCCATCTCCCGCACATCCGTTTCTCCATTTCTTGCGCTGCGTTCAGTCTCCAGAATTATTTCTGTAAAACCCTGCGGTAAATAGTCCTCAAGCGTGGCTCTTCCAGACGAACCACCTTCTCCGTCCTCCCCTTCCCCCTCCGCATTCTGCCCATCGGTCAGGCTCAGATCCACCTCGTGCAACTGTGTCGTCGACCGTTGCCCATTCGGGTCGAACTGCCGCAGTGACACGATCTCGTCCCCTTCCCATTCAGTCCGGACAGGGGCGCCAGCATGCCATGAAAAAATGTCAACTACCGAGCCACGCACACTGAACTGTCCCCTGTCCATCACCTCAACTTCGCGATGATAACCAGCGTTCCCCAATTGCGCCAACAGCGCATCACGATCCGTTTCCTGCCCAAGTTTAAGGACTATGCGCGACGTACGCAGATGCTCGGGTTTGGGAAGCGATTGCCAGCGCGCCACTTCCGTCATCAGTAAAAAGCCGGTGAAATCCGGTCCCAGTTGTCCAAGCACGCCAAGCCGCTCCGCAGCCAAATCCTGGTCCGGCAGGGCTCCGGCGGTGGTGCGCTCAGCCTGCGGCAGAAACAGAAACGGAACACCCCAGGCCTCCAGGTCATGGGCAATCTCCTCCTGCGTGCGGATTTTGCTGACACGCAGTACGACCGGCCCCAGACCCGCGGTGCGCTTCTTGCTGCCCAGCGCCAGCAGCATAAAAGCCTGAGCTGCTGTCGGTATGCCGCTGGCACTATAGATTCCGCTACTGCGGAAAGGTTTAAACGCGGCAGTCCACTCCGGTCGCGACAGCCAGCGGCTGCGCGCTTCATCCCACTGCGAAGCCGCTTTCGGCGTGGCACGGCGAGTTTTTTTCATGCTATATTGAGAGACGCTGGCGGAGAGCAAATGCCCATCCACATTGCGCTTTTGAAGGGTGAGAAGAAAGCACGTTTTCAGAATTCTTTTCAAAAAAGGCCAAGCAATATTTGACATCCTGCTTCAAGACAACCATAGTATCTGGTTCAGGCCTTGCCACTTGCTTTTTCAGCCTCGAACCATGCCCACGCATTGCGTTCAAGGTTGCGCATCTTTACTGCCGATCGCCAGAAAACGGAAATTGACGCAAAGGAGAAAGTCATCTTTCTTCCGAGCCTTTCTTTTCCCTTTTTCATGCTTTCGGTCGTCGGCAGCCTTCCCTTCCTGCACGCCCTTCGCCCGCCCAGCCCACCTCAAGGTTCTCCCAAAACCGCCCACAGAGCTTGTCTTCTATGCCCAAAGCTGTTCGCTCCACAAAGTCCAAAGACGAAACACCCTCCACGCCAGTTGCGTCGCCCAAGACGAATGAAGCTAAGGCTAAAACTCCCTCTTCCGCCGCAAAAGCATCAGCTCCTAAAGCACCAATAAAGACAAAAGGTGCAGCTCCTAAAGCAGCCGAAGCCAAGGAAACCCCTGAAAAGCCCGCGGCAAAACCCGCCGCCCCCAAAGCTGCAGCCGGCAAAGCCGTGCCCGCAAAGACCGCTGCCAAAGGAGCCGCCGCACCAGCCGCTAAAGGCAAGGGGCCTGCCGGCAATGCCAAGGCCAACGGCGCCGCACCCAAAGACGGCACCAAGCCCGGCGAAGGCACCACAGGCGGCGTCACTGTCGCGGAAGGTCAGTCCATCGCTGCAGCCTTTACTTCCGGCAACGCCGATCGCCTTCAGGAGCGCATCCGCGAGCTGGTAAAGCTGGCGCGCGAACAGGGCTACCTTACCTATGATGATCTGAACGAAGCCTGCCCGGAGAATAATCCGGAAGAGCTGGATAATATTGTCGCCCTGCTGCGCAATTTCCAGATCGAGGTTATCGAAGCATCCGACGTCGACCGCTACCGCGCCCCCGCCGCTGACGAAGAACTGCTGGAAGACGAGAAGGCAGATGCCAAGCTCGATATTCTGGACGATCCCGTACGTATGTATCTGAAGCAGATGGGCCAGGTGCCTCTGCTTACACGCGAACAGGAAGTCGAGATCTCCAAGCGTATTGAAGATGCGGAAATGATGGTGCAGAAATTCATCAACCGCTTCGGCTTTACCGCTCGCGAGTATCTTAATCTTGCCCATAAGCTGGAACAAAGCCGCGAACGCTTTGACCGCGTTGTGCAGGATAAGAAGATCGAGAATCGCGAAAAGTACATTGCTTCGCTCAAAACGTTGATGCGCAGCGTGGAAACTGCGAACTCCAAGGTAGATGGCGCCTACGCTAAAGTACTTAAGGCCCGTGGCGACAAAGCAGCTCGTGACAAGGCTGAGAAAGAATTTCTGAAGCTGGATGGCGCACTGCAAAAGTTGTTCCCCCGCTTCTACTATAAGCAGAAGGTAACCGAGGAATTTGTACTGGTTGTCAACAACCATTACGAGAACCTGGATATTACCGAATCCAAGATCGAACGCCTGAAGGACGGCCGCGCCAGCAAGAAATCCGGCCCTCAGCTGGATGAGCTGCTGCAAAAGCTGCAGGAGATCGAGATGGAAGTACGTATGCCCCTCGATACCTTCAAGAGCGATACCCTGAAGCTGCGCGAGTGGCTGATGAAGGCTCTCAAGGCGAAAACCGAGATGGTGGAAGCCAACTTGCGTCTCGTTATCTCCATCGCCAAAAAGTACACAAACCGCGGCCTGTCGTTCCTGGATCTGATTCAGGAAGGCAACATGGGTTTGATGAAGGCGGTAGAGAAGTTCGAATATCGTCGCGGGTATAAATTCAGCACGTACGCAACGTGGTGGATTCGCCAGGCGATTACGCGCTCGATTGCGGATCAGGCACGCACAATCCGTATTCCTGTGCATATGATCGAAACGATCAACAAGCTGATGCGCGTACAGAAGCAGCTTGTTCAGGAATTCGGTCGCGAACCAACACCCGAAGAAGTCGCGGAAGAAGTGCAGACGCCCGTGGAGCGCGTGCGCGCCGTGCTGAAAATGGCACAGCAGCCGATCTCCCTTCAGGCCCAGGTAGGCGACAGCGACGACACGACGTTCGGCGATTTCATCGAGGATAAATCCGCGGAGAATCCCAGCGAAATGACGGCGTACGCGCTGCTGAAGGAGAAGATCCGCGACGTTCTGGATACCCTCACTGATCGTGAACGCGCCGTTCTGGAACAGCGCTTCGGTCTGGTGGACGGCTACAGCCGTACTCTGGAAGAAGTAGGCCGCCAGTTCCGCGTCACCCGCGAGCGTATTCGTCAGATCGAAGCTAAAGCGCTCCGTAAAATGCGTCACCCGACCCGTATCCGCCACCTGCACGGCTTCCTGGAAGCCGAACAGGAAGCGATGGCGTAAGTTCCGCAAGGATCTGCGTCACGCTTTCTTCAAGTCACAAAAGGCTGAGGCATATCGCTTCAGCCTTTTTCGTGTCTGCAGATATTGAATTTGGTCAGATAAAGCGAGCCCGGTCGGTCGACGGCGAACATCCCCAGAAGCGCCGGTAAAGCCGCGAAAAGTAAAGCGCATCCTCATACCCCAACTGCTGTGAAATCTCCTTGATCGAGTCAGAAGAATGGCTGAGACACGCGCGGGCATAACGCATACGCAGCCGGAGCAGATAGGCTCCTGGACTCAGGCCATTATGCTTCATAAACATACGCCGAAAATAGTGAGGACTTAGCTCAGCCCGCCGATGTAGATTTCTCAGGGCATTTGGATCCCGGAAATTGTCTTCCAGCCACGTCACGGCAGTCTGTATGCCCTGAGTCGCCATTGCCGAACCCTCTTTGTCTGCGGCAAACTGAGCTCTATTTCCATCGCCGCCGAAGAAGCGCCCGAGCATCGCCTTGAGCTCACCCTCCATCTGATAGTTTTCGCTCTGTCCACGACCACTGGTCCAGATTGCGCTCATCCGCCTCAGCGCACTCAGTTCCAGCCCTTTCTGACAGGAGCGGATAAGCAGACCGTGCTGTCGGATGGTAGGCGCCGGCACAGCAAACTCGCACCAGAAAAGCTGAGCAGACCGAATGCCGCTTGCCTGCCAGCCACGGCGCACCCAGGGCGGAACGAGGCACAGCATACCGGCAGACAGCGTATAGCTTTCATCGTCCACGTTATAAGCAAGCTGGCCATCCGTTACCAGAATCAGCCGGGCAGTCTCAATGACTTCTGTCCGCAGTGACAAACCAGGTCTGTAACGCTGGCGCATGACCCGGGTGACCACCAGCCTGGAAAGCAAGAGCTCACTTAGATAATGGGCACCCTCCATGTCAGGAAACGATCGCAGAAAGTGCTCTTTTTGTCCATATCTGTGCATCTGCTGTCCCTATGCCTGAATTGCGTTTCGTGCATACTGAACGGCATGGAAACTTTCTTGGAACCCTCTCGTTCCGTGCCTGTTATCGCTGAGGCGAATATTTGTGTGCTGGGTGGAAGCTGCACCGGCCTGTTTGCCGCCATTCGCGCGGCCCGGCTGGGAGCACGGGTCATTCTGGTTGAGCAGCGCGGTTGCTTCGGCGGCGTGGCCACCATCTCCCTGGTGAATGTCTGGCACTCCCGTTTTGATGAAGTCTTTGAAAAAGAGATATTTGCGGGTCTGACAACCGAGACAATGGATCGCCTGAAAAAGCGTGGTGCGGTTAAAACACAGGCAAAAAGCCCTAACTGGGAATGGGCATTCAATCCCTTCGAGCTGCAAATCGATCTGGACGAAATGGTGCAGGAAAACAAAGTGCAGGTGCTGCTTCACACCATTGTCGCGGCACCATGCATGGCGGATGGCGCGCTTATTGGTGTGTTCGTAGAAAACAAAGACGGGCGCGGGTTGATTCGAGCCAGGTATTTCATTGATGCAACAGGAGATGGCGATTTGTGCAGTCGTGTTGGACTGGAAACCTACCATAATGAACATCCTCAGCCTCCGACAACCTGTGCTCTCTACGAAGGCTGGCCGGAAAAAGGCATGGATATCGGCGCCCTGATGCGCAAGCACGGTGAGGAATTCGGGCTGCCGCGTGGCTTCCAGTGGGGCGCCATCGTTCCCGGCACGAATACCTTCATGCTTGCGGGCACACGGGTAGTCAATACGGACTGCTCCTCAGCATCACAGCTGACCAAAGCGGAAATTGAAGGTCGCAGGCAGGTGCGCGCCACCATGGACCTGGTGAGAAAATACAACCCTGATGTAAAGCTGAATCTTGTTGGACTCCCCGCGCGCCTGGGTATCCGCGAAACGCGCCACGTACACGCCCAGCATCAGCTTACTGGCCAGGAAGTGCTGGATGGCGTGCGCTTCCCCGACGCCATTGCGAACGGAAGCTACCGCGTCGATATTCACCACCAGGAACGTGCCGGCCTTACCTTCCAGTACCTTAGCGGCCGTCAGCTTTACATTGAACCCGGCGCACCGGTTAAGGAAGATCGCTGGCGCCCAGAGACAACCGTGAACCCGACATTCTACCAGATTCCCTATCGCTGCCTTCTGCCGCGCGGTGGAGTTCCCAATCTGTTAATGGCGGGCCGCATGATCGATGCCGATCAGGCGGCTCACGGAGCTATCCGCGTCATGGTGAACATGAACCAGACAGGGGAAGCGGCGGGCGTCGCGGCCTACATGGCGCTGGACGCAGGGCTGGCTGTCGATAAGGTCGATACCCATAAGCTGCGCGAGAAGCTATCTGCGGGCGGCTCCGTAATGTTATAAATCGTTGCCCAAAACCAGACAACGCAAGACAACATTCCAGTCTCGCGCTTTTATGGAGGAATTGAGCACAGTGGACGGGCTTGCCCGTATTCCCGTCCACATTTAAGCACAAAACCTAGCGCTCCGCCTTCAGTGCAGCGTCGCTTTCACGCTCTTCAGGAAAGCTCTCCTGAGCAATGGAGCGAATTTGCGATTGGTAGACGCGCTCTTCTTCGGCACTGTCCACCACGGTGCCGTCTTCTGGATGACGCACATCCTTGCCCGTAAAGATATATTCCAGGGCTTCAAGCGTACCCTCCCCGTTATGGGCAGTGGCAAGGTAGCCGCCCTGGCTCAAAACAAGGTGCTTGACCTCAGCGGTAGCATTGCCCGGACAGGCGAGGTGCCCCGCATACCGGGTATTAAGCATAGGGATATCATTAGAGTGATCGCCCGCAGCGAATACCTGGTCGACCGGAATGCCCAGACTGTTTGCCACAGCATGCATGGCGGTTCCCTTGTTATAGTCCTCGTGGGAAAAACGGAAGTAAATGGAGTTGTGCACCAGTTTCACTCCCGGATAACCTTCCAGCAGCTCTGTCATATACTGCACAATACGAGCGGCTTCCTCTTCATCCCTGGCAATCATTCCGATGGGCGAACCGGGATCCACCATCACATTGGCATGCGTGTGCTCCCTCAGCCAGCGGCGCGCATCCACCCAAAGCTGCTCAGTGGTGGCGTAAAGTTTTGCGTGACGATCCGAGCAAACCTGATTCCAGTCGCCCCAGGGCTTGTAGAGGCCCATTGAAAAGCTGGCACCCTGGCGTTGATAAACTTCGCGCTCAATCGTGATGAGGAAATCCGGCATGTACGGCGCACCGCGATGGCGCAGTTCGCTCTCGACACTCAGCAGATTGCGACCGGTGTTTACGGCCCAGTATACGCGCTCGTGCTTGTTCCATTCGCGCAGACGATCGAAAAAATGGGATTCGTAGATTTCGCTGGAGCCAGGCCGGGAAAAGGTACCGTCGTAGTCGGTTGAAATGAAGCGGACCGGACTTTTTGAGGGAGGCATCGCAATACAATGCCTCGTCTCATCCAAGTGTGCAAGTCAGCGGAGCTTTGTGCGGAGGTCACTCATCCTTGCCAGGAACCTTGTAAGCGCCCATGCCAAGACGTTTGTCGGAATCCTCCATCAGCTTGCCTGATTCCCAGTCAGCCGTCGCAGCGGTCAGGGCCATCGATTCATCGCTCAATCCACCTTCACCAAGATAATATTTCGTGCGCTTGGTGACGTAAGCTTCTTTCTGAGCCAGCTCTGCCTTGGAGGGTGTTGAAGCGCAACCAGTTAAATTCAGAGCCAGGAAAAACGCGGCAAGAATTGCCGCGATAGAATGTAAAGAGGGCAGCAAAATTTTACGCATATGTATCCTTACAGCCAGAAGTAGGGCATGCGTATAATGTTATCAAGCTTTTTCCGCGATAAAACGTAAAATCAGCCTGTTTAACAGCTGATTATCGCTCCGCGTAGCTTTTTACATATACGGGCCAAGGCTTGTACTCGTCATCCTCAACCGAATACCATAAGATTTTCTTATCCTGAAAAACGCGGAACATTCCAAGGAGAGGCGCCACATTTGGATCTCCCCTGCCCGCTTTTGCGTTATTGATGCGTACCTCTACATCCGCGTGATCCTTCTTCTTGGCCACATCATAGATCATGAACGGTAACTCCTTCTCCGCCATGATCTTGTCTTTGATGAAAGCTTCTTTAAGAATAACGATCGACCAGTGTTCCTTTTCTTCTGCACAGCTCAGTGAGGGGGTGATCAGCGAGCCCATAACCAGTATGCAGAGCCAGCACACCAGCGCCGCGGCTGTGTATGGGCGGAATTGCGTCGGTGTAGTCATTTGCTGGCGATGTTACTCAGCGGCGAATCGGCATAAAGCATAATTTGTTGCCACTACCGAAAATCCCGTCTTATGTGGCTTACCCCATTTTTATTAGACAACCTGATAGCAACACCCCGTATCCCCGACAACTTATTTGCGTTCCAGGCTAAAAGTTTTAGTCTTACATAGCAAAAGATACTGCACTTTGAGCGAAGCCACGCTATAAGCTTCCGGACCCCGAACCGGGCGTCCGACAATCCCTCGCAGTCCACCCACTCTTCCGCTACACCCCTCTGGAGTTATAACTATAAGGCTATGAACCAATTGCGCACCCCACTACTGCTCCTCCTCTGGGGGATACTCGCAGCGGCGTTCGCAACGGCGTTGATTGCCTTTATCATGCTCTATAAGCTGGAAAGCTACGTAGAAGCTACCGAATTCAGACGAATCCTGGAAAAACTGGCGCTGAAATCAACCGGCGTACCGGCAAGTTTTGAAAAGATTTCGCTTGATATTCACCGCCCCGCGCTTGAGGTCTCCAAGTGGAAAACCCAGCATCAAATGCCGGGCACGCGCACAGCAGAGTTTTCTGCCGACTCCATGAAGCTGGTCTATCGCTGGAAGCCCTATTTTCTGCGCAATACGATTGAATTAAGCCGTTTCGAAGCCAAAGGCTCCCACCTTACCGTTAGCCGTGTACGTGGAGGCCCCTTCCTTCTGCCGATTTTTCTTCAGGAGCAGCCCCGCTCTCCGTGGCGGCGCAAAGACGAAGATCAGCAGGAGTCGCTGGAAATCGCCATGCGTAGCTTCAGTATTGAAGGCGGCACGATGAGCGCTGTGGATGACACGGGCTTTAAATTACTTGATTTACAGAACGTCAACGTCGACGGAAAAATTGCGGAAGACGACCAGGAAAACTTTACAGCGTCCGGCATCGTAACGGCGCAGGAAGTGCGCATTGGCCAAGTGCTTACGTTGGAGCGTTTCCGCTCGGATAACGTACTGTATCGTCGCGGAGATCTGATTCTGAACAGCTTTGATGCAACAATCGCAAAAGGTCAGGCAAACGGTTCGATCAGCCAAAGCATCAGAGACCCCAATGCGGGGTTTGATTACAGGCTGTCACTTCGCAAAG
This sequence comes from Methylacidiphilales bacterium, assembly GCA_041287705.1. Lineage (GTDB taxonomy): Bacteria > Verrucomicrobiota > Verrucomicrobiia > Methylacidiphilales > UBA1321 > LW23. Next base: position 2,244 of record JBGGNE010000153.1, on the reverse strand, counting down.
TGGATACTGCGGCGCTACTTGAGCAGTTATGGGGGAAGACGGGCATCATCTCGGGCAAAGTTGATATAGAAAGCGAGTGGTCGGGCAGCGCACTTCGTCCCGGCAATCTCAGCGCTAAGATCATGGTTTACATGAACAATGGCCAGATTCTGGATGCGCCAGTTTGCCGCACCATATCTCAAATGCTCCGACTTCCCGCCCTCGCACAGCCGGATTTTGAGCGACTGAGCCTTGATCTGGGTTTCACTGCAGGCCACGTTTCGATTCAGACGCTTACGTTAAAGTCCGGTCTTCTGGAAGTGACCGGTACAGGCACGGTGGATAAGAAATGGAACTGTGAATGCATTGTCACCATCGCGCTGAGCCCTGATCTGGTGCAGCAGTTGCCGCCTGCATACGCAAAAGAAGTCAATGCCCGTGCAGATGGGTATGGGTTATTGACTTTCTCCATCAGTGGCCCTCTAAGCGCGCCCGAAGTTAAATTTACCCCGGTTAAACCCGGCGATCTGCCTCCTGTGCCTCCCCCCATGCCGGATACTGTGCCGGCCCCCCCTGCGGGCACGGATACCGCACCGCCTGTTTCAGCCCCGGCTCAGCCTCAGACTCTGCTGATTCCCCGTGATTTTTTCCGGAGTTCTAAAATATTTGGGGTATTGCAGCAAGTTCCCCTTCGTTGTTCGTTTCTTACTTGTGACCCAGAACCATGCGTGTGATTTCCGGATCAGCCGGCGGCTTACAGCTGGCTTCGCCGAAAGGAGTGGAGTTGCGACCCACACAGGACCGAATCCGCCAGGTCATCTTCTCCAGCCTTGCCGCAAGGGTGCCCGGGTGCCAGGTGCTGGATCTTTTTGCGGGCACCGGATCCCTGGGCATTGAGGCACTGAGCCGCGGCGCAAAATCAGTATGCTTCGTAGAGAAGGAAGCGCGTTGCGTGCGTACGATTCAGGCAAATTTGCTGACATGCAAAATGTCAGGAATTGTCGTGCAATCGGACGTTTTGACATGGTTAGAGCGTCCGGTTTCGGACACTTTTGACCTTATTTTCGCTGATCCGCCTTATGAGAAGGTAAAAGGCGAACTTTCCGAATCTTATTTACCGCAGCGTGTCGCGCCGTTGCTGCGTCCCGGCGGTCTTTTTATCTGGGAGCATTTTAGCGGCCAATATCCCGGAAAAATGGAAAAATGGGAAGTGACGAGGCATCAAAGATACGGCGAAACAGGGCTTACGTTTTTACGCCTAATCGGATAAAATCTTACCGAACCTCATTTTAAACACGTGCTAAAGAGTATTATACATCCAGATTAAAATCCTCTTTTTGTTCTTTTTGTCAATCGCAGGTTTTCCTCAGTTATATGTTCACGCAGAGAGAGCCACCCGGCATTTCTTGCCTCGCAACTGCCGTATAACACGGGAGTTGCGTTGTTTTTTAATCCATCTGAATGAAATCGTTTGAAAGGCTGGCATTGCATTTGCTTTTATTGACGTACAGTGAAACGGCAACCCGGAAATCCTCAACGCGCCCTTAAGGTAACCAAAACCGTAAGTTGTTCGCGCAAAACAGATACCCGTCCGTTGTTTATCACCTCCGTAGCCCTGCATCCGCGTCGCCCGCAGATGTACAGTCGCTATTCGGAGTAGCTTTAAAGCTCACCCACCAACAGGACAGGGTCTCTGGAGCCGACAGGCGTTGAGACCTCGCCCCGCGCGGGGCAGGGAGAATGGCGATTGTTCATCGCTTTTTCCCTAATCATGAGGCGCGCGGGGCGAGGTTATCGCCTTCAGCCGTTCTTCAAGAAGTGGAAGGGTTTTTAAGATTAACCGCATGACGCTGGTTGCATCGTGCGTCGTTACACGTCATGTTATCAGGGCAATGTCGAAGCCGACCGTCGCTGATACTGAAACTGTTACATTACAGCCGTCCACATCTGCTTTCCCCGCCATTTCAACCGCGGCCGGAGTATCCATGTCTGCGTCCGCCACGGCCAAAGTGCCGCGAGCAACGTCATCCAGGGCAAGCCTGAAGAAGTCATCGACGAAGAAAGTCCACGTTGGCGCAGCCCGCAGATGCCTTACGCCCAGTCCTTTTGGCGCCTCTCTGCTATGGCACGCATTTCAGCAGGTTGCCGCGGCCCATCCCCATGCTGTGGCCGTCATAGATGCGGAACGTGACTGGAGCTGGACAACCTCACAGCTTCTGAAAGAGAGTGCCGCGCTGGCTGAAATTCTGGCCGCATGCGCCGCCG
>JBGGNE010000152.1:0-4310 GCA_041287705.1 Methylacidiphilales bacterium | reverse complement strand
AAGGCTTCATGAAGGCTCGCGTGATCTATCGTATTGAAGGCGCCGTGCTGGTGCTGGAGATCAGCGAGGGCGCGCTGGTGCGTCTGGGCAACGTGACGTTTATCGGCAACTACGCCTACACCGGCACCAGGCTTGGCGAGTACATTCTGGGCCCGACTCATGAGAAGGAATCCAAGTACAAGGACGGGCTGCCGTTCATCCGCGCGGATATTGACCTGGGAGTCAGCCGCGCGCAGGGATTTTATCGGTCGGAGGGATTTCCGCAGGCGACTGTTTCGGCCAGCTTCCAGCTGTCATCGGACGGCAGTCGTATGGATATGACTGTGACGGTGAACGAAGGGCCGAGGTACATCCTGGGGCCGTTCTACTTTACCGGCTCGGGCAGGATCTCGCCGGATGATATCCAGAAATCGCTGGCCACCGGCAAGCCGATCCCTTATTCCGAGCTCTCCATCAATGAGATGCAGCGCAAGGTGGAGGATATCTACCGCAACAAAGGCTACTACAATCGCAAGGTAGTGGTGCAGGTAGCCGAGCCTAAAGGCAGGAAGTCCGGCGCGCTTTCCGTGACTTTTGACGTGGACGCAGGGCCGCTGTACCGCATCGGTTCTGTAAACGTGGAGGGTGGAAAGGACATCAAGCCCGGCTTTGTGGAGACGCAGTTCCGGCGCATTCGCGGCGAAGTGTATGATCCGCAGGCGCTGGATGATATCTACAAGAAGATGCTGCAGGCTGGTCTTTACTCCCAGTTCATCATCGAGCCGGTGCCTCGCGCCGACGGCACTCTGGATATCAACATCACGGTGAAGGAAGCGAAGCCGAAGGAATTCGGCGTGTACGCCGGGTATGGCACCTATGAAGGGCCGTACTTTGGTGTGAACTATCGCAATCGAAATCTGTTCGGCACCGGTCGCTCGTTTGAGTCCACGCTGGAAGGCTCTTCGCGCGGCGGCAAGGCGGAACTGATCTACCTGGATCCGTGGTTTCTGGATTCGGAGCTGGAGCTGAAGAGCCGCCTCTACACGATGTACCGCGATACAGACGACTACAGCAAAGTGGAGACGGGCATGCGGCACGATCTTTCCATGGACGTATTCCGCGACTGGAAAGTCGGCGCGTTTCTGTGGGCGCGTCAGGTCAACATCATCCAGTCGAACATCGACGCGGTGGATCTGGGTCCGAAGAACTACTTTGCGAACTCGATTGGCGTAACGCAGACTTACGATCGCCGCAACAACAAGGCGAACCCGACGAGCGGCTATCATCTCACCACGTCGTTCGACATGGCGAGCTCGGCTATCGGCAGTGAAATTGAATACGCGCGGCTGTCCTATCGCGGGGCGATCTACTTCCCCCTGGGCAAGGCGGTGCTCGCGCTGGGTGCGCAGGGCGGCTTTATCTCACCCATCAACGACAGCGAACTGCCGGTGGACGAGCGCTTTTACGTCGGCGGCAGCAACACGGTGCGCAGCTTCGCCGAGCGCGAGATGGGGCCGCGCGATTCCCGGGGTAACTTCATCGGCGGCGACTCCTACATGGTTTACAATGCGGAGCTCACGTTCCCGCTCTACGGGGATTTAAAGGGCGCCGTGTTTGTGGATATGGGCAATCTGAACGCCAGCTCGGGCGATTTCCTGGCGTTCAATGACATGCGCTTTGCGCTGGGTGCCGGCCTGCGCTACGGCCTCCCCATCGGTTCCATTCGCCTGGATTACGGCTGGAACCCGGACCGCCGCGACAACGAAGACTTCGGCGCCCTGCACTTTGGCTTCGGCGTGGCGTTTTAAGGAAAGGCCAGGGGACGCCGGTTACGAGGAGGCTTTCTGCTTTTCCAGTTCGGCGCGGAGGCGATCTTCCTGTTCGCGCAGTTCAGGCGTCATTTCGCTGCCAAAGTCTTCCATCTCAAAGAAGGGGCGGATATCGATTTCCGAATCTTCGCCCGGCATGGGATCGGGACAGCGGCGCACCCAGTCCAGCGCTTCCTCCATCGATTTCACCTTCCAGATCCAGTAACCGGCCACGAGCTGGGTAGTCTCCGGAAACGGTCCATCGACAACCGTGCGACTGCCGCCGGAAAGCGTGACGCGTTTGGCAAACTTGCTGGGCTTCAGTCCATCGCCGGACTCCATAATGCCGGCTTTCACCAGCTCCTCGTTAAACTTCCCCATTTCGGCAAACATCTCCTGGCTGGGCATGATGCCCGCTTCAGAGTTTTTCGTCGATTTAATGATGACCATGACTCGCATTGTTGTATTTCCTTCCGGTTTGTTGGTGACGTTAAGTTATAGGGGAGGCGGTAAGCCTGGTGCTTTTGAAGCGCGCCGTCCTTCAATATTATGACGAACAAACCGGCGCCGAAAGGACAGTCGCGGACAAAAGACCGGAAAGAAATATAACCCAAACACGGCTTACAGCCGCCGCCACCGGGATGACATTGAGAGCTGCATCACCATGGCGCCGATTCCGATCAGGATTACGGCCGAGATCAGCAGTATCGCGCCGAACTGAAGGTTGGGCAGCGTTCCCATTCCGTCCAGAAACTTGCGCTGCAGGTTCGTGCCGGCCAGGATCCCGGGGCGCAGCATGGCCACGCGTTCGCGCAGCAGAATCTGATGCTGCAGCATCGATACACCTACCCAGACGACTCCTGCCAGTACCCCGCCCCAGCTCACCCAGAGCCAGCGGCTGGATCTGTACAGGCTGGCGAGCAGCGACATGAGTCCGCATACGGCCAGCAGCAGCAGCATGTCGGGGTGAAACTCCCACATCGTCACCAGTGCCGGCGTGCGCATCGTCGCCAGTGTTACCGTGGGCGCGATGGGATATACCGTGTGCATCAGCGGCATCGAAAGCCCCCAGACCAGCAGCGCCACACCGGCCAGCGCCAGCACTTTGCCTGTTACCACCAGCGTGCGCATGGCGCGGCGGCCCTGGGCGATTTCCACTTCCACCGGGCCGGGCGGCGTCATCTTCAGCAGGTGCCACAGCGGCTCCCAGTCGCGCGTGCCGTCACGGCGCGAGGGCGTATCCTTATCCAGCGCGCCGGTTTCCACCCAGCGACGCAAAAACGGTTCCTCAAAGGGGCCGGACTCCTGGCCGTCGCGCATAATACGATACGCCACGGGCGGCTTTATCGCATCCTTCATGCGCACATAGCTGTCGCTTGGCTCAATGCGCTGCGTACGATGCTGCGGCCCCTTCGGTTTCATCGGACGCTCTCTGGTGCGGCGCGATCCCGAGGAGGAACCGTCTCCACCAGCGCCGCCACTGGGGACATTCCCCTGTCCCTGCTCCTGCGCGGCTTCATCGCCTATATCCAGCGGAGCCAGCCTGTCCCGCTCAGGAGAACTACGCCGCGAGCCCGCCGCGCTGCCAATACGCCCGGACCTTCCCGGCGACCGGGCGATACCCAGCACGGTCCCTGTCGGCATGTCATCGGATTCCTCGTGTCCCGCGGCTGCATAACCGCCCGGGGCGAAAAGATGGCCCATAGGGAACCACGTTTCGCCGTCGTCGGTCGTGTACTGCAGGTCCGGCTCCAGGAGCTGGCCTGTACGGTACATCGTTTCCAGCTCCTCGCGGGTGAACGGCCCCTGCTGACCGTTCTTCGTCCACAAGTAATACTCCATGCTCGCATTCCAAACTGACTTAATAATAAGTCAAGGAGGGAAAAGAAAAGTTATGAAAAGAGGTTGCTATAATATGTACTTAAGAATGTTGCTATATATCAGGCGACAACATTCCAGTCTATAAAGCTTGTACCTTCTTTATTAAACTTCCGCTTCTTCAGCCGCGGCAAGCTCTGCCGCGGCTTCATTCAAACCCAGGAATTCCTCCACAAAGGCATTGGCGGGCGCCGCGCGTACTTCGGCGGGGGAGCCGATCTGCTGAACTTTGCCCTCACCCAGAATCACCACTCGGTCGCACACCTCAAAGGCTTCTTCCTGATCGTGCGTGACGAAAAGGGTGGTGAGGGGCGTATGCTCATGAAGCATGCGCAGCCAGCGGCGCAGTTCCTTGCGCACTTTTGCATCCAGCGCGCCGAAAGGTTCGTCCAGCAGCAGCACCTTAGGCTCAATCGCCAGCGCGCGGGCCAGGGCGACACGCTGCCGTTGTCCGCCGGAAAGCGTGGCGGGAAAGCGTTTGCCAAAACCCTTCAGTTGAACGCGATCCAGCAGATCGTTCACGCGGATCTCGATCTCCCGATTCGTCGGGCGCGTGCTGCGCGGGCGAACCCGCAGACCGAAGGCAATGTTCTCAAACACCGTCATGTGCTGAAAAAGGGCATAGGACTGGAAGACAAACCCGGC
>JBGGNE010000151.1:0-5799 GCA_041287705.1 Methylacidiphilales bacterium | reverse complement strand
GCCTGCAGCAGTGCGGAATCGCTCAGCGTCACAGTCATGGGCAGGTGGCGCGGAATCATCGGCGTCATGCCTTCCACCAGAGTTTGCGAGGTTTCCATATCCAGCAGATCCGTAAAGCAGACCATGAAAGTGCGGCGTATGTTCTTGCGCGCCGCGTAGTTAAACACGAGGCGGTAATTCGGCTCCATGCGGCGCGGCTGCGCGCTGACGAGCGCCTGCACAATGGCCTTGAACTGCGAGGTGCCCTTGTGGGGGGGCAGATAGAACGCGATATCGTGACTGAACAGCAGCAGACCTACCAGATCGCCCTTGAAAAGCGCCGTCTGCGCCAGACGCACCGCGGCGTTCACGGCATAATCCAGCTTGCTATACTGTCCGATGCGCTGGCTCATCAGCCGGCCCAGATCTATCATGATCAGCAACCGCTGGTCGCGCTCCGTCTGATACTGTCGGGAGATGAGCTGGCCGCGTTTGGCCGTGGCTTTCCAGTCGATATAGCGGAATTCATCATCCGGCTGATAAAGGCGCAGCGACTCGAACTCCCGGCCTTCACCGCGGAAGGTTGCGGTGCGCTGGCCGGCCATCAACTGAGAGCCCAGCGAAAGAGCAAGCTCGCGTGCACCGGCCGCGCTGATATCGGGCAGAACCACGACCTGAGCGGGTGCCTCCAGCCGTTCCTGGCGGCGCACCAGACCCAGCGTACCGGTGGCGCGGTAAAAGATATCGCGGAACGCAAACTGCCCGCGCTGGTAGCTGCGCACCGTATAGGTCAGGCGTTGATCGCTCAGGCCGCGCAGCACGAGCTTCAGCGGCTCCTCGCCTCCGGCCAGTTCGGGCGGGGGGCTGTCTTTAACGCGCAGATCCAGCCACATGCGGGAGGTATTGCGCACATGCAGTTCTACCGTGGCGGGGATGCCCTGCATCAGGCTGTCGGGCAGAATGCGCTCGATTTTCAGTGCGCGGCGCGGGATCAGCAGTCCATCGATAATCGTGGCCAGAATAAGCAGCAGCGTCATCGCCAGGCTGAAGATGGCGCCCGAAGCCTCCACCAGTGAACCCAGCGACGCCAGAATGCAAAGCGCCAAAAGTAAAAAGAAACGTCGCGTAACGACAACGGCCATAGATCTCACCAGCCTAAAGGCAAACTACCCGCCGATAACAGCGAAAACTGTGGCGGGAAGGGGAGTTTTCTGCGACTTTGGCCATGTGGGAGATATTGGATCTCAGGTCGTATCTCATGTATCTGAAGGCGATGTTAGTATTATAACGCGCGTCAGGGAATTCGTACGGCGCTATGCGATTCTGTGTGTCCTTTTAGTGTTGATGGCTGTGCTGGCCTCCGTCGCTTATCTATCACTGAACAGCGCTCGTTTCCGCCGGCTGCACCGTGACGGTGCTGAAGCGGCCGAAGGAGTGCTCGGGTTGCCAGTAGATGCTGTGGAATTTGGACACGGCGAGTTTGTCCGCGGCGGGGCTGAAAAGGAGAAGCGTGTAGGATTGTTTGCCGAGATCCGACAGGGTGCGAGGGATGCGCCAGACGGAACGGGTGTAGGTTTTGACGCCGCTGCCGGGGAGGGGGATGTCGATTGGGAAGGTCCAGCTATAGCGGTGGATTTCCGGAGGCGGACCGTTGAACTGCTCGTAGTGCAGGGCGGCGCTGATGCGTTTGCCGTCGGGACTCCAGCGCAGGGTGGCGGTGTTGGGGACCAGGGAATAACCTGGCTTTTCCAGATGAAAGATGGCGTTGGGCTGCGCCATCTGAACCGGTGTACGGCTCCACTTCGTCTCGGCACGCGATTGATCAGGCTGATCTTTGCTGAGGCCGAGTTCCCGCAGCATCTCCTGAGTAGGCAGTTCCCATACATGTACGCTCAGTTGCGGGCGCTCCGGCGTCCTGACTTCAAAGCTTTCAATGCCGGAGCGCACACTCAGATCCGAGCTCAGCAGGGCGATAGAGGAGCTGTCTGGTTTCCACGCTACGTCCTGCAGGTCGCTGCTGCTGATCCGCAGCAGAGCTGTGCCCATCCCGACATCAAAGATATACAAGTAAGGCGGGACGCGGATAGCCAGCATTTTGCCATCGGGACTCCACCACAGGCCTCTGGAAATATTAAACATGCTTTCGCTGGGAAGCTTTACGGGGAATCCGCGCGGCCAGAAGGGCCTGGCGTTGTTTGCGCTGCTGCCGGATGGCACAGTATCGGGTGACCAGATCAGAACGTTCTCCTTATCAGAGACGGCAAGGCGGCCGGGGGCTGCGCCGGAGGCGGGACTCCACGCCAGCCGAGGCTGCGAACCCAGAGCGCGCGGGGAAGGGATGGTGGCGGCCTCCTTCATCGTGCTGAGATCCCATACCTTCACCATATCCCCGCACTGTCCGGCGATGTAACGGCTGTCGGCGCTCCATGCCGGGAAGACCACGCAGCTCTCCGGCGCGGGATCCTGACCCAGCGCGTCGCGGCGCGAGGGCAGCAGCGTCTGTATCGATCGCGCGGGTGTGCCCCAGCCTGCGTTTGTATTGTAGGTGGCGATAATCATACCGCCATCGCCGTACGCCACGGCCAGTTGCGAGCCCTCCGGGCTCCAGCACATTCCCGTGACGGTAGAAGCGCGCAGGATCGTCTTTGCGCAGTAATGATAATACAGCCACGCAGCCGAACCAGTCAGCAGGACCGCGGCCAGAATCAGCCCGATCGCCTTCCGGCTTGCCACTTTGCGAAACCAGCCGTCTCCGTCAGGGGGCGCTGCGGCAAGGGTGTCGCGGGCGGAAGTATCCATAATAAGATCAGCCGCATCGGCGGCGGTATCCGGCCTGGTTGACAGCAAAGGCGTCTCAATCACGACAAGTCTCCTCGATACAGGCCGCAACGTCACGCTGCTTCCCTATAAACTAACGCATGAGCGCGGGATTTCTTAATGAAAGGAGAGGAAAGGATAGGAGAGGAGAAGTCGCAGGCGTTACGGCGGGCAACGGTGCATTTCCTTAGGAGCTTCGTTGGAATTCAGGTCAGCGCCTTCTTCTCATGCACTCCTTTCATCCCTCCTTGCTCCTTAGTCAAACTGCCTGCCTGCACGCCTATCTCAGTGGCGTGCCGCGATTGTGGGTTGACAAGCAGGCTCAATCCCTTAAACCTCGGAACTGCAATCTTTGTTTCCCGACAACTTTTCCTTCTCCCACATCGACACTGATTAATCCGGACCGCCCGGTGCCTTTGCCACCCCGCACGCACATGCTCGCCACGCTTCGTCTCCGGAATTCTCCTACCCAACGTTATCAGCCGCGCAATACACACCGCGCGCATGCTCTCCAGGAATTCCGTGGATGAAAACCGTCCTCTTTGTCTGTACCGGTAATATCTGCCGCAGCCCTATGGCCCATGGCCTGTTCGAGGATCTCGTACAGGGTACCATGGAGGTCATGTCGGCCGGCATCGGCGCCATGACGGGGCAATACCCCAGCCCGCACTCCGTGGATGCCATGGATGAGATCGGGCTCGATATTTCCCACCTGCGCAGCAAGCCCATTACGGCTGATATGGTGCGCCGCGCGGATTACATCTTCGTCATGACCTACGGGCACCTGGACAGCATGCTGCTGCTCTTCCCGTTTGCCGCGGAGAAAACCTTTCTGCTTCGTGAATTCGAGTCGCACCTGCCGCCCATGGAGCGCGAGGTGTCCGACCCTATCGGCCAGTCGCTGGATACCTACCGCTACTGCCGCGATCAGATTCAGGAAGCGATGCCCAGCATTCTGGACTATATTATTGGCGCCACCAAGGCGCAGGCGGAAGCGCAGGAGCAGGCTGGTTCCCACGGTCTGGCCCGCATCGCCATAGCGGCGGATCACTCCGGCGTGGAGCTGAAGCAGAGCATCATTTCATGGCTGGCCACCAACGGCTATGCGGGTGATGACTTCGGCACCTATACCACGGTGCCCGTGGATGCCAGTGACTATGCTTTCCGCGCCGCGCAGACGGTGAGCCAGGGTGAGGCGGACTATGCCATCCTGATCTGCCGCACCGGCATGGCCATGTCCATCGCCGCCAACAAACTCCCTGGCGTGCGCGCTGTTCTGGTCTATAATACGGACATGGCTCGGCAAAGCCGCGAGTTGCTGGACGCTAACGTGCTGTGCCTGCCCGCGCGCGACATGAAACCGAAGCGGGCGAAAGAAATCCTCGAAACCTGGCTGAAGACAGCCTATCATGAATCCTCGCCCTATGATGGGCTTTTTGACACCATGGACACGCACACACGCCCCGATACCGAGCCCAGTTCTTCTTCCTCCCCCAACACGGCGCCTTCCATCCGCCCCAGCCTGCAGGAGTCTGATCCCCAGATCTACAAGCTGATTCAGGAAGAGAACGACCGCCAGCGCGACAACATCGAGCTCATTGCGAGCGAGAACTTCACCAGCCGCGCGGTGATGGAAGCTCAAGGCTCCTGCTTTACCAACAAGTACGCGGAAGGTTATCCCGGCAAGCGCTGGTACGGCGGCTGCGAGTACGCCGACGGTGTGGAACAGCTGGCGATCGACCGCGCGAAGGAAGTGTTCGGCGCGGCGTATGCCAACGTACAGCCTCACAGCGGCAGCCAGGCCAACATGGCGGTCTATTTCGCGCTGATTCAGCCCGGCGATACGATCCTGACGATGGATCTGAGCCATGGCGGTCACCTGACGCATGGTCACAAAGCGAATTTCTCCGGCAAGCTCTTCAACGTTGTGCACTACGGCGTAAGCCCCGAGACCGAAGTGCTGGATTACGATTCGATCGCAAAGCAGGCTCTGGAGCACAAGCCCCGCATGATCACGGCCGGCGCCAGCGCATACTCCCGTATTATCGACTGGGCGCGTCTGCGCCAGATCGCCGACAGCGTGGGTGCCTATCTTTTTGTGGATATGGCGCACATTGCCGGTCTTGTCGCGGCAGGTGTTCATCCCTCGCCGCTTCCTCACGCGCATGTGGTTACAACAACCACGCACAAGACGCTGCGCGGCCCCCGCGCCGGTCTGATTCTCTCTGGCAGCAACGAGTTTGATAAAGCCATTGATGCGCAGGTGTTCCCCGGCTGTCAGGGCGGCCCGCTGATGCACGTTATCGCCGGCAAGGCGGTGTGTCTGGCCGAAGCTCTGCGTCCCGAGTTCAAGGCGTACCAGCAGCAGGTAGCCAACAACGCCAAGGCGCTGGCCGAAGGCATGAAACATCACGGCTTCCGCATCGTCAGCGGCGGTACTGATAACCACCTGATGCTGGTTGATCTTCAGCCGAAGGGCCTGACCGGCAAGGACGTCCAGATTCTGCTGGATTCCGTAGGCATTACGGTCAACAAGAATGCGATTCCGTTCGACAAGCAGTCCCCCTTCAAGGCCGGCGGTATCCGCCTGGGCACGCCCGCCGTTACCACGCGCGGCATGAAGGAAGACGAGATGTTCGACATCGCTTCCCTGATCAACAAGGCGATCATCAACAAGGACAACCCCGCCGCGCTGGACGAGATCCGCACCCACGTGCGCGAAATCACGTCGCGTTTCGGTCTGCCTTACTAGGGCTCGGTCATCGGGCTTTTCAGTCAAGAATCTTCAGGAAGCTGCACAGGAAGCATAACAGCGACGAATGACACCGTTCTCGCTTTATGTTCCTGATGCAGCTTCTGCTTCGCGCGGTGCTGCGTTCTGTGCTGTCAGCGCTATAGAGGCGGCACTATTGAAAAACGAGACAGTGTAATAGGGCATAATTTAATCAATTTATCAATCAATCGCCTCCACGTGAAAACTTTACTCATTAACTGCCCGGCCAC
>JBGGNE010000150.1:0-18957 GCA_041287705.1 Methylacidiphilales bacterium | reverse complement strand
AGGAACAGGCCCGGCTGAAAACGTCCAAGACCCGGAATGGAAAGGTCACCCGGCACCGAACTGGGATTTCGCGGCGCGCCTGGCTCGCGGCACGTATCTCTTCAAGCTGGACGATGATGATGTGATCCTGCCGGGCTTTCTAACCCGCTGCGTGGATTTTCTGGAAGCGCATCCTGGCGCAGCTTGCGTGTACACGGCCCACGCCATTGTGGATATGCAGACGGGCACGCGCCAGGAGCTTGTCGATCGAGTTTTTTTTGGGGATATCCGCACTGCCGGCTCTGCCCCAGGCTCGGCCCTCACAGTGGATGGAGCACGCTATACGCTTGGCGTCCTGGTGAACGAAGGCGGTTATCCGGTCAATCACAAGACCATCGGTGTATGCCGGCGATCCTGTGCGGAGCGCATCGACTTCTACAGACTGGCTGCCGAAGATTTTGCGATGAGCGCCGCCCTGGGCCTGACAGGCGATATCGGCTACATCCCCGAGGTGCTGTACGAGTACCGCATGCACGGGGCCAATGCGATGACCACCGATCTTTCCCGCGTGTGGCGCTTCAGTCGCCACGCTCTGGATGGCATGGAGAAACTTGAGGCAGGGCTACAGCACCCTCAACTGGGACCGCGCTGGCTGGACATACTGGACCGCTGCAGGCAAGCTCTGCCCCTGTTTTACCTCTATCGTGCGCTTCGCGATCAGTCACGGGCGGCGGCATGGCGACTGTGGGGAAAGCTGCGGAGTGCTAAAGCAATGGAGTCCGAGTGGAAGGGCTGGTGCCTGCTTCTGGGCGGAACGCTCACCCCCGCCTTTGTCCGCACCGGCATGTTTGAAGCGTACCGAAGCAGTGCCGCGCTGCGCCGCTCCTTCGGGCGCATTCTTGGCATTAAGCCGTAATTCTAATACGCTTTCAAGCTGAGCCGAATATGCTTGTCCTTTCTGTCAATAACCGCGTTGCTCGTCGGTCACCTATTATTCTAATAGGCTCCCTCCTCGCGCCTCGCTATTGACAAAAAACTGCGCATCTTCACCTCATCTTGAAAGCGCATTAGAATAAGACCAATTACCTGCCCCCACATACGCCGGCTCAAAAAACTTCCCGCAACCTTGCCCAACCACCTCGCGCACGACGACGTCCACGCAGAGCTTGTGTTTGGATGCGGATATCTCTAGTGTTTCGATCTTCCGCGCGCGGACACTACATTTATGACGAACAGAGTTGGCATTGGTTACGACGTACATCCCCTTGTCGAAGGGCGCCGCCTTTTTCTGGGCGGGGTCGAGTTCCAGTATCCCAAAGGGCTCGACGGCCATTCCGACGCCGACGTCCTTATCCACGCGATTGCGGACGCCCTGCTGGGAGCCATCGGCGGCGGCGATATCGGCCACCACTTCCCCAATACGGATGAACGCTGGCGCGGCGTTCCCAGTACCGTATTTCTTAAGGAAATCCGCCGTCATATCGATGAAAAGGGCGCTTTTATCGAGAATATCGACGCATCAGTCATTGCCGAAGCACCCAAGATCGTCAAGCGCATACCTGAAATGATTGCCGCCATGGCCGACGCCCTCAGCATTTCCCCCGATCGCATCAATCTCAAAGCCACCACCAACGAGCGCCTCGGCTTCATCGGTCGCGGCGAAGGCATTGCCGCCATGGCCGTCGCTTCTGTCACCTGTCCGGCCACCCGCCCCGCCGCACCCGTGGCCCCGGCCACCGCCGACTAGGTCCGCGCGCTGGACGACGGTCCAGCCTCTATTAATTCTATTTCAAGTCTGTTCAGCCCATTCACGCTTTCCTTTATCCTTAAAGCAAGCCTGCCCGCCTCTTCTTTCGCAATCGCAAACCGTAATCTGCCTGTACCATGAGCCCGCGACCGCTACGCCTCTACAACTCTTTTTCGCGCGAAATTGAGGACTTTCAGCCACTGGAAGCCCCGCACGTCAAGATGTATGCCTGCGGACCCACCGTCTATAACTTCGCCCATATCGGAAACTTCCGCGCATTCGTCTTTTACGATGTTCTTCAGCGCGTTTTGCGAAGCTTTAACTATAAAGTACGCTTCGTCATGCAGCGTACGGACGTGGACGACAAGACCATCAAGGGCGCCCAGGCCGAAGGAATTCCTCTGCGCGACTTCACCGCGAAGTACACGAAGGCCTTTCTGGAAGACATGGCAACGCTGCATATCGATCCCCAGGACGATATGCCTAATGCCACGGATCACATCCCGCAAATGACCGGCCTGATCTCCACACTGGTGGAAAAGGGCTCGGCTTATCCCTCCGAGGACGGATCGGTCTACTTCCGCGTCAGCTCCTTCCCGAACTATGGCTGCCTGTGCCACCTGGATATGGACGGCCTGGAACACGGCGCGCGCGTCAATCACGACGAATATCAGAAAGAAAGCATCGGCGACTTTGTGCTGTGGAAAAAGTGGAACCCCAACGATGGCGATGTAGGCTGGGAATCTCCCTGGGGCAAAGGCCGCCCCGGCTGGCACATCGAATGCTCCGCCATGAGCATGCATTATCTGGGCGAAACGCTGGATATCCACTGCGGCGGCATCGACCTGAAATTCCCGCACCATGAGAACGAGATCGCCCAGAGCGAAGCTGCGACTGGCAAGCAGTTTTCGCGCTACTGGCTGCACTGCGAACACCTGCTTGTGGATGGCAAAAAGATGGCGAAGCGCGACGGCACCTTCTATACCGTGCGCGATATCCTGGAGAAAGGCTATACGGGCCGTGTACTGCGCTACGCGCTTCTCGCTGCGAACTATCGCCAGAATCTCAATTTCACTTTCGATACCCTGAACGCGGCGAAAACCAACGTGACTCGTATCGACGAGTGGCGCAAACGCTTTGCCAACGCACCCCAGGCCATGGAACCTTCCGACGAGGCGGGAACCGCAGTGGTGGAGGCCTTCTATAATGGGCTTGCCGAGGATCTGAACGTCGCTGTCGCCCTTGGACATATGTGGGAGTACATTTCGGAAACCAACAAACTCATGGATTCCGGCACGATTCCCACCGGAATCGGCACTACATGGGCCAAGATGGATGCTATCCTGGGCCTGAAAGATGCCGTGCTTACGATTCCTGATGAAGTCACCAGCCTGCTGAACGAGCGTGCCGAGGCGCGCAGGCTGAAGGATTTCAAAAAGAGCGATGACCTGAGGAAAGCTATAGAACTGAAGGGCTTTAAGGTTAAAGATACCGCTAAGGGCCAGGAACTACTTCGCGCCTAACCCGTGACCACCTCACCGCTACACTTCATTACCCTGGAAGGAACAGAAGGGTCTGGCAAAACCACGCAGATCGACCTTCTGAAAGCCAGGCTGCAGCAACGTGGCGATGAGGTGATCTCTGTACGCGAACCCGGCGGCACAGCTCTGGGTGAAGCGTTGCGCGAGATCCTTAAATTTTCCCCTGCCGGCCGGGGAATATGTCCTGAGGCAGAGCTGCTCCTCTTCGAGGCAAGCCGCGCCGAGCTTATCAGTAAAATCATCGCCCCTGCCCTGAAAGCCGGTACCTGGGTCATCTCCGATCGCTTTACGGATTCGACCCATGTTTACCAGGGCTGCGCCCGGCAGCTATCCACTGACGTTATCGATAAAGCAAACGATCTCGCCACGTTTTCCGGACAGTACAAGCCCGCTATTACCCTTTTTCTCGATATTTCCTACGCGCAGGCAAGCGCCCGCATTCGTCGCCGGCGCGGTGCGGAAGCTGAGTCAGACCGCTTTGAGGCTGAGAGCGAGGCCTTCTTTCACAAAGTCATTGCCGGTTATCAGAGCATTGCGGACGAAGAACCGGAGCGCTTTCGCCGAGTGGACGCATCGCGCGATGTCGAGGCAGTTTCCATATCTATCTGGGAGGAAGTAAGCCGTGCCTTTTGCCTTTAACGATATAGTCGAGCGCTTCAACGCGAGTAAGGCCGCAAATCGCCTCGGCCACGCTTACCTGCTTACCGGCGCTAACCCCGGCACCCTGGAGAAGCTTGGCAAAACCCTCGCGCGCGGTCTCCTCGATAAAGAGCCGCATGAGCACCCGGATTTTCATCTGGTTCAGCCCAGCTCCAAGTCCCGCCGCATTTCCGTGGAGCAGATCCGTAATCTCGAAAAGTCACTCTTTCTCAAAGCCTACTCAGCGCCAACCAAGGTTGCTCTTATTCTGTGGCCCGAACGTATGTGCCTTGGTCAGGCCGAACCCGCAAACGCGTTCCTCAAAACACTGGAAGAACCTCCCGCCTCCACCCTGATCCTCCTCGCTTCCACGCGTCCGCAGCTTCTCCTGCCCACCATCATTTCCCGCTGTCTGCGTATTGATCTGGTGGAAGGAGACCAGTCGAGTGGCACAGCCAATAGCTCCATCAGCTTTCACAACCAGCTTGTGCAGCAGTGGTTTGCGATAAAGGCGAATCCCTCAGTCTACGCCTATTCTCTCGCGAGTCTGCTGAGCGACTACTGGCGGGACCTTCGCCAGAACATTCAGGATTCATTTGAGGAGAACGCAGGCGAAGATGAGGACGAAGATACTCTTAAGGCATTACTCGAAGCTGAGTTCCAGCTTGCCCGCCAGGATTCCCTGATGGCACTGATCGAGCACTACAGGACCCAGGTCGCCGGCTTCGCCTCGGATCCAGCCCGGGCGGAACCCTGTATGCGCGCGATTCTTGCCCTCGAAGATTTACATCAGGCGCTGCAACAGAACATGGATCAGGCTCTCGCGATGGACCGCACCTGCCTTAAAATCGCAGATTTACTATAACTTTAACGTTAATGTATTCCTGGCCAGCCTTGTTTCCGCACCAATTCACGCTCTTTTACATGCAGCAGGCCCGAACGACACTTAAACGTTAAAGTAAGCATAACGCACAATATCCACCCGTTTTTCGCTTGTATTACGTAAAATTCGAGGGCATAGTTCGCCCTCGTTTCATAGAACCAACACCTTCAACACGAAGGTCTTTCCGAATCGCCGCTTGAGGATTATTCATGGATTTAAAGGAGATAAAGGCATTATTAGAACTGCTGGCCAAGAATGGTTTGGCCGAGTTCGAACTGGAGAAGCCCGAATTCAAGATTCGCATCCGGCGCACCGGGGCTGAAGGAGTTCCCGTAGTCACCACGCAGCCACAATACATTGCCGCTCCCGTTCAGCAGGCTCCCCTTGCCCTGCCGGATCGTGCGGAGTCAGCAACTCCCGCAGCCGCTGTTGTCCACACAGATCCCATTCAGTCCCCTATGGTAGGCGTATTCTATCGCAGCCCAACGCCCAACTCGGCTCCGTACGTGGAAGTTGGTACTGAAGTAGGACCGGAAACCGTGGTTTGCATCATCGAAGCCATGAAGGTGATGAACGAAATCAAAGCCGAAAAGCGCGGCATCATCACGGAAGTACACGTTGAAAACGGCAAGCCGGTCGATTTCGGCAAACCGCTTTACAGCATCCGCCCTCTCTGATCTCGTTTTTCAGAGAAATTCCGATTCACTTTTTCGTTAAAGCTCATCCATTTCGGCACTGCATCGGGCGGAATGGATGGCATCGCCGGCCCGTACCACGTTTCTTACGCGCGTCAGAGTCAGGACGTGCGCCCTTAGATTTTCCAGGATAATGCCATGTTTGATAAGATTTTGATCGCCAACCGGGGTGAAATCGCCCTCCGTGTCATCCGGGCGTGCCGCGATTTAGGCATCCGCACGCTGGCGGTCTATTCAGACGCCGATGTCGATTCTTTGCACGTAAAACTGGCCGATGAAGCAATCTGTATCGGTAAAGCCGCCGCATCGGAAAGCTATCTCAAGATCGATCGCATCATCAGCGCCGCCGAAATTGGCGATGTTGACGCCATTCACCCCGGCTACGGCTTCCTTTCCGAGAACGCTCATTTCGCCGAAGTCTGCGAAAGTTGCAAAATCAAGTTCATCGGGCCGAAATCGTCCTCCATCCGCATGATGGGCGACAAAGCCGTGGCGCGTGAAACCGCCCGCAAGGTCGGTGTCCCCGTCACCCCCGGCAGCGCTGGTATCGTGGAGAACGATCAGCAGGCCCTGAAGGTCGCGGCACAGATTGGCTATCCTGTTATCATCAAGGCAGTGGCAGGCGGCGGCGGTCGCGGCATGCGTCCCGCGCATAACGACGTCAGCCTCGTCCAGGGGTACAATGCCGCCAAAATGGAGGCCGAGAAGGCTTTCGGCAACGGCGCCGTCTATATTGAGAAGCTGATCGAAAATCCGCACCACGTGGAGATTCAGATCCTTGGCGATCGCTACGGCAAAATCGTTCACCTCGGCGAGCGCGACTGCTCCATCCAGCGCCGCAACCAGAAGCTTCTGGAGGAATCCCCCTCCCCGCTGATGACTCCTGCCCTGCGCAAGGCCATGGGCCGCGCCGCCATCAAGCTGGCCGAAGCCGTCAATTACGAGAACGCGGGCACGCTGGAATTCCTCGTCGACGACAAAGGCACCTTCTACTTCATGGAGATGAACACCCGTATTCAGGTGGAGCATCCCGTAACGGAAGAAGTGTATGGCATCGATCTGGTGCGCGAGCAGATCAAGATTGCCGCCGGCGAACGCCTGGGCCGCGAGTTTGATGATCTGCAGCCGCAGCGCCACGCCATTGAATTCCGCGTTAACGCTGAAGATCCCGACAATGATTTTCGTCCTTCCGCAGGACGCATCGGCTTCTATCTGCCGCCCGGCGGCCACGGTATTCGCGTCGATTCGCACTCCTACACCGGCTACAACATCCCGCCTTACTACGATTCGATGATCGCCAAGCTCATCGCGTTCGGGCCGGATCGCCGCACGGCAATGGACCGCATGGAGCGCGCTCTGCATGAGTACAAGATTTCCGGCATCCACACGACCATCCCGCTGGGCATGCAGATTCTGCGCGACCCCGATTTCCGCCGCGGCCAGTACTCCACGCACTTTATCGAGCGTTTCTTCAAGCGCTAAGCCAGCTCCACCTCTGCCTTACTTTAGCGTTAAAGAACCTCTAACTTGATGAATCCTCTACAGGAACGGCTCCGCAAGGCTCGTTTCTATGGCATTCTCGATCTGGCCTACACCGGCGACCGTGATCCGGCGGAGCTGACGCGCCAGATGCTGCTGGGCGGCGTCGAAATCGTCCAGCTTCGCGGAAAGAAAGCGTCGCCGGAGCAGCTTCTGGAGATTGGATGCGCAGTCCTGCCAGTTTGCAGGCAGCTTGGTGGAATCTTTATCGTTAACGATCATCTGAAAATTGCTGCCGAACTGGATGCCGATGGCGTTCATGTCGGCCAGGATGACGACGCCGTTGCACTCGCCCGTGCAATTGTGGGTTCCGGCAAAATAGTCGGCAAGTCCACGCACAGCGTCGGGCAGGCGGTGAATTCCGCCGCCGAAGCGCCGGATTACATTGGCGTTGGCCCCCTCTATGCTACGCTTACCAAGCCCGACTATGTTCCGGTTGGCCTGAGCCTTATTGAGCAGGTAAAGGCTCGTGTGCAGATTCCGCAGTTCTGCATTGGCGGCGTTAATGCCAGGACGCTGCCGGCCGTTCTGGACTCAGGCGCCGAGCGCATCGTTATTGTTTCTGCTATCTTGCAGGCGCCCGATGTTCAGGCATATTGCCGTGACATTCGCAACACGCTGGACGCCCGGTTTGCATCCACCCCAATGACTGGGGATGTGCCTGGGGCGAAAGCCCGATAATCTGCCCCTATGAGTAGGCCCGAGGATAACCAGGAAGAGTTAGAGCAAAAGCCCCTGCTGGGGCATCTTGAAGATTTGCGCTGGACCATCCTGCGCTGCGTCGCAGTTCTGGCTGTGTCCGTATCGGTCTGCCTGATCTTTACCAAGTACATTGTTGATATACTTCAGCAGCCCCTTATCTGGATTGGCAAGAATCCTAAAGATTATACCGTAACTATTGGTATTATCGATCCCTTCTCCACCCACATCAGTATAGGCATGTTCAGTGGCCTGGTACTGGGATTGCCTTTTATTCTGTATTATCTCGCGTTATTCATTCTGCCGGCGCTTACCAAAGAAGAAAAGAGGCACGTACTTCCTGTCTTTGCCGCTGGTGCCATGCTCTTTGTTTTCGGCGTTGTTTTCTGCTACTTCTTTGTGGTCCCAAAGACGCTTGAGTTCTTTCTGGATTATAATACGTATATGGATACAAGGGCCCAGTGGACATTCCAGAATTACGTTGATTTCGTCATTCAAATGCTTATCGGTTTTGGACTTGCGTTTGAAATGCCGCTGGTGCTGCTTATTCTTAACTACTTTGGCATTATCTCCAGCCACATGCTGAGAGAATACCGGCGGCATGCTATTGTTGCCATCTTTGTGGCTGCGTGCTGTATTACACCCAGTTCCGACCTTTTTTCACTGGGAATGCTCGCCGTGCCTATGTATATTTTATATGAGGCCTGTGCCATTATCATGAGCTGGCGCGAATCTAAAATAGTACAGTAACGCAATAAAGCATTGCCCTTTATTCGCGGTTTAACAGATATTCGACATTCCAGAAAGAAGCTTAAGCATTGACCATTTTGCGCCAAGGGGTTAGTTTGAACTCTATCCGCCCCGGCATTTCATTTTACCCCATACTAATACTGGCCACATGACAGACGTCAGCGCCGTCCATCAGGAAGATTTCAACCTCGTCCAGGCCTGCCTGGAAGGCGAATCTGCCGCATTTACCACGCTGCGCGAACGTTCGCATGGTCGGCTCATGAGCCACCTGATCAGCCGTGGCGCCTCGGAAACCGAGGCAGGAGATCTGCTGGCCGATCTCTGGAGCGAATGCGCCATGGGCCGCGAAGGCCGGTCTCCCCTCTTTCTTAAATACCACGGCAAGTGCAGTTTATACACCTGGCTGGTGACCGTCTCCCTGCATCGTCTGGTGGATCTGAAGCGTCGCCAGAAGTTTCAGGCCACACTGCCAGGTCACAGCGAGGAAGATGACGTCAATAACTTCGATCTGCTGCCCGGCAACAGTGGGGCGAAGACGATGGAAGCCGATCTTCAGGCCGTCATGCGCAAAGCGCTGAAGGATACCATTGAAGGCACGCCGGCCGAGCAGCTTATTTTGCTGCAACTGGTCTATTTGCAGGGGCTGATGCAGCGTGAAGTTGCGCGCATGTACGGCTGGCACGAGAGCAAGGTTTCCCGTTCCATCGATCAGACGATGAAAGATATTGAGCAACGCACACTGTTGCGTATTAAGGAAATCGATCCTTATCTCAATATCACCTGGCAGGATTTTCTGGATCTTTGTATGGGTTCCGAAGGTTTATTTACGCTTCGCCGCTAAGTTGTGCGTATGGACTTATCCCTTTCGAGTCTCTGGGATGAAGTCGATAAGGCGGGTTATGACGAAGAGTACGAATGTATTCATGAAGAGCACCAACTGCGTGCTGTCACTGCATATTCCATCCCCTTTTCGTGCTTTTCTCTGCTTTTCGAGCCTTTCGTGTAAATGAAACGGGGCCCTGGGATTATGCTTAGTGAGTTAGAGAAGAGCGGCACTAATTTACACGAAAGGCTCGAAAAGCAGAGAAAAGCACGAAAAGGGGAAATGGCACATGAAAGCAAACAGACCACCCTCGGTGCTTCCTTTCCCTTCCTCCGCTTTCCTACACGTCTTAAACAGGGAAGAGATGCGCGCTTTATTTAATCTCCTTTCGCACCCGGCTTCTCTGTCGCTGCGTCCTCGCCGGGCTGCGGCGCTGCCTTCGGGGGATTCGAAATGAAGTCGCGCGGCAGAACGAAGTCTGCTTTTTGTTCGATGAGGAACTCTACGATTTTGACGAACTCGGCGTAGCGATCGTCGCCCCAGCCTGCGGGGTGGCCCTGCAGGACGAAGTATTCGGCGCCGCGATTGTGCGCATAGCCGACGATAAACGCACCGTAGTTGGCAATAATGGTAGGCGCCTCCAGATTGACTGCACCGGAACGACGCAGCACGATTTTTCCGGCGGGCGTGCGCGGTTTGCCGTACATCCAGACCTTGATGTCCGGATCTTCCTGTAGAACACGCACGGTGACGTCGTCTGTAGCGTTAAAGGGAGCGCCGAAGCTGGCAAATGCAAAGCCCAGCTTTTCTTTTGCCAGGGCGTTGGCGCGCGTCATGTGATCCTTCTGATGATCGTAAGGCTGGCCGGAAAACTCCATGATCTTGCCGTCACCGGCGTGATCCCAGCCGTGGTGCCAGAACTCGATATGTCCAGCGGCATGCTTCTCTTTGACCCAGGAGAAGAACGCCGGCGCGTCCGTATCCATTGTGCCGGCGATAATGCCGAACGATACCTTGATGTTCTTCTTCGCGGCGAATTCGGCGACCTTGAGCCAGCGCTGATGGATTCCCCCGCCTTTGATCGGCTTAAGGTCGTCCAGTTTCAGGACGATCCGAGGCGGAGTCTTGCCGCGCGTGGGGTCCTTCCTGATCTCATCCAGCATGCTCTGGAGAAGCGCGGGATCGGTAGGCGGAACGGGGTTGCCCAGCATGGGATCGCGCGGTGTCGCGGCAACGGGCGGAGCCAGTTCCGTCACGGTGAAGTCATCGAAATCCACGCTGGTTCCGACTGAGGAGCCCCGTTTGGGGATGATGTGAATTGTGAGCTGTGTCGCGCCAGCTGGTGCTGCGGCGGCCAGCAGATCGTTGCCAAAATAGATGCTGCCGCTGCATTCGGCGCCTGGCCATTTGCGAATCTGCGCCATGTCGGGCGGCAGCACTTCCATCGTCTGATTGCTGCTTTTAGGCCCCGAAAAGACCATCTTTATCGATACAGATCCCGGCTTTTCACCGCCGCCGCCAGACCAGAAGCTTACCGTGTAGGTTTTGCCCGCTGTGACGGGCAGAGGATCGCTTACCAGCTCAAACTTCTGTCCTTCCGCCAGATTGGTGACGCGAAGTCCCTTCTGGCCCAGCGAAGCGGCCTCCGGGCTCACTGTGGCGGGTTCCGTGCCGTCGGGCGCTTTGAGTGTCCAGCCTTTCAGACCTTCCTCAAAGTTGCCGTTGATGAGAGGGAGTTGCGAATTGGCACGGAGGGACGCCGTACCCAGATGAGCGAGCGGAAAGGCAATGGCTGTAGCGAGCAAAGGGCGAAGAATTCGTAGCATAAGACTTGGAGTAACCAAGACCATTTCCCAGCGCGTATTGGTCTATGGAGCAAAGGGTTTATTGGACCGCACGCGCCAGCGGTAGTAGCTGGGCAGTGTGGGTGTTGCGTCGGGGTTGGCCGCGTAGTCCGGCATTCCTACTGTGGTGGTATCGATAAAGCGCTCCAGCGTGGTGGATCCGCGATAATCGCCCGTGATGAGATCCTGCCCCTCGTACCACTTGTCCGCGTCAGCCGTACGTGTGCGCTGTTTCAGAGCCTGCGCGCGGAAGTAAACGGTGTAGGTGTTCGATTTGGTCGTCAGCCTGGGGTAGACCGTGGTGTAGATGCGCTCGCGCGAGCTGTCGCCGGTAAGGCTGTTCAGCACCCAGTGCGCCGCCATGGTGGTATCCAGCGTAGCTTTGTTCGTCGTGTTAATATTGACGGCGTTATCCGGGATGAAGTGGAAGTCGCATACCTCCGAAGGCGAACGGAACGCATAGAGTCCGGTGGCATCCGTATTGTCGAAGCGGAAATCCAGCTGCTTTAGTGTGCCAGGCAGGTTGATCTTGCGGCGATACTCCTCAGCCCCTGCCCCAACCTTGTAGATGCCAATGCTTGACTGCGGAATGCTCATCACCTTTTCGTTTTTCAGCACGGCATACAGACCCGTTTTGCGTTCGATATAGGTGAAGGGGATAATCTGCTGGTTCAGGTTGATCTTGCCGGAAGTGGAGAGCGGCTCGCTGATGGCATAGGGCTCCACCACGGGCATCCAGAAGAAGTCCATCAACAGGTAGTCCGGATTCTTCGTAAAGCCGCCTGCACTGGCAACATAGCTGGGATGACCAGGCTGCCGGCGAAAGAGCAGCGTCTGCCAGGAGAGCGCGCGCTTCACCCCTGTAGGCAGCGAACCAAACATGCCGGGCGACGGCATGATGCGGTTGGGCGAGGAGAAGTCGCCAGTGAAGGTGCGCTGATTGGTGTTGCTGTTGAAATAGGGCGTCACGTTGGAGGCCAGCGTATAGGCGTTGCCTTCGTCCGGTTTGTTGAGAAAGGCGCCGTCCATATCGCTGGCCATGCCGTTTTCCCAGTCGCCATTCGTCTGGGCAGCGGTGGTGGGCCAGGGCAGCGGCGGGGCGTCGTTGCCGCTGTAGTTGCCGGTCATGTTGGCCAGCTTGCCCTTGTTGTAATTATAAACCGGATGACTGTTCAGACCGGCGTTAGGCTCGACGAAGGAGCAGGCCAGACGATGACGCGTAGTGGTGCCCAGGTCGTCGTAATCCGGGTGCTTCTGCCACCATTCCGCAGGCACATCCTCCGTGCCGGCGAGCAGACGCAGGTCCAGGGACTGGCCATCCTTCGCCGGTGTCAGGCAGCGCACTGTATCGTGATCCATCTTCATGAACCGGTAGCAGTAGATGCCGTAGTTGGTGGATCCCGTATTGAACCGGCCCGCGCGAATATTCGTCGTCGCGCCATCCGTAAAGGGGATGCCGCAGCCATCCGCCTGAAACGTCCACCACGCGGGATCGATAGGCGCCACGGCTCCGCCTGATCCGGAGGTAAAGAGAACCGGGGCCGGGAAGGTACCACCGGGGAAGTTCATCTTGATCGTCTGGATCTTCTCGCCGGTCTGGCGGTTGGTCATGCGCAGCGTCAGGTTGACGGCGGAGCACGTGACCCTCGGGTTTGTCTTCAGTACTTTCACCGTGATGGGTTCGCCGACAAAGGGATACTGCCTGCCCTTCTGGTACCCGGTGCCGCCGTCGCTGCTGGTGGTAAAGCCGGAATCCCGCGGCAGACGCCCGCCGTTACGCGCCCGCAGCACGTGATAGTCCAGAAACCAGCGGATACCCAGGTAGCCCGTCCAGTTCAGGCTCTTGTTGGTGAAGCTGGGTTCGCGCCCGTGGATATAGAGGCCGGCATCGTTGGCGGTCTGGCGGCTTAGCGAGGGAAACTGCATGGGAATGACATCCGGCGCGCCGTTGCCCTGAATGGTCCAGCCTTCCAGTCCTTCCACAGTAATCACCACGTCGGGACGCATTCCCGCCCAGCCGGCCATGGCGGTGAAGGGCTCGAAGATGAAGGACGAGTCGATGCGAATCTCCTTTGTCGTGGCGTCCTGCGTCAGCGGGGTAGCGGCGGCCAGCGTCAGGTTGGTGAGCGGATTGTTTGTCTCCGTGTAAGCGGGGTCGCCCGTGCAGATCAGCCACAGCCCGGCCTGCGTTATGGTCATCGCACGACCAAAGCCGCGCGTATCGTCTATCCTGATGGGCATGACGTGGCCGTAATTCAGACGCGTGCGGTTATCGGCGGGAAGTGACGGCGCTCCGGCGGCGAACTGCCCCGCGGTGCCTGTAATGTTCTTGTCCTCCAGCACGGCGCAGCGGATGTAATCAAAAACCTCGGTCAGCACCTGATTCGTGTCGGCGGCGAACTTGTCGGCAAGTGTTCCGCCAAAGCCGGGGATAGGCTGACCCATCAGCTTCTGCAAATAGCTGTAGAGCACCTGATTGCGTGGGATGAGCAGGTAGTCGTCCGTGGCGCTGTTGGCGTTCTGGCGCTGAAAGTACCATGTCTGCCCCTGCAGCGTTCCGCAGAAGGCGATAAGCTGGTCAAACGCTGTTCGGTACGTGCCGGGCGTGGGGTTGGTGTGGATTGGCCAGCAGGCGATCTTGGGGAGATCAAACATGTTGGTCTCGGGAGCGCGGCTGGTGGTGGTGAGGAAGAATTTGGTCTGCTCCAGCAGGTTGCGATCGAGACCCGTGTTGGTGGTGCGCGCGCCTGCGGTGGGCGTGGCGGTAAAGAGAAGTTCGGGCTCGGTGACGTAGAGGCGGTCCTGGTCCAGCGTAAGCGTCGTCTTGTCGACCAGATCCACGCGTACCGTGCCGCCTTTACTGCCCATGTTGCGCAGGCGGGGGATAAGCGCAAAAAGACGATCGCGGCCGGCCTGATCCAGAGGTGTGGGAAAGAGCCCGGGGAATACAGCGGATATGCTTGTGGTGGCAGGGTGGCCGGGGAAGAACTGAAACTCGTTCTTCACGGGCTGAAATTCGCCCAGAGCGCGCTCCTGATTGTTATCGGCACGCGGTATATCCCAGTAGGTGCCTTCGCTGGCGGTGTTGATGTTGACCTTGCAGGACTCGTCATCCGTCCAGAACGCGATGCGGCCCACGATAGGATTTGTCACCGAAGCGCCGCCAACCGTGGCCACATTGCCCGTGCCGGTGGCGGCGACAAGCTGGCCGTCCTTCAGCACATACAGCCAGCGCACGGGCATTGGCGCGGGATTGGTATAGCCGAGGTAATTGCCCTTTGGCGCCGTGGAGGAAATGTCGAAACCCTGCGGAGCGGAAGTGGTGCCCAGCGAAGTGCTGTCCAGAATAGGCCACGTATCCGGGGTGCCGTTGGAGTCGGCGTCCACCGGCATGTTCAGATCCGTAAAGAGCGCCGCATTATTGTACCAGCCGGCCAGCGTCGCGGCTTCATCCGCAGGCACCAGCGCATCGGACACCCGCATTTGCGAGGAGGAAAAGAGCTTGTAGGAGTTCACCGGCGCGCCGGTATCATCAAACGTACGGATAAGCCCGGGCTGGGAGGTCCACGCCAGGCGCTCTCCTGCCACAGGGGTTGTCGCGGCACTGATCTGCGCCTGCACCACCTGAACGGCGGTATCGCCCAACAACCGCGCCTGAACGGAAGACGCGTAGCCATCGGCCGCAGTGCGCTCCGTGGTAATGCGGCTGAGGATGCCCACCACCAGTCCCATCACCAGCACCATGATGGCCAGGACCAGAACCAGTGCAACGCCGCGCCTGCGGTTGGTGCGCTGGTTGTATTGAAGCAAAGGGCGGCCAAGGCTTCCGCACCGACTTCTGCATATACAGGGGATAGAGAATGGGAAACGCATAAGCGGTAGAACAGAAAAGAGGAGCGGAATGCGTCAGAGAGAGGGAAAAAGCGCGCGAGTGATTAGCGAGCAGAGCAAACGCAGGACGTCAGGGCTGAAAGAGGCGGGTACGCCCATTCACGGGATCCACCTGCACAGCGAAGTAATTGGCGGGCGGCGTGGCCACGGTTTCGTCCTTTGTGTAGACCAGCGTGACAAAGTTACTGAGCGAGGCGAATGTGAGATCCGTGCCGCCACCCGGTCGGAATCGGAACGCCGAATAAGTCACGCTGCCCAGTCCCGGAAAGACTTCGCTCTTACCCACAACCGGCGCGTCGGTCAGCATGGGAGAGAGCGCGGCATTCCTGGCTAGCACGACTCCATCCGGCAAGATGGCCAGGCGACTGATCGGCGCAAACGTCGTGATGTTATCCACCGAAGGAGCCCAGAGCTGGATGCCGCGGAAGCTGGCGGACCCTGAGCCAAACTGCACAAAGCGAACCTGCACGGGGCGATTGCGGCCCACGGCTTCCTGTCGCGCCAGCGCCAGGTGATCGCCCACCATCTGCCCGGCGCGTACCAGGGAGTTGCCGCGCGTAATGGTATTCATCAGCGGGAAGGAGAGCCCGATGATGATGGAGATAAGCGCCATCACCAGAATCAGCTCGACCAGCGAGTAGGCGAAGCGGCGGGCAGCAACGGCGGCAATGCGCGGTGTGCGGCGGCAAAAGCAATGTTTCATGGCGTCCACTTGGCCTCCCGCAGTGAGATGGTGGAGGAGAAGACCCGATAGCCGATATGGCGATCGATCAGGCGCTGCTCCATGACTTTCAGGTCGGTTTCGTAATGCTGCACCAGATTTCCCGAGGCTTCCGCATTGTCATTAAACAGACCGCCAAGCACCGCCGTGATCTCCGGCGGAGGCGTCGAACCTTTGTCGAGCCTGCGCGCGGCACCGTCGTCGATCACCACCATGGTGACCTGCAGGGTGGGGGGAAGCTGATGCGCCTGCACGGGTTGCGCTCCGCTTGCCCAGGGCGCGGTAGTGCGGCTGTCGTACGCGTAGTTGCTGGAAATCGCGGTGCCCGCGGCGTCATCCGCAGGCGGGCGGCGCGGCCAGATGATCAGGGCGATAACATTGTCCGCCACCGGTCGCACTTTGCCTGTGCTGATCGGCGTGCGAAACCAGGAGTTGCCGGAAGCCGCGCCAAAGACCTCGAGCGATTCCGTGGGCGAACTCAGCTCCATCAAACGCCAGCGATACGTCTCGGGAGTCGTCAGATAAGGCGGGCGATGGCCCTTGTCGCTTCCGAAGGCGATGAAGAAGCCGCTGGCGTTAAGCAATCCCGTGGTGCCCCTATAATCCGCCGTTGCAGTAAGGCCCGTGGGCGCCACAAAGAATACGGCGCCAGAGGCCACCTGCGAATAGAAGGGCGGCAGAGTCGTGACCAGAGTCTTGCCCGCGCCGCAGATGAAATGGAGATCCGAATAGCGGCCGTACTTTGCAGGCGCGAAGGTTGCGGGCGTGCTGGTCAGGCGGAATGCCTGGCCGGTGGTGTCATAGTAATCCAGATACGTGTTCAGCGTGGCCGGGGTGAGCCGGGAGGTCATCACCTCAAAGACGCCGCGCGCGTTCTGAAACGCCTCGATCTTCGTGTTGGTCTGGCGCCACGCCCGCGTTGCCTGATCCATAACGGTAGCCGTTACCGCCATAATGATCAGCAGGAGCGTCACTGCCACAAGCACTTCCGCAATGGTAAAAGCGGAGCGCCGCCGGGGGCGGTTTATAAGGGGAGAGCGAGGCATAAACAAAGAAGGAATTCCTTAACCATTGCCTGCATGAGATATCGACCCGGCTACCATTCCTGAGGAATGAATGAACAAGGATCTGTAGATTGGAAATACGGAGTCTGAAATATCTGTCAAAAAGTTGCTTTATCCGTAAATCGCTAACACCCTGTATCCTTAACTTTTCCTGTACGATAATTTAACCTGATCCTGATGACTATTCTGCTGACATTATTGCTCTGTGGTTAGCCACTGCAAGATCCTGGTTAACGCTTGGCCACCTGCAGGGAGTACCAGTGCGTTATGGCGGTGGCAGCCTGTACGCCGCCTTCCGTGCGGGTGATGCCGATGCGGATGCACTTAAGCTGGGCATGCATTCCGGCCTGCTCAGTCTCGGTAAGGCCCGGCAAGGTGGGGGGCACATCGCGGAACTCTACGCGGTAGTGAGCGGTGGTCTGGGTCTTTTGCACCTGACCTTCTTCGTCAAAATAAAGAGGAGCGGCAGCGGCCATATCCGCAAAGTCGGTAATGACCAGATCGTTGGAAATGCGCTGGATGATCTGCGCCCGCGTGGTCTGATCCGAGGAATCGCGCAGTGCGCCCAGACCGGAGGGCACCAGACCGATCAGCGCCAGCAGGCTGAACGAAAGCAGGCCTATGGACAGCGAAACCTCCACCAGCGTAAAGCCACCGCGCGCACCACGCCGTTCCCCTGCCCGCCGCGTGGCGAAGGTTGCCAGATTTCCCAACAGGCCGTAGACGAAACCAGTGAAACTGTGTCGGTGCATCGTGCGCTCCAAGTTCATGTCGTTACGATAGAACATGGCCTTCGCAGCTTAAAGCGGTTTTGATTGCAACCTGATCCTACAATTTGAATAATACGCCAGACTCACGCTTTCGCGCACTCCTTTTCCAGCCACTTTCCCTCTCACCAACCGCTCATGTCGTCCAACAACCGCGTCACCATTCGCGATATCGCCGCTGACGTCGGCCTGCACTTTACCACGGTAAGTCTGGCCCTGCGCAACAGCCCGCGCCTGCCGAAGGAGACGCGCGAGAAGGTGCAGGAATCCGCCGCGCGCCTGGGGTATCGTTACGATCCCATGCTGACCGCGCTAAGCGCATACCGCAGAACAAAGACCGCGCCGCGTTATCAGGCCACGATCGCCTGGATCAACAACTGGCCGCGCAAGAATCACCTGCTGCAGATCCCCGTCTTTCGCGAGTACTGGGAAGGCGCCACGGCTCGCGCCGAGGAATGCGGCTATGTGCTGGAAGAATTCTGGCTGAGCGAGCCTGGCATGACGGCCGAGAAAATGCAGCGCATCTTTCGCGCCCGGGACATCCAGGCCGTGCTTCTTGCGCCGCAGCCGCACGCGCACTACAAGTGCCCTGCGTTCAATCTCAGCGAGCTCTCCGTGCTGGCCATGGGCTACAGCATCCAGCCGAGCACCCTGCACGTCATCACCAACCACCACTTCCACACCATGAGCCTGATGCTCAGCGAGCTGGTAAAGCTCGGCTACAAACGCATCGGCGTCAGCGTAACGGAGGACTGGGACAGCAAGGTGGACCACGGCTGGTTTGGCGGCCTGATGTGGTGGCGCGCCAAGAACCCGCACATGCACGTTGTCCCGCCCTACCTGGGCCCGTCCGAAGACTTTGACCGCACGGTGGAATGGCTTAAAAGAGAAAAGCCGGACGTCGTCGTCTCGTTTGATCAGACGGCGCGTCGCCTGGAGAAAGCCGGCTTTCGCGTCCCCGAAAACCTCGGTTTCGCCTGCCTGGCCATTACCTGCAATGACGAATATCTTTCGGGCACCTACCAGAACGATATCCTCATCGGCCGCAAGGCCGTGGATGTCCTGATCGACATGCTGCATCGCGGAGAACGCGGCATCCCGGACATCCCGGTACGTCTTCTCGTGGAAAGCATCTGGAAACCAGGAAAGACACTGCGCAAGCAGGATGCATAGAGCAGGGAATGAAATATTCGAAGACAGACATCTATTCGCAACATCCTCCCCTCCGCAACCGGGTGTCTTTGAGTCCTGGTGGTTAAATAATCCCCCTTCCTCCGTTTCCCGCTTTCCTCTTCTTTCTATATAAATAAACCCGCGTATAGGGGCAGGCAGATGTAACTGTTACATCCGTTCCCTTCCATCACGTGAGATTTCC
>JBGGNE010000149.1:0-32889 GCA_041287705.1 Methylacidiphilales bacterium | reverse complement strand
GTGCCCGCGGCGCGCAGGGCGGATTCGACGAGCAGAAGCGCCCAGCCGGCCAGGCAGGGAATGAGTCCAATGGCAACCGCCGGCGCATGCTTGCCGGGTACTTCCTGAAAAGCCTGAGCGGTAATGATGAGCCCGATCCAGAGCAGGATTCCCAGCATGACCTCCATCGGCACATAAAGCAGGATGAAATTAACCGCGCCAAGCAAAACAAGCAGCGTAATAACAATGCCGTTCAGGGCGGAGTAACCCACACGCGCTCCCATTGCTTTCCAGCCGGGATGGCCAATGTAAATGGTGGTTGGAAATGGGCTGCCAAAGAGGGCGGCAACAATGCTGCCGAGTCCGTTTGTCAGAAGCGAGGAACGCGTTTCGTAGTGATCTCCCGCAGCCGCGGCGCTTTCCAGATTCTGGAGCGAACCGATAATGTTGAACAAGGCCATGGGCACAATTACGGCCATGTACTCCCAGCCTTTGGGCTGCAGCAAAAGCTCGAATGCGGCCTCGGGATAGAGAAAGGGAATGTGCAGGCCAAGCTCAAAAGTGGTGCCCGCAGGCGGATTCCAGAAATTGTAACCGGCGCTCTTAAGGATCCAGGTAAGAGCGGTCCCGAGCACTACCGCCACCAGACCTGCCGGCATGCTATACGGCATCTTGAGACCGGAGCCGTAGCCGATGAGGATAATCACCATGGGCAGCAGCGCAATGGCCGGCGTGGCGAACATCTGGAAGATGAACGGCATGGCGATAAACGTAATAGCCACACCGGAAAGCGCGGAAAGAAGAGCGGCGCGGGGTGTGTTCTTGCGCAGCCAGTCACCCATGAATGCGCCAATAATTTCCAGTACGCCGCCCAGCATTGTGGCGGCCAGACCCAGCTTCCAGGCATGGTTAAAGTCTTTCGTCTCATGATAGGCCGGAGCCATAATGAAAAAGACATACGCAAACAGGCTTACCGTATTAATGCCATAGGGCAAGGCAGCAACATCATCGCGATGATGACGTACGGCGTTTTGATACGCTTGCCAGCTATAAAAGAGATTGCCAAACAGAATGGAAATAGCAGCGCCGGGCAGAATCGTATTCGTAACAAAAGAGCTGGGCATGCCTACCGCAAAAGGCGCTGTGCACAGAAACGTAATCAGCATCAACTGAAGCAGATTATCAATAAACAGCGCAAAAAAGCCGTCCAGGTCGCCACGGACAAACCAGCGTGGGTGGGCTTTAATGGACGATGTCATAGCAGGGGATATTCTGGCCTGGCGGAGATCACGCGAGCAGTGTGAAATCGCTTGCTGATCTGATCAAATGCGGGCCATCTTGTCAAAGACAGAAGCCATAAAATGCGAGCTATTTTCAGAGTCTCGCTAGCCTTTACAAGGCGGGCACCTGTGGAGGCATCCGGCTGTATGTTTCCTGCGTCTTTACCTGAAAACGGGGAGTGTACTTATGGTTGCAACACGTCCCTGTGTACAAAAAAATGCCGCGCATCCACAAATAGGTTTACCGGAAAAGACTGGCCGTGTTAAATGGCTAATCTTTCCGCGGCGAGCCTGTATATGGTGCGCGGCGAGTGACTGACAGAGATTGGGGTAGGAAGACGGATTATACCGCTTTGTCGCCCTTTTCTTCCGTGCGGATGCGGACTGCTTCCTCAATCGGGAGAACGAAGATTTTACCGTCACCGATCTTGCCGGTTTTGGCGGCTTTGGTGATGGTTTCAATGGCCTTGGCGACGATGTCTTCCTTAAGAACGACTTCGATCTTAACCTTGGGCAGGAAATCCACGGTGTACTCACTGCCGCGATAAATTTCAGTGTGGCCCTTCTGGCGGCCAAAACCTTTTACCTCACTCACGGTGAGACCTTCAATACCGAGCTCTGTCAGGGCTTCTTTAACCTCTTCGAGTTTAAAGGGTTTGATGATTGCTTCGAGCTTTTTTAAAGCCATCGTTGATTCTCCTTTTGGTTTGCTGGTCAGCGTCTGAGTCTTTTCGGGATGCGGGCCGGGCCGACCCGACAGCCGGACTGACGCCAAACACCCATGATTGATCAGGCTTCACCCCGGAAAGCAGGAGCCGTGCCAATACGAGTGGCAATGCCAACCGCCACAGCCTCAGCTTACCCGGATGTCGTTTTGTTTCGCCCAGTGTACCTGATTTACTGTGCAGTAAGCAATCTCCGCCTCATCAGGTTGTCCACACTATCCTGCAACACGTTGATGGCAAACTATTTGCAGTGCGTGACAGTTTTGTGATTTTTCTTTACGCTCCGTCTATGCTTCGTTTGCTGCCCCCAGGTCTCCGCTCGACAACAACGCACGGAGAGCTGCGCAAACAGTGGTTCTCGGATGAAGCAATGGACCTCATTCTCAGCTGTGATGACCACGGTGTTATCCGCGCGTTTCAACTCTGCTACGGCAAGCCCTGGACTCAAAAGGCACTAATGTGGACGGAAGCCAATGGCACAGGACACTTCTGCGTCGATGATGGCGAGGGGAACCCCTCCAAGAACTGCACGCCGCTTTTGCAGCCGGGCGGAGGGTTCGACGGCAAAAAACTGGCGGGGGATTTTCTGGAAAGATCCGGGCAGCTTCGCGGAGATATGGTGTTCTTTGTTGTGCAGAAAATTGAACAGTATGCCAGTGAACAGCGTCGCCAGTAGCTAGATCAGGCCGAGGAAAAGCCTAAGTCATTGTCGCCAATGTTGAGCTGATTTGCTCAGAATGCCTAAATGGAAGCAAGACTGCTCATTTTTCTTCGACCATTCTGTTGCATTTATCTTCAGCGAATTAAAGCATTTCTACGTACATTATTTTCTGTTTGTTGTTCTGCTGCCTTGTGATGCAAAGCTCATATTCTGGCGCATTATGCTCCTGTATACACCAGTTTAGCCCGGCCATCTATATAAGTTCCTTAACATCATTCTTCGCCTGATTTCAACAGCACTCCGGATGTCAAACCAGAGCCACCGAAAGGATTAGTTTAGCCGCAAGGCCTCCAGACCAGTTGCAGAATTCGCTCTCCGCCATAAGGCTTTTAAATTTATCGATGAGAGGGCACGCGCTCAGCGATACTCAGTTCTTCTTTGAAGCAAAGATTCTGATTCCCATACTCTGCGATCGAGTGGTATGGTTAAACCTTTCACTTCCATTGCTTCTGTTAGCTTTTAAGCAAACTAAGCTTTCCTTCATCTGCTTATGCGTTGTTCTTCTACTCTGCCTCCGGCCTTGCGCTGGATTTCAGCCGGCGCACGTGCCGCGCTTCGGTTTTCTTTTCTGGCTCTCACAGCAGTTGCTGCCGGTTCCGCGCTTACGGCTTTGCCCGCACAGGCGGATGTGAGCCTGCCCGGCGTATTTGGCGATAATATGGTGCTGCAGCAGGGCGTTAAGGTACCTGTGTGGGGCTGGGCGGAGCCCGGCGAAGAAGTGACGGTGACTTTCCGTGACAAAACTGCGAAGGCCACGGCCGATAAGGATGGAAAATGGCGTGTGGATCTGGATGCACTGCAGCCGCTGGCGGAGGGTGAGCCGTTTGCCGTGCAGGGCAAAAATGCGCTAAAGTTCAATAACGTCGTGGTGGGTGATGTTTGGGTGTGTTCCGGGCAGTCCAATATGCAGTGGTCGCTCAGCGCAAGCCATAACGGCAAAGAGGAAGCGGCCTCAGCCAAAGATGATTTGCTGCGCGTGTACATGGTGCCAAACAAGCCGTCGTTTGTGCCGCTGCGTGATAATCCCGGCAAGTGGCAGCTCTGCTCGCCCACATCCATCGGCGGATTCAGTGGCGTGGGCTATTTCTTCGGCAAAGAACTTCGCAAGATGCTGGGCGCGACCACTCCTGTTGGACTCATCGGCACCTATGTTGGCGGCACGCCCGCACAGGCATGGACCAGCTACGAGGGACTCAAGAATGGTCCTGGACTGGAGCCCTATGTCACGGCGTATGAGAACCAGTTGAACGACTTGTCGCGCGCGCAGAAAAATTACATCAGAAAGCTGCCGGACTATGTGGCAGAGCTGAAAACCTGGTCGGAAGGCGCTGGAAAAAATTACGCAGAAACACTGGCCAGGTGGGAAGCCGAAGCGGCAAGCGCGAAGAAAGAAGGTCAGCCCCTGCCTCCCCTGCCCGGCCCGGCTCTGCCTGAACCAGCCCGCACGATGCTCCCTGAAGCCAAGAGCAACATGCCGGGCTCGCTCTACAACGGCATGGTCGCGCCGATCATTCCCTATGCTATCAAGGGGGCAATCTGGTATCAGGGCGAGAGCAACGCGGGCGCAGCGCCGCAGTACGCCATACTTTTTCCGCGGATGATTACCGACTGGCGCACACGATGGGGTCTGGGCGACTTCCCTTTCCTCTTTGTGCAGCTCGCCAACTTCCGCAAGCGTTCCGCAACGCCCACAAATGCCGAATGGCCGCTGCTGCGTGAGGCCCAGCTACGAACGCTGTCGCTGCCCAATACGGGCATGGCCGTCATTATTGATGTGGGCACGGGCAATGATATCCATCCGCCGGACAAGATGGATGTTGGCATTCGCCTTTCGCTGCCCGCCAAGAAACTGGCCTATGGCAAGGATATTGTCTATTCAGGCCCCATTTATGATTCAATGAAAGTGGAAGACGGAAAAATCCGCCTCAGTTTCAAACATATAGGCGGCGGTCTGACGATCAGCACTTCCCCATGGCAGCAACCCGCGTATCCCAAGCCCTCCACGACCGAGCTAAAAGGCTTTGCCATCGCGGGAGAAGACAAGCAGTTCCAGTGGGCTGAGGCAAAAATTGAAGGAGACACCATCGTCGTCTCCAGCGATAAAGTGCCGAAGCCAGTGGCCGTACGATATGGCTGGGATGACGATCCAGAGGTTAATCTGTACAACAAGGAAGGCCTGCCCGCCTCGCCATTCCGTACCGATAACTGGTAGATGCGTTTGCAGACGCCCAATACCCCTGAGTCAGTAGTCTCGGGGGATTGGTGACAATGGCATGCCAGTCTACAGAAAATCCGGATTGCTTGTGAACTGATAGAGCCAGCGCCTTAATGTTCCTATGAAGCGCGGGCTGGACCGGTCGATGGTCTGACTGGCGATGATATAGAGGAAACTGAGTGCAAGCAGTCGGGCGGTGGCCAGCACTACAACCAGAGCGATACACCAGTTGCAGAGACCTTCGTACAACATCGGCAGTGCGGGCGGACGCAGAAACGCGGCGGCCCAGCCAAGTGGCATGGCCAGCAGCAGAATGCGGATGGAAGCCCATACTTTGTCGCGGGTAACAACCCAGTAATAGATTTCCGGCGGAAGCGGCTCGCCTTCGCGACGCACAAAGCCGATGGGCAGCATGCGCACGGCGGTGAGATAGTTCACCACGACCATCGGCGGCATTCCACCCAGCGTAAAGAGAACCAGCGTGCCGAACTTGGTTCCGCATACGTACAGAAACAGCTGGCACACGGCCACCACCAATATCCCCGCAACACAAAGAAGCTCAATCATTTATGTGGTTCGGTGATTCAGTGGTGGCTACGTGGAGGAAACAACAGTCCGTGGAAGATCAGCTATAATTGCCCGCGTCGCCCTGATCTTCCACCGGGATTGGGGTGTGCAACAGCAGGCGCTCCAGAATTTCCACGCGAGACATCACGTCCTGCAGCTTCTTTCGCATTTTCCCCAGGTTGGAAATATTGCCCATCTGCCGGTGCCACTCGTTGAGGGGGACTGCCGGAATGCCGCCATAGGGGCCGCTGTTAGGGATGGATGCCTTGATAGCGCTTGTGGCGGCCACCATCACATTATCGGCCACCTTGATGTGACTGTTAACGCCTACCTTGGCGGCAAGCACCACGTTTTTGCCCAGTTCCGTGCTCCCGGCAACGCCCACCTGGGCGACCAGCACGCAATTCTCGCCAACGCGCACGTTGTGAGCAATTTGCACCTGATTATCGATCTTTGTGCCTTTACCGATAATAGTGCGGTCGAAACGCGCGCGGTCAATCGTAACACATGCGCCTATTTCCACGTCATCCTGCACTTCAACGATGCCGAGTTGCGGAACCTTCGACGGCTCTGCTCCGGCCAGGTCGACACCAAATCCATCGCTGCCCAGCACGGAGCCGCTGTGAATAATGACGCGATCACCAATCAGCGTTCCATCGAGAATTGACACGTTCGGGTAAACCAGACACTCCGCGCCAATCTTCGAGTTCGGTCCGACGTACACGCCGGGGTAAAGCACGGTGCCTGCCCCGATCTGCGCATCGTCCTCCACCACCGCGAAGTCCATAATAGTGACGCCCTTGCCAATGGTGGCACTGGCCGATATGGATGCTTTGCCGGAGATGCCGGCCTTTGGCGTGGGACGCTTCATCCCCAGAACATGGGTAGCTTTCGTCGCCGCGCTGGAGGGGTTGGCGACCACGACCTGCGGGATAGAAATTTCCGGCAGCAACTGCTTTACCAGTACGGCGGAAGCGGCGGTTTCTTTTAGCTGCGGCAGGTAAGAAGGACTGCTTAAAAAAGTGAGCTGACCGGGCTGGGCAAACGCCACGCCGGCCACGCTGAGGATATCCGGGTCTTCGGCGCCATCAAATTGGCCGCCGAGCGCTTTGGCAAGTTCAGAAAGTTTCATGACAAGACATCAGATTCAACGGAATCTGGAATGCCATCCTGTATAACTCAGAAAGGCCCGCGGCGCGAGTCGAAAAAATTGCACGGCGAAGCTCGGGTGCAATGGAGCTTCGCCACACATTAACGACTACGAGGTTCTCAGAACTTGATTTCAACGCCCCCGTACACGGCGCGGCCAAGAGTGGGGTAGCCAATAATAACCGAGTTCTGATCGTCGGTCAGATTCTCCGCGCGGGCGGTGACGGCGACGTGCTCGTTGATGTCCCAGCGGGTGAAGGCGCGGAGGTTAAACGTGTCCTCCACATTTACCTTCACAGAAGGAAACGGCGCAAAATCGGTGCCTTCACGGTCCGCGGAGTAATCGAAGCCGGCGCCGAACGTCCAGCAGTTGAACGCGCGGTAGCTGGTCTCCAGGCGCAGCATGTGGCGGGGGACATAGTCAACACGCTCGGTGCCGCCGGGAGTGCTGTTAAAGCTTTCCGTGAGCGTGTAGGCCGCGCTGGTGCGCCAGTTGTCGAAGAGCTCGGCAGAAGCACTGATTTCCAGTCCGTAATTGCGGGCGCGATCACGGTTTGTATAGGAACCCGTGAAAGCAGGGCCGGAAACATATGCTATGAGATCTGATACTTCGTTCTGGAAGAATGTAGCCGAGAACTGCACCTTGCGATTGCACAGGTATTGATCAAAGCCAACATCCACGCCACGGGATTCTTCCGGACGCAGATCCTGGTTACCGAGAGCGAATGAAGATGTGGAATAAAGCTGCAGGAAACTGGGAGCCTTGAATGCAGTGCCGTAGCTGGCGCGAAGTTTGGTATCCGTATCCTTAATGAGGTAGGAACCGGCAAAACGATACGTCAGAGCGTCGCCTACGACCTGGTAGTGATCGTAGCGAAAGCCTGCGGTTAGATTCAGGTTTTCGATCACTTCCCACTGATCCTGAATATAGAGAGCTTCGTTATTAGCTTCACTCCATTTAAAGCTATTGTCGTGGCCCGTCTGCCAGAAGTATTCGGCGCCTGCCACAATAGTGTTGCAGGGAGCAACGTGGATCGTGCTTTGCAACTGAGCGCTGTAATTGCCGGAATCCGCAATATACGAGCTATAGGGATCTGTCGGAACCGTGGGGGGATTGTGGAAGCGGTAGCGCTCGTCGTATCCGCCCAGTGTCAGTTTGGTTTCCCAGATCTCGTTTACCTTCCAGTTGGCGAATACCGTAAAGATGTTCGATTCAGACTGAGTATAGGCATTCAGATCGTTGCTTCCAAACTCTTCAGGACGAATGCTGGAAGGTTCCTGATATTCTGAGAACTGGCCGCGAAGCGTTGCGCCCATGGTCAGTTCCGGCGTTATGTCATAATCAACTCGCAGAGCGTAACGATTGGATGAGTAATCATTATTAGGGCGCTGATTCGTGGTATCTTCCCGGCCATAGCTTACATTGTAGGAAAGCTTTCCGGCCGAACCCTGGCTGGTAAAACCTTCGCGGTAAGAATTAAAAGTACCTCCTTCCGCATACAGAAATCCGCCAGGGGTACCTTCGCCGCGCGCCGTGTTTAATGCAATAACACCACCTATAGCTTCCGAACCGTAAAGCGTGCTCTGAGGGCCGCGCAACACTTCTACGGAGCTCACACCATTAACGCCGGAGTTAGAAAGAAACGTTCCGGCGTTGTTGAACATACCGCTGTTCACCTTTACGCCATCTACCAGGATAAGCGTATGATCCGAACGATTGCCGCGAATGGAAACAGAGCTGTTGGAGCCGCGTCCGCCGCTAACATTGGTGTTAACACCGGGCGAATACAAGAGAACATCTCGAAGATCCACACGCTGGGCGCGCTTAATCTCTTCTGCGTCAATACGCGTAATAGTGCTGCCGATGGTGTCGATCGGTTGCCTGACACGAGTGGCAAGCACAACGACTTCGGGTGCGGCGGGCGCAGCCGGTGGAGCGGGAGGACCTGAAGGCTTGGCGGCTGTGTCTGCCGGCTTTGCAGATGTCCCTGGCTTCGTACCTGCAGCCGGGGCGGCAGCCGGTACTTTGGCAGCGGACTTCTCGGTGGCGGTTGCACTGACGCTGCCGGATGTCTTTTCCTTTGCCGTGGCAGCAGGGGCGGGGGCGGCGTTCAACAGCAACGGCACGCTAAGGAATAGAGCCGCTGCGGAAAGCGCGCGTGGCTGGAAGAGGTATCGGGAATGAGGAAAATGCATGGAGGCCGTGCGTCCTGGTTGTGGGTATTAATGATTCCGACTGCCGCGTCGGTGTTATCTTTTTGTTCACAAGGAGGAAACAATCCTGCATCCTCCTCATCCTGCCTTTGGCGAGGCAGTTGGTTGACCTGTCGTTGCGTTGTCATCATTGGTGTAAGAATGAATGGACAACGAAACGTCAGGTTCGCGTCGATGAGGCCGATTCAAGCAGGTCTTCTGACTCCGAGGTCGTTCTCCGGCTTCGCCTTCCCGCAACACAAGATGTTGCAGTGGCAGTACTTAACAAGCCTTCGTCACTCGATACAGCGGCGCTACCGCGCGGGATTCACACCCGCTTCCCTATTCTCCCCTGGCCGTGGCCGGGGGCACTTGAATGGCGTATGGGGCTGGAAAATGCCGTCACACAACTTAGGAGCAACCAAACGCTAATGGCAGGGCCGGAAGCGGTATTGGAATTGCAGGCTGAGCGGGGCAAATCTCCAGCTAAAATCAAAGAGCTGGCTGGTGATAGACACACCCTGGCCCGCAGTCAACAGGAAACGCAGTAGATGTTAAAAATTGCCTTTGCCATGCAACTTATTACACAAATACATGTAACAATGAGCGCAAGCTTCCGCTAGTATTCCGCAATCCTGCATCAGACTTCAACCTTCACCTTGGGGATAAGTAACGTTAATGTATTACCAGAAAAGCGACGCCATCACTGGATTTTCGAAGGCATCACACTGCGCCTCACATGATATGGGGCTGACCTTCGCCGCTTCCCTTTGCCGGGAGTTTTAGTGCATGGTGTTACTTTTCGCTTTCTGCTGACGAATGCCCGCACGGATTCATACCAAGTCCGCCCTATTTTGCCGGCCCGGTTGCTGAGAGTATAGCGTTTGAAATAGACACAATTTCGCGCGCACCCCACGCACACCCCCTAAGATGAGCATTAGTGCGAAATCTCGAAAGTCTTCACCGTCGATGGCTTCTGCCACGCGTCATTCTTCATCCCCCACGAGACCCGATCACAAGAATCGCCACTCAGGAAGCAGAGCGGTCTCCAGCACTGGTCTGGATGGAGCCGCCTCCCTGGTGGAGCTTGAGACCAAGGCCGCAATGC
The DNA here is from genome assembly GCA_041287705.1 of Methylacidiphilales bacterium. GTDB lineage: Bacteria > Verrucomicrobiota > Verrucomicrobiia > Methylacidiphilales > UBA1321 > LW23. The sequence goes on along the minus strand of JBGGNE010000149.1, from coordinate 22,952 downwards.
CGCGCTCCATTGAAGTGAGCGCGCCCGTAGAGACAAGGACGCCAGGTACGGAAAAGAAGTCGGACTCCAGGATCGGCAGTGAATCCAAACGGGATGAAGCAAAGAATGACGTCCCTAAAAATGGCGTAAAGTCCGGTTTAGCCGGGGCGGATAAGAACGGCGCGGAACGGAATGGCACGCTGAACAGTGGTAGCACTCCTTCCGGCGGCATGCCCTCCAATGACGGAGACAACAAGCCTGAGTCTCAAAAGGAAGAAGAACCGGTTTCCACCTCGCTGCCTCTTAGCGTTAAGCTCAGCCTGCTTTATAAGAATGTTACCGTAGCGCACCGCGCTCTGGTGCTTGCCCTGCTGATCCACGGTGTCGCGGCGCTGGCAATGTATGATTTCGTGCTGATGTACGTGCGCGATGGCCAGGCAATCTTTCCAACTATTGGCGAAGAATTCGCATTCGACAGCATAGGCGAATCCGTCGCTGCCGAAGGTGTCCAAACTGATGTCCCTCCCGCCCCCGGCGAGATGGCGACCACGCCTGATCCCCTGCCCGAAGCCACACTGAACGAGCAGGAGACTCAGCCGACCGAGATGACGCTGGACACGCCACCTCCGCCAACCCCGGAGGTGCCCATGACCGATCCGCCAATGCCGGATCTTCCGACTCCGACGCCCGTCGCCGACGAACTGGCCAAAGAACCGGAGCCCGAACTGGCGATGGAGCCTCTGACGCCACCCTTGCCCATGCTGTCCGTGGATCTGCCTCCGCCGCCGGATGCTGTGGTGACCACTCCAGAGACTCCTCCCGAGCCGCCCAAGGACGAAAAGCCGCCGGAAAAGATTCAGATTGCCCAGGTTGCGCCCAAGCCTCGCCCGAAGCCCAAGGCCGTGGCCCAGGCACCTACGCCGGCTCCCCCAGCTCCGCCCAGGCCCGCGCCTCCTGCGCCCCCCAAACCGGCAGCCCCGGCTAACACTGGCAAAACCGCCACAGCTTCCGCACCTGCCACGGTAGGTCAGGCTGGACAGGCTGGTCGTCGTGGTCCCGATAGCAAGCCCGGCACCGGTGCCGAAGGTGAACCTGGCGGCACTGGCAAGCAGCGCCAGGGCACCGGCGGCACCGCCCGCACGGCCAGCTATGCTTTCAATCCCGCTCCGAATTACCCCGATGCAGCCCGCAAGGCGAATCAGGAAGGCGTCGTTGTTCTGGGCGGCACAGTCAGCGAAAGCGGCAGCGTTACCTCCGTACGCATTGTCCGCAGCTCCGGCTTCCCTATGCTGGACTCTGCAGCAATGAACGCCGTAAGCCGCTGGCGCCTGCGCACACCCGCCCCTTCCACATTTGTGGTTCCCGTACGCTTCCGCCTCAAGGGCTAAGACAGCGCATCTCCCCGCTGAGTAAAAGCACTTCACCCCACCATCTCTCCCGGATGGTGGGGTTTTTAGTTTTTGTGCGGCTTGCCACCACGAAAACGAGAGCGGCTTCAGGTTTGAGTCCTGAAGCGCGCTTACGACTATCGCATTCCGCGCAACAGGTCCTGTGTCATATCGGCCAGACGCAGTGCGGCATCCAGAGCTTGCCGGCTGTCCGATCGAAGGACTGGCTGCTGAATGGTGATCACTCCAGGCGGAGTGGGCCGAGGCGACAACTGGCGTTTCAGGCTGGCGATTTCCCTGTTTAGCTCGGTCATGTTGAATTCCATAGAGTGCGAAGGCGTGCGTCTCTCCCGCACGACAGTCTGGTGGACAATGACAAGACGCTGAACATCGCGGGGCCAGGCGCGTGGCACAAGCAGTGCGAGTCCGCCGGGAGCCGAGCGATCGCCGACACCACCGAGACGCAGCGCGTCCTGTTTCATCCTCGACAGCATGTCCTTCATATCTTTCACCAGGCCGAAATCGAGATGACCTGGCCCCTGGGTCTGCACTTCGCCGAGGCGCGCCTCCAGCTTACTGATGTCGCTAAGGGTATTGGCGAGAAGAACGGTATTTCCAGGTTCCAGGTTCTCCAGACGCTTTTGAAGGCCGCCGATGCCAAGTGCCACGTTGCCGAGCTTTGATTTATCAGCGGTATCCATAGCAGGCAGTCCACGGAGCCGGCTGTTCATGATGTCCATCTTGCCCCTGCTCAGATCCACCTCCAGCGGGGTTCGGATTCGCGGCGTGGCGACTGGAGGCTGAAAGTCAGGAATATCAATGATTCCATCTTGTGCAGGGGCAGGGGCTGGAGGTCTGCCTTCCGTGCGCATGCCCCGTTCTGAAGCTGGAGGTGGACGACGACTGCCTTCCACCCTTCCGGGAAGAACCGTCCCCTGAGGTCGCATCGACGGCGGTTCGTAGGCAGGCGGAGGTGCATCCTCGGAGGACGAAGGTCTCAATCCTCCCGGAGGCATTTCGCGCGGCGGACCAAAAAATTCAAGAGGGCGACCTCCCACTCCAGGACCACGGTCGAGAGGAGGTTCAGGCCGCATCGACAGAGACTCATAAGAAGGCGGCGCATCCGTGGGAGACTCAAAGACAAGACCTTCCGGCGGTGCTTCGAGAGGCGGCCCCATAAATTCAAGGGGACCACTTCCAGCTCCAGGACCACGATCAACAGGCGCACCTTCCGGGCGCAAGCCCTGTTCCGGAAGAGGGCGGCTACCTTCCATATGGGGTGGACGCATAGTGAAAGTGGGTGCCTCGGCAGGCGGGCGCATGAATGCGGGCAAGCCGCCTTCCTGTGGAAGATCAGTGGTAGAACCTTCGGCACGCAGGTTTCCTTCCCGAGGGAAAACACTGTCCTCCGTGCGGGAAGGAAGCCCAGTGTCCTCTGGAGCGGTCAGGCCGTCTTCAAGGTCCGGCGCTGGCTCATCCTGTGTTGATCTAAAGCTTAACCCTCCAGGAGGAGTGCTGGAAGGCATTCGGAACGATTCCGAAGCAGGACCGCCCTCAAAAGAGGTCTCCTCGAATGTCGTGTTTTCTTCGGAAGCACGACCGATGTCCTCCATACGGGAAGGGCCTCCAGGCGCCAGCGGGGGCAGAGAAAGTCCGCCGCCCGCCCGCTTCATCGAACCAGGCTCCAGTTCGTCTTCCACTACAGCATCTTCTACTCGCAAGCTCTGTTGTGGCATACGTACGCCACCCTCCATGTGGGACGGGCCGCCAGGAGCAAAAGGAAGGTCACCTTCACGTCGCTCCATAGCGCCGGGCTCAGGCTCTTCATCCACCACTGGAGCTTCCACGCGAACGCTCTGATCAGGCACACGCCCGCGGCCTTCAATCTGTGGCAAACCTTCAGGAGCAGGCGGGACTTCGGCACCAGGCCGCTCCATGCCTCCGGGCTCAAATTCGTCATCCATCACCGCGCCTTCCGCACGCATGTTCCGATCTGGCACACGCGGCTGGCCTTCGACCTGGGGCGGAAGAGGATCTGGAGAAACTTCTCCAGCGCCGGGCTCCAGTTCTTCTTCTTGCTGAGCAACTCTGCCGCCAGCTTCAGGGCCTACACGCTCCGGGGGAGAATCTACCAGAGCTTCCAGCATGTCCGCTTCTGCCTGAATTCCTTCATCGGCTATACCGTGTGCATCCAGTGCCGAACTGCGAATCGCATCTGTATCAAACGTGAGCTGCTCCCCGGCAGAAGGTTTTGCTCCCTCATAATCGCGCTTTTCGCGCCAGCCTTCCAGGATGAGCTGAGCGTTCTTTCGGATATTGGCAGGATTGCTCACCGCGGGATCGGGTGAAGTCTTACATGCCAGCCATACTTTGGTGGCGTCAGAAAGCGCCTGCTTCCCTTCCGGAGTCTTGAGAAACGACAGGGGCTTATCGCCCAGTGCCAGCTTCAGGATGTCGGCGGAATGGGCCTTGAATGTGCGCACTAAATCGGCCTTCGGATACATTTCAGGAGCTTCGGAAGAAAGTTCCAGCCCACTGTGCATGGCATAGCTCAAAGCATCGTTGATGTTCCGCAGCTCGGACTTCATCTTCGTCATGTCCGCCTTCAGAACGCTCAACGCAGGGCCGCGGCCACTACCGGGCTCCGAAATCGCTTTCTTGCAGAGGTCTTTGCACAGATCCTTCATTCCCGGCCCCTGAAAGGCAGGCTTCAGCGTTTGGGGGTAATCCCTGGCCATCACCAGATTGGCACGTGTGGTCACGCTGCTTGCGCGGCCACTGGCGGCGGCAGCCGAAAGATCACTTTTCATTCTTTCCGCTTCGCCGATGACCTGTTTGATCTGGGCTCCCGTAAGCGGGCTGCCCAATCTGGCACGCATTCCACCGGCCAGAGGACGGAAGGCCGCGTCTGCTATAGGCGCTCCATATCTGGCCTTCAGTGCGGCATGAAACTCGGTTGTCGCTTTGCGGAAGGCAGTTCTGTCACCGGACGAGCGGGTGAATACGGATTTTGCTCCCCTGTCCTGCAGGCCCGACTCGCCGAAACCTACATGTTGATGGTCAGCAAAACGCTGAAAAGATTCAATTCCAGGCATGGACTTTTTCCCAGTTCTATAAAGTTAAGATCAGATGCAGTTGAATAGCTGGCCGCCGACTAAATACGGATGTGAAACGAGTCGGGACGCGATACCGATTCATCTGCAAATCCCGGAGTACCCAATGCATGATCGTCCCCGGTTTCGTTGCCATCTTCATCCAGTTCAGGGAGAGTCACGCCGTCTGCAATCGCTTTGAATCGTAGATTCTGCTCGTGCGCAGACTCCACCAGCAGCTCAAGAACCTCTGCCAGGCGATTATGATCCAGCGTCGACATGGGTTCACGCCATCCCAGCATCAGCGTATGGTCATCAGTATTGGCGCTGAGCGTCCCTCCATTCGTTCCCGCCCACATGTGGTTGGCGACTGCAATCTCGCGATACACTTCGGATGCGCAATGAATCGGGTAGGATCCCAGGTTTACAAGAATCATCAGAAAAGGGTGAGTTTCCTCCTCCACCCGCATGTAGATGCTCAGTTCTTCCACTTCCAGCCCCACAAAGCCCTCTTCGTCCTCCTGAGGCGTATCGATCTGAAAATTGGCGGCGAGCCGGGCTAGAATTCCTTCAAAGGCTTCGTTCATACAGCAATGTGGATGTTGAGAAAAATCAGCTACCGGCTGCGGCAGGTTTAGAAAGCATTCTTTCGCAGTGAGGTCCAAGTACGCCTCTTAACGATTGAAATCCATTTGATTGTGATAAAACGTGCACTTAAGCTTAGTTTTCTTCCAGAAAATACGGATAAAAGATGAAATAAATTAACTCTGCCTTCTCATTAACGAGAGCAAATGTACGGCAGCTTTTCTATTGGGCGGTACGTGGTGCAGCTCCTCAGAAAAACAGAAACCAGGTCGCAGACCAAAATACTGCCACCGCCAGAAAGCATTTCTGTTACGAAATGCCACATTGCATTGCAGCCGCCATCTTGGTGGGATTTTTAGTTTTCAGGCGGGCGCATTAACGATAGAATCGACGCCCTCGCAATGGACCTTCTTCATATTGGTGGGACGCGGTCATGGATCGCGCCTGAGCTCATTCAGATTAATCGGTTGCCCGCTCGCGCGACCCTATATCCTTACCCGGACGTACAGAGCGCGCTGGAGCGTGTTCGGGAACACTCGCCCTGGTTTCAGAATCTTAACGGCACCTGGGACTTCCACCTCGCGGCGAAGCCCGACGAAGTGCCGGCGGACTTTATCCAGCCCTGGTTTGATCCCGGCATCGAATCCGCCTGGGGCAAGCTGCCCGTGCCCAGCAACTGGACTATGCACGGCCACGGCGCCCCGCACTATACCAACGTGCAGATGCCGTTCCCTCACGAGCCGCCCAACGTGCCGGAGGAGAACCCCACAGGCTGCTACCGCACACAGTTCAACGTGCCGGAGAGCTGGAACGGCCGCCGCACCGTGCTGCATATCGGCGGCGCGGAAAGCGTGCTGTACGTGTATGTCAACGGCAAGCCCGTCGGCTTCAGCAAAGACACTCGCTTGCCCAGCGAGTTCGATATCACGCCGTTTCTGATTCCCGGCCAGACCAATCTGCTGGCGGCAATCGTCGTAAAGTGGTCCGACGCCACCTTTATTGAAGATCAGGACCAGTGGTGGATGGGCGGTATTTATCGCGAAGTTTATCTCTATTCCACCGCGCCCGTACGCATTGGCGATGTGTTTGCCATTGGCAATATCGATGACGACCTGAAGAACGGTAAGCTGGAACTGAAGGCCGAGGTTGCATACCCCAATCGCCCCGAGGAAGGCTGGAGCCTGGAAGCCAATATCTATTTCGAAGGCGAACCCGTTCTGTCGCAGCCGCTGCTGGCGAAGTTTCCACTGCATCGTGAAGACCTTCCGATGCGTCACCACAGCCGCCATGAAGCGCGCTGGTTTGCCGATGTGCGCAAGCCGCACGTCTGGTCCGCCGAATCGCCCGAGCTGTACACCGCCGTAGTGACTCTGCGCGATCCGCAGGGCAACGCAGTGGAAACCACCAGCGCGCGCTTTGGCTTCCGCTCCGTGCGTATTGAGGAGAACGAACTGCTGATCAACGGCAAGCCTGTCATGATCCGTGGCGCCAACCGCCACGAGCACGACGATACCACCGGCAAGACGCTGTCCCGCGAGAGTATGCTGAAGGATATCCTCCTTCTTAAGCAGTATAACTTCAACGCCGTCCGCACCTCGCATTACCCGAACGACGTGTTGTGGTACGACCTGTGCGACGAATACGGCATCTACCTGATTGATGAAGCCAATGTCGAGGGTCATGCGTTCTGGTGGCAGATCTGCCACGACCCGCGATATACCAGCGCGTTTGTGGAGCGCGGCCTGCGCATGGTGGAGCGCGACAAGAATCACCCGAGCGTCATCATCTGGTCTCTGGGCAATGAGACCGGCCACGGCCCGAATCACGACGCCATGGCGGGATGGATCCGCAGCTTTGATCCCAGCCGCGTGCTGCATTATGAAGGCGCCATCGCCCAGGACTGGTCCGGCGGCAAGCTGTCGACCGATCTCATCTGCCCCATGTATCCTACCATCGAAAAGATTGTGGAGTGGGCCAAGACGCGCAAGAAATCCGAAAAGCGCCCGCTGATCATGTGTGAGTTCTCCCACGCCATGGGCAACAGCAACGGCAGCCTGTGCGATTACTGGGACGCCTTTGAAACCTACCAGGGACTGCAGGGCGGCTTTATCTGGGAGTGGGGCGATCACGGTATCAAGAAACGCGACGAACTGGGCCGTGACCTGTGGCTCTACGGCGGCGACTTTAATGATCACCCCAATGACGTGAACTTTGTCTGCGATGGCCTGGTATGGCCGGACCGCACGGTCCATCCCGGCATCTACGAGGCCAAGAAGCTGATGCAGCCCGTCGGCTTCAAGGCAATCGACCTGAAGGATGGTGTCATCCGTATCACCAACAAGAACTACTTCACCACCCTTTCGTGGCTGGTTGGTTCCTGGGAACTTTCGGTAAATGGCGTCAAGGTAAGCGAGGGCAAGCTGCCCGCGCTGCGGACTGCGCCCGGCAAATCCGAAGAAGTGGAGATCCCTTTCAAAACACCCGCGCCGGAGCCCGGCCAGGAATGCTTCCTGACGCTGCGCTTTGTCACCGCTCATGCCACCGCGTGGTGCGAAGCCGGCCATGAGATCGCCTGGGAACAGTTTGCACTCCCCATCTCGGACAAAGCCGCCAAAAAGCTGAAGGAAAAGAAACTGTCGAAGGTAGCGTTGCCCGCTCCCGCGGTGGAAAACACCGACAGTGTGGTGCGCGTTTCCACATCGCGCCTTTCCGTCACCGCCACGCGCGAAGCCGGCGCCGTTACGTCGCTGATCCTGGATGGTCAGGAACTGCTCGTTTCCGGCCCGAAACTGAACGTATGGCGAGGCGCCACCGACAACGATGGCATCAAACTGCAGGGCGATCAGGCCTGGAAACCGCTCGGACGCTGGCTGAAAGCAGGTCTGGACAACGTGGAACTGGAGCCGGTCGCACTGGGTGTGCGCACCAGGAAAGACGGTCTGGTTGAGCTGAGCCTCATCACGGTAGGCAACGCGAAAGGCGGCTCCATCGAGCACCGCCAGACGTGGAGCATCCAGCCGGACAGCACCATCCTGGTGGAAAACTCCTTCCGCTGCGAGAAGGCCCTGCCCGACCTGCCCCGCCTGGGTGTCACAATGACCCTGAAGCCCGGCATGGAAGTGCTGGAATGGTTCGGTCGCGGCCCTCTGGAAAACTACTCGGATCGCAACCGCGCATCCGCAGTCGGCCTCTACAGTGGCACTGTAACGGGCCAGTACGTGCCCTACATCATGCCTCAGGAGCACGGCAACAAGACGGACGTGCGCTGGATCTCCCTGGCCAATGCGGAAGCCGAAGGCGGCGCTTCCGGCACCGGCAAAGGCCTGCGCTTCGGTGCGGTCGATCGCCTGCTTGAAGCTTCTGCCAGCCATTACACCGTAGCCGATCTCTTTGCCGCAAAGCACACCACTGACCTGTCTCCTCGCCCGGAAACCATCCTGAACCTGGACTACGCTCAGCGCGGCCTTGGCACGGCAAGCTGCGGCCCCGATACGCTGGAGCAGTACCTCATCCGCCCCGGTGAGTATCACTTCACGTACTCTATCGCGCCGCTGGGATAAGGATCGTTGCTATAGAACAGGCAAGCTAAGTTTATAAGCCCAAAGCGGTAAGACAGGCCTCGTGCTTGTCTTACCGCTTTGCTTTTAGACCAATAGTCATTTGGCCTGAAAACTATGCACGACCGAATCGCAACGCCGCAGGAGCCCAGGAACGACCAGAGCGTTCTCAGATAACGATGAAAAATGCTCCAATTCTGCGTTCTGTCGGAGTATACTGGTATCTGCCCTCTGGTGCTTCCATTTCTAAGAAGCAGTGAAAGAGTATGTTTGTTATTGGGACAAGTGATGAAGGCATGCATCTGCACCAGGCAATAGACATTGTCCAGATTCCAATGTATATCATCCTTCTGATTCAGGTTCCATTCGGGAAAGGCGAACGGTTTCTCATCTTCCGGGGGCAAGCTTCTTCACTCTGGCGAACCGCACGTAGATTTTTCATTGTGATCTCATACCTTCTTTCGGCGAGATCCGAACTCCTCCGCCGTAGCATCTTTAGCCCAAACGCAACAGCTTTGGACTAATTGACGACACGCTACGATTTCCAGCTGCCGGCACGCAGAACGACATTGCCCAGGCCGTGCTCAACCAGATTGGTCGTCAATATTTGGTAGCCGTGCACATGAGGCCCATGTATGGAATCGCGAGGCAGAGGGGCAAACTCGGCGTCCGGCGGCGCATCATGCCCGTATATCGGGTAGAATGCTGGCTTATTTCCGTCGTCGGGAGGCTGTTTTCAGGCGTGCGCGTTATACTTATGCACAATTACAGGAACCAACATCAAAGCTGGTGCTTATGTATAAATATACTTAACTCTTCGTAAAAATCTTGGTAAACAAATGAGCAGAAACTATCTTATGAGAGATTTTACTTAAAAAATTAGCAAATTCTCTTGCCACTTGACCCGCTTCTTGTTTTAACTTTTGCCCATTATGGCATCCATCAAGGCGCTTCCAACTCTTACCGTGCTCGCGCTCGTCACGTTCGCCAGTCTGTTCGTGGCCGGCTGCGGCTCAATTAATACCGAACCGGTGCGCAGCTCCACAGTGCGGCTGCGCCCTGCCCCTCCTGTCATCTACGTGGCTCCGTTTGATACGCGAAACACGCAGTGGCTGATCGGCAACGAACGTCCCGTGGCGTACGATAAAGAAACCGGTTTACCGGAGCTTCGTATCGGCGAGCGTAACGGCTACGACCGTGTCGACTACAAAAAGGACTTCGTTAACTCGTTCCTTTACATCCTGACAGAACGTCTGCAGAAGATCGCCCCGACCTACAAGTCGTGGAAAGATGATCTGCCCGACCATGGCTGGATGATTGGCGGCGAATTCAAGAAAGTGTATCAGGGCAGCCGTGCTCTGCGCACCGCCTTTGGCTTCGGTGCCGGCGAAACAACGCTTCAGACCCGCGTGTACGTCTATGACCTCAGCGTATCCAAAACCCGCTACGTCCTGTCCTTCGACACCGGCGTGCCGTACAGCGATAAGGGCAAGCACCGCCAGGGCTATGGCAGCGGTCCGAACCCCCCAGGCGACTTCGGCAGCGGTTTGACGCTCGATATGTCTCGCACGGCTCGCGAGATCCGCGACATCCTGATGACCTACTATTGATTGATCTCTAAGTTTCTTGGTTTCATGTCAGTCTCCAGTTGGTGGAATCCCCAGGCCATTTCCCTTTCCGAAGGGGGTTGAGTCTCTCCTGCAACAGACCACCTTTGGCAAGGGTTAAACCCAGAGCTCGCGATGCCGGCTGCATCCTAGCTCTGGGTTTTATTTTGCCCGGAGATCGTCAATGACATGGAACTGCAAAAATGCGGAGCTGCCTCGTCAGTTCACAACTCATGTTCTTGACAGATGCGCCATATGAAATTTCTCCCGGGAAATAGTAGCATTTTGCTATATTTCGTGTAGCCTAAGCGAAAGGACAGATGCACTCCGGCATCACCAACTTTTATGAGCCATCCCAATACAGCCAACGCGGAACAATGGCAGAGCGAAGCGCGGTCCCTGGCCATGCGCCTGAACATCAACTGGTGGCTGAGCACATTTCTGCCCATGGTGCTGGGCATCAGCATCGCCTTCGCGATTCTTATTCTGCTGGGACGCAAACAAGGGCTGAATACGAGCGTGCTCTGGACCATCTATGGCATCATGCTGATGCTGGGTTCCGTCGCCGCGGGTTATGTTGCCCGCCATAAATTTATCAGCATGGATAAGGCGCTGGTTCGCCTGGAAGCCGTGCTGGGTCTGAAGAATCGTCTGAGCGCGGCTTCTGCCGGAATTGGCGCGTGGCCCGCCGTTCCTGAACAGCGCGGTGACGGTTACTCCGCTCACTGGAAAGAGATTTTCTGGCCGCTTCTGGTCTCGGCTCTCATCATTCTCGCGGCACTCTGGGTGCCTCTGACGCCTGCCCGCGCCGTGGCCGCCACTCCCCAGGAACCGCCCCCCATTATTGCAGACTTTCAGCGCCGCCTGGAAGAACTGTCCAAGGAAGAAGTGATCGCGGAACAGAAGCTTCAGGAGACAATGAAGCAGGCCTCCAATCTTACCGATAAGCCGAAGGAAGAATGGTATAACCAGAGCAATCTGGAAGCCGGCGACGCTCTGCAAAAGATGACCGATCAGGCTCTGAGCGACCTTACGGAAGAAATGAAGAAAGCACAAAGCGCTCTGGCCGAGATGGAGAAGGCGCCCGCCAATACTTCGGAAGATAAAATGCAGGCGATTCAGGACAAGCTGGATAAGGCCGTGGAAGCCATGAATTCCGGCGCGCTGCCTATCCATCCCAAGATTGCCGAACAATTTAAAGGCATGGATGCCAACAAGGTCCGCAGCCTGACCCCCGAGCAGATGCAGAAGCTGAAGGAAAAGATGAAGGAAGCGGCCGACAAAATGGCCAAAGCCTGCAAGGACTGTAATGGCGGTAAGGACGGGCAGGACGGCCAGAATGGCCAGGGCGATGGAGGCCAGGGTCTGGCCGACGGAGCTAAAAATGCCGATCAGCCCGGCAATCGCCGTCAGCGCCCCAATCAGAATGGACAGGACGGCACTGGCGATATGCAACAGGGACAAGGTCAGGGCCAGGACAGCGGCAATGGTGTGAGCCGCGGCCCAGGTGCAGATCCGCTCAGCTTCTATGACAATGAACTGCGCCCCGGCGAAGCCCGCGGCGAACAGGTAACCGCCGAAGATCTGAATAACGCCGACGTTGATTCCAAGACCGGCGAGTCCAAGAAAAAGCACAACGTCGACAAGAACGCCTTCACCGGCCCCTCCGCCAGCGGCACTACCACCCACACGGGCGGCGGCGGCGACATGGTGTGGCGTACATCCCTGACGCCCGATGAAGACGAAGTCCTGAAGCGTTTCTATAAATGATAAGAGTGTAAGGATAACGCCCGCCAGATGCTGAACAGGCGGGCGTGTTCAACGGCGTAACGCATCGGGAATCATGAATGATTCCAACAGGCTTGCGCCCTCCCCTTCTCTCGAGCTATTCTCAACGACTTATGGCGAAGGATAGCAAAGGGAAAAAGCACGTTAAACCAGGAGCAGCAGGCGCAAGCAAGGGCGGCGCAGTTTCTGGAGCCGGCACCGGCAGCACCGGCGTTGTTGATCTCCCTCCCGGTCTTGGCGCTCTGACTCCGCCTGAAGATCAGCGCAAGCTTGTTTTTGCCCGAATTCAGGAGGCTCTGCGTTTCCCCGCCCCCGTACCTGGTCATGCAGGCCATTCGCATTCTTCAACACCTCCGGCAGCGTCAGTTCTCGGTTCATCAGCACCGGGCGCTCAGGCATCCCCTCCCCGGGCTTATCGCGAGTGGTTGCCTGCAGTGGGGCCGTCCGTGCAGGATCAGATTGCGCTCTTCGCACGCAACTCCGAGGAGCTCAAGACAGAATTCTTCGAGTGCCCCGACGAAGCCGCTGCCGCACAGCAGATCCAGAAGCTGAGCACTGAAGGCAACTGGAGCGAAATCGCCACACACAGCGATGAACTCGCGCTTCGCGTCTCCCAAAAAACGGCGCTGCCGCTCTACGTTGTGGATGAAGGCCGCTTCGACATTGCCCGCCTTGAGCGCTGCCCCGCGGCGGTGTCCGCTGTCGATGTCCTGATCGCCCAGACCGGCTCACTCCTTGTCACCGCCCGAAGCGCCGGTGGCCGGGCTCTCTCGGTGCTTCCCCCGCACCACATTGCCGTGGCGCGTCGCAGTCAGATTGTACCCGACCTGCCGGCTGCTTATGAGTTTGCCGCCAAAAAGTATGGTATGGCTCCCGGCGGCTACCCCAGCTTCATGTCCTTCATCACGGGCCCCAGCCGTACGGGTGATATCGAGCGAATCCTGGTTCTTGGCGCGCATGGACCGAAGCGGCTGACCGTACTGCTCATCGGATAGATCGCAGACAAAGGGGAATTCTCTCTTCTGGTGGGCAGTTCCTCGAAGGTGTCGCAACGCAGCCTGCACCCAAAAGCGGCCCACGATAGGAGCAAATAAGCCCTGGAAAATTGTCTCCGGTGTCCAGCGTCACGCAGGATTGACATAGTTTGATACAATTCGTTACACGTTTTGTTTTTACACTCCATCGCGCCTAACTATAAAGAGAGGAGACGGATTTTCCCGTCCAACCTCCAGCCGCGAGTTCCTTCATGCCACGGATAAAGCCTCCCTCCGAGCAGATAAAGCCAGTCTCCACTCAACACTCTGAGCGCCCCTCCCAGGCCATGGTGGCCCAGCGAGCTGGTGTATCCACGGCCACAGTGTCGCTGGCGCTGAATTCTCATCCACGAATACCGGCTGCCACACGACAGCGCGTCCTGGCCGTTGCGCAGGAAATTGGTTATCAGCAGGACATGGCGATGCACCCGCGGCGCGCTACATCGCAGCGTGTCAACCGGACACCCGGCACGCGAGTCCTTGCTTTTCTGTGGAATTCCGATCAGGGCTGCATGATGGAGTCCTCATTCCACCGCACTCTCTTTGCCGGGGCCAGCGACGCGGCGTGTCGACTTTCCCAGAACCTGCTTTTAATTCAAAGCCGCACAGAGAATCTTGCTGAAGCAGCTGCCGCCTGCGGCGCTGATGGATACGTTCTCGCCTCCCCAGACACGGCAACGCTCGATGCCGCTCGCCGCACTGGCCGCCCCATGGTCGCGTTCACTGCAAGCGAAGTCAGCTGTACCCGCATTTGCTTCGACCAGACTCTGGCGGTTCAAATGGCTTTTCAGAGCCTGTACGCACAGGGACATCGCAAAATCGGTTTTCTGGGTCTAGAGTCCGGTAGCTCGAGAGCCTACCTACTCAAGACTGCTTACCTCAATTGCCTGCATGCTGCCGGAATTCCGGTGGATGAGCGCCTCATTGGCCGCTTTCCCGATTCTTTGCACCGCGATCGCGGAATGCGTGCAATGCGCCAGCTCTGGGTCAACCAGCGCGGCCGCCCCACAGCCGTACTTGCATGCGACGATCACGCGGCGCTGGGTGCTATCCGCGCTTTGGGAGAGCTTGGCATTGATGTCCCGCGCACCGTTTCCGTTATCGGTATTGATGGTCTGCCGGAAGGCGAACATTCAACGCCCCGCCTGACGACTGTTGCCACCGGCATTACCGGAATGGGCGCACGTGCTGTCGAAGTGCTGGAAGAAGCCGTCCGCACCCGCCACTGCGAACCCCAGAGCATCATTATGCCCATTGCGCTACAGTGGCGCCAGAGTGTGGCGATGCCTCCGCGCGAACTGCAGCACGCTGTCACCGAAGACTTTGCCGCGACACCCAGCATCTGAGCAGTTCCACCTCTTTAAGCTAAGGAGTATTGGGAAAAGTCACATTCGGTCCCGCTTCAACCGCCCGCCAGCGTCGTATCGTGTCGACGACAAATCGCCGCTCCGCTGGTAAAGCTCCCATCTCCAGAGCCTGAATGCGTAATTCACGGTACAGATCGTAGTGAGGCAACCCCTCGCGAGGCTGAAAGGCACGTCGCGGAATTCCCAGCGCCTGGGCAAAGGCATGCAATTGATCCAACTCACCCGGTTCGCAAAACATGTGGCATGAAGTATCAAATCGCCACCGGGGAGTTCGCTCCCTGGCCATCAGCGCATCCACATAAATGGGCATATCTTAATTTAGACCGGATCTTCTTCGCTCGCCAGAATACTCAGTTCCCCTTTTCTTCTACCTCTTCCAGCTTCGGTTTTGACTGAGGAGAATTCCAGGTTTCGGAGAAATCAAAACTGGTGGGAAGCGACGCCAGGAAAACAAGAAGCATGGCGAAGAACATCCAGGCGACACCAAAGCCGAGCACAACGCCAAGGCCCGAGCGTATATAGGCAAATGCCGCGGAAGGCTTTACCTCGTCTTCTCTGGCAGCCGCTTTTTTCAGGCATGAAGCGCACAGCAGCCGGTCGTCATGCTCGGTTACGCACTCGCGACAATAGAAACGGCGGCACTCGGGGCAACGAGCGACGGCTTCACGGGAAGTGTGATACGCACAACGCTGTCGAGACAAACCCGTGGGCGGGCTGGGCGGTGCGAAGGTAGGCGGGGGCATTGCGGCTCGGTTTTCCTCTGGAAAGCATGGCTCAAGGGAGGTATGAATGCAATTCTTCTCCCAAAATAATGGACTTTGCCCACGCCCTCAGTACCGAGCTGGACGCTCTGGAAGCCGCACATTTTCGCCGCCGGCTCCGCGTACTTCAAAGCGCCCAGGGTGCCAAGGTAGCGCTGGATGATGGCGAACCCTACATCAACTTCTCCAGCAACGATTACCTGGCACTGGCCACTCACCCCGCCCTGCAGCGCGGCGCCGAAACCATGCTGAGACGTTTCGGCAATGGAACCGGCGCCAGCCGTCTGGTATGCGGCAATACGGAACTGCAGGAAGCCCTGGAGTCGGCGCTTGCTGCCTGGAAAGGCACGGAATCGGCGCTCGTTTTCAGCACGGGTTACGCGGCAGCAGTCGGCACTATCCCTGCGCTACTAGGCTCTCGGGATGTCGTGATTCTGGACAAGCTTTGTCATGCCAGTCTTATCGATGGTGCAAGGTTGAGCGGAGCGGAATTCAGGACCTTCCCGCATAACAACCTGCAGCGCCTGGAAGAAATACTCAAAGCGTTGGCAGACAACAAATCAAGCATGTCCGGGAGTCGCAGAACGGGACTTGGCTCTGGTTCCGACACAACATTACCTGAACGGGGGCGCCGTGTACTTATCTGCACGGAATCCATCTTCTCAATGGATGGCGATACCGCTCCACTGCGCAACCTGATAGCCCTTAAAGACAAGTACAACGCCTGGCTCCTGGTGGATGAAGCCCACGCAACCGGTGTTCGCGGAGATAATCGCGCCGGACTGGTCTCCGAACTGGAACTGACCAGCCGCGTTGAAGTGCACATGGGGACGCTAAGCAAAGCCCTGGGGAGCAGTGGAGGATACATTGCCGGCTGCCGGCCTTTGCGCGATATCCTGATAAACCGCGCGCGATCTTTCATCTACAGCACCGCCCCCTCACCCGCTGTGACCGGCGCCAGCCTGGCCGCCGTGGAATTGATGCAGACCGAAGAAGGCGAGCGCCGTCAGGGAGATCTGTGGACCAACATCGCCGCACTGGCTGCCGGGCTGTCAGACATAACCAATACGCGGCGCATCAGCGGAAATACATGGGTCCCCGTGGAGTACGGCCTGCAAAACACGGAGGGAGATCCGGCGCGTTTTTATCCCGCCAGCCCTGTTTTTTCATGGATAACCTGTAGCGAGGAAAGTGCTCTGGCGTTATCGCAAAAGCTTCTGGATCAGGGAATCCTGGCGCCCGCCATTCGATATCCCACCGTACCGCGCGGAGCGGCGCGGCTGCGCATTACGGTCAGCGCAGCGCACACTCCTGTACAGATACAGAGCCTGACTGAGGCTCTGGGACTTCATGCTATTATGCAATAACAATCCGATCAGGACTCCTCTTCCAGCGTATCGACCATTGCCTGGATAATATCGCCCACGTGCCAGACCTTGGTGAAAAGATTCTTGGTGAAGCCAACGGCCCAGCGCTTTTCCGGACATGCCCAGCCAAAGGAACCACCATATCCCGCATGGCCGAATGTATAGAGATTGCGGCCGGCCAGCGTGATAGCTGAACGATAGCCCAGAGCAATAATGTCATCAGCCGGCACCTGATCCGGTGCAAGTTGTGTTGCCTGCTCAATACGGCTGGGAGGAAGCAGCTCCACTCCATCAACGCCTCCAGGAAGCAGCGCTGCATAGTGGCGCGCCACCGCTGCCGCGCTCATCATGCCATTGGCTCCAGGGATGGAAGCGCGGCGAACATCCGAGCGATTCATCAGTTTGGAAATGGGACGCATCCAGTTAGGAGTAATCTGGGGCGTTGTAGTTACCGGAATGGGTTCAGGCGCTTCTTCCTTTAATATCGCAATGCGTGGCTCAACTTCCGCCGGAACACCTACATACATATCGTGAATGTTCAGCGGGCGACGTATTTCCTCATCGATCAGTTGCCAGATGGTGCGTCCATCCACACGACGGGCGATTTCGCCCATGATCCAGCCGTACGTAATAGGATGGTACTCACGCACAGCTCCCGGTTCAGAAGCCGGTTTCTGGCGCTCAAGCAGGCCCACCATGAAATTCCAGTTGCAAAGCTTGTCGTAATCCGAGCACTCTTCACTGATCATCGCCAGTCCGGACGTATGATTCAGCGCATGTCTCAGCGTAATCTTATCCTTGCCATTTTGGGCGAACTCCGGCCAAACCTCCGCTATAGGAGTATCGTAAGATATCTTACCGCGCTCCACCAGCAAATGCATGATGGTGGCCACTATGCCTTTAGTTGTCGAGAACACGGGAAATAGCGTGTGTTCATCAACAGGCTTGCCATCCGGTCCCTCCATAATACCGGAGCTGGCGTTTACTATCAGTTTCCCATCCCGATAAATGGCAAGCTGCAATCCCCATTCTTTACCAGTTGATGTATAGCTATCCAGAAGAGCCTGCATCCTGGCGTTTGCACTGCCGCTGCAGGTAAGCGCTTCGTTTGATTCAGAAGTCAGCATGTTGTGTGGTATAAAAACCGTTGAAATTTGTTACTTTGTGGCGTACATCGGCGGACGAAGATAGACAGGCTCCAGATCCCAGCCCGTGCGCCAGCCGGGAAAATGATGGGGGAGGCGCAGCAGATCGGCGGCCACAGGCTGATCATGTTCGGGCACGGACCCAAGAGGTTCCGCGCTGATCGCAAGAGTCATCTTACTCATTTCATCCTCAAGCTGCTCTGCGGGAATAAGATACGTATCGCGCTCAAGTTCACCTCGGCGGTAAACAGTGCAGTAGAGTTCGCCCCGCTTGGCATCCGCAAAAATACCGAGCCGCGTAATGTGCCGCAGTTTCCAACCCAGCGCGTGAGTGCTGGGGACACCGTAAACGGGCACTCCCTGCACTTCGGCGATCCCCTGCGCCGCGGCCAGTGCGACGCGAATGCCCGCGAAGGAGCCCGGCCCCAGCCCCACAACGACGCGGGCGAGCTGCAGGCGAGGCAGGCCGAATTTCAGTAACTCCGGGAAGAGCCATTCCGAGTGCCGGCCCTGTCGGCTGCCGCCAAAATGCATCTCCTGAGAAATGGCGCGCGCGTTGCCCAGCGCGATGCTGCCCCGGCTGCCGGATGTTTCGATGGCGAGTTCAAGCATTGCATCATAGTGCCACTAAATGAGGGTGACTGCCAGCAGACAAAACCACCAAACTTTCCCGCACCGTCCAAAACATTGCAGCTCTTTTAACTCCAAGCATTTTGAAGCTTGTGAATGCCGATAAGATCGCGTAAAAAGTTGGCCCAATGCATCGGCCCATTTTCATTGTCTGCGTTCTACTGGCCTTGGGGTGGCTGGGTATCGAACCCAGTAAAGCACAGGACACGGTAACTCCAACCAACGAAGGACAGAACGCGCCTATATCAGTAGCGATGAGTTTTAAGCGCTACGATTATATGCTCTTCGAGCCCGTAATCGTTGAAGTGGAAATCCGAAACACCTCTGCTCAGGATATCATTCTCAGCAGTGATAACGCAGAAATCCCCTGGATTTCCTTCATTATTACGGATCCTCGAGGCAAGACCGTAAAACGCGACAGAGGAGCGGTTTTCGAAGCAAAACTCTTAAAGAGCCAGGGCCAGCCACTGCGTTTTACTATTGATATTACGCCCTATTATCAGATCCGTAATCCCGGAGAATATCGCCTGCGTACCGTTATCGGGCTTCCCTTCGGCGATCCGGTTATTACAAATCCCCAGCGTTTCCAGATCAGAGAGGGCAAGACACTCTATAGTACGTCGCGGAACTATCAGAGCTCTAATCTGACGTATAGCATCATGAAGTTCTCGCCTGATCTCAGCAATTCATACGCCTATGCACGGGTAGAAGATCCTAATGCAAACCGTGTGTATGCGAATACTTCGCTGGGTGAAATCACGGATACAAATCCTCAGATTTTGTTTGATGACAGCGGCAACATTCACGTCTTGCACATCATTGGTTCCGGCGAATACCGTTACTCTCGTCTGGATGCAATGGGTGGTTTACAGAATCAAAGCAAATACATCTCCGCAAACGGCGTTCCGCCCAAGCTGATGCGCATGCAGGACGGCGGAGTTCTGGTTGCGGGCGGTGAACAGGATAAGGAAAAAGAACGCAAACGCCTTTCCTCAAGTGTGGCCAAGACCCCTGGTGGCGCACCCGCTTCTCCCGAATCCTACGCACCGCCTTCCACCTCCGCACCTGGCACCGGACGCTCCGGCCTTAGCCAGACTCCTCCGGCTTCAGGCGGATCACCAAGCTCATACGCTCCCCCCAGCCCGTACAGTGTCGTGCCGCCGGCCTCAGCCGCCAAGCCCGATGCCGGGGTTCCGTCCCGCACGGTCGGATCAGGCGGATCACGATCCAAGTGATCGGCTGATCCGAATATGGCACTCTGTCGTTCTTTTTAGGCGGCGATCCATCAATGGGTTGCCGCTTTCAGGTTTACTATATAAAGGATTTCGCATACGGCTTCCAGACGTTCTTTCCTACACACAATGACACCGCTTCCCGAACATCAGCAGGAGTTAATCACGTTTTTGCGCTTGCCCAGCGTTTCGACTGACACCGCTTTTCGTCCCGGTGTTCTTCAGTGCGCGGAATGGGTAAGGACCCGGCTGGAACAAGCCGGCCTGCATGTGGCACTTCACCAGACACCCGGCTATCCGGTTGTAATTGGTCGCAGCACTCCCCGGCCTGGTCTGAAAACAGTGCTGATTTACGGGCACTACGACGTCCAGCCGGTAGATCCGCTGAACCTCTGGAAGCGGCCTCCCTTTGAGCCGCACATCGAAAACGGCATCATTACGGCCCGCGGCGCTTCTGATAACAAGGGCCAGATTCTGGCGCATATCCTTGGCGTCGAATCTCAGGTACTGGCCGGTGATCTGCCCGTTAATGTCATTTTCCTCATAGAAGGTGAAGAGGAAATTGGCAGCCCAAACCTTTTCCGCTTCATCGACGAGCACAAAGAAGAGCTGCAGTGCGATGTCATCATCATTTCGGATACCACGATGGCGGCGCGCGGCAAAGGCACCCTGACCTATGGGCTGCGCGGCCTTGTTCCGCTGGAAATTACCGTGACAGGCCCGGCACGGGATCTGCATTCCGGCATCTTTGGCGGCGCAGTGGTTAATCCCATCTCGGTGCTGGCGGGCATGATAAACAGCCTGCACTTCCGCGACGGTGCAGTTGCCATCCCGGACTTCTATGAAAGCGTGCATTCACTGAAAAAGTGGGAACGCGAAGAGTGGTCCAAGAGCCCGCTACAGGAATCGCGTCTGCTGGAAATTACAGGAGCTCCCAGGCTGGGCGGTGAAGCCGGTTTCACCCCTCTGGAGCGCATGTGGGCCCGGCCGACTGCCGAAGTTAATGGCTTCTATGGCGGCTACCAGGGCGAAGGCACCAAGACTGTGCTCCCCCGCGAAGCTCATGCCAAACTCACTTTCCGCCTCGTGCCCGATCAGGATCCAGAGACCATTCTGGATCTCGCCGAAGCCTACCTGAAAAGTCTGGCACCGCCAACCGTGCGCCTGACAACGCGCCGCGGCCATGGCGGTCGCCCGTATCTTACGGATCCGCATTCGGGCTTTGGACTTGCCGCGCAGAAAGCGCTGATTTCGACTTTCGG
This sequence comes from Methylacidiphilales bacterium, assembly GCA_041287705.1. GTDB lineage: Bacteria > Verrucomicrobiota > Verrucomicrobiia > Methylacidiphilales > UBA1321 > LW23. The sequence continues at coordinate 2,158 of JBGGNE010000149.1, read as the reverse complement.
CAGCGAACCCGCCCTGATCCGCGAAGGTGGCAGTATTCCTATAGTGGAAGCGTTCCGCCGCACGCTGAATGCGGACACGCTCCTTCTGGGCCTGGCGCTTCCCGACTGCAATGCACACAGCCCCAACGAGACCTTCCTGCTGGAAAATCTCGCCTACGGACTCGAATTGAACCGTGCGCTGCTGCGAGAAATCGCCGTCGTATAAGATCGTCACCAAATCCTGGTGAATATCTGGCCGGAGCATAGCTTTCGAGCTTATGCTTCGGCAACAGGCGACAGCGCTTTTGGTGCGATCCACTCTTTCCCGGTTAGGCCAATTATGCAGGCTGACAGGTGCAAGACCATTTTCCAGGGCTGACAGCTCTATACCATCTCAGTATATGCGCTATCAGCGCTGGGATGTGGTCTGATCATTGCTTCTCACCCACTTTAAACTATGGCCGCTCCCGTTCCACCGCCAGTACCGCCACGCCTGGTGCCAGGCGCGAATGCTCAGCCATCACCGGGAAATGCCGCGCCTCCACTAGCAGTTACACCGATACCCAGCCCGGTAGCTAACGCGCCACTCCCCTCACCTGCGCCTGTACCTTTCACGCGTGGTCTGGCGACTCCGCTGCCGCCACACCCTCCTGCCCCGGCTCTTAAGCCCGCCCAGGTTTCCGGAACAGCGCCTACAGTCCTCGTTGCCACTCCCAGACCCTCGCCTCCCGCGATTACGCCTTCACCTGTTCCGCCTCCCGCCCCTGCAGTGAACCCCGCGCCCATACAGCCGGCTGGACTGACCGGCTCCACGCAGACAGTCTTATCTTCGCCTCCCACAATTGCAATAGCTGCCCCTCTCCCCGTCCCGGCTCCGCTCGCCCCACGGCACGTTCCCGAGTCCGAGCCTCCTGTCCCTGCTCTTACCTCTGCGGAGTTTCAGGCCAGTCCAGCCACCCCTCGCTGGATCCGCGATATCTTTCGCTTCCTGCCGGTAAAATCGCAGTTTATCACCGCCGGTAATGTGCGCGACCGCTATCCGTTTCCCGTACAGGGACGTCAGTTTGTACCGCTCTTCTTTACCAGCTACCTGGCTTCGGCACTGCAACTGCGCGGCTATGAGTATTTCATCAGCTACGATCCAATCGACGGATTCACCGTCGTAAGTCCGCGGGGATCGAACGACGCAGCCAACCGGCGCTTCTTTCAGGAGCAGTTTCGCCTGAGTTTTGATGCCCGCGACCGAATGCGCTGCACACTGGAGCGCTCGCTGGAACTGATTGCGGACATGGTGGCGCATCGCGAAAATTTCATCGCGGTATTTCTCGATTTCGCCTCCCGCTACGCCATTCGCCCCAACGAGTTGACGGAGAAAGAGCACGACTACTTCAGCCGCGCGCTCAAACTCAGCCACGTGGCGCTCCCACACGCAACGGCGACCATGCGCGAAGCGCAGTTCAACTCCATCTTCTGGATCTGCGACCGCGAAAATGATTTGCCCGGCTGGTTTGCGCTGGATAATCCGCGCATCCGGTCTCTTGTTATTCCAAAGCCGGACCACCTTTTGCGCCGGGCAATGATCGAAGGTATCGCTCCAAGCCTGCCGGGCTTCGTGGAAAGTACGGAATCGGAGAACTCGCGGCAGACGACCGTCTTCGTCGAGCAGACCGAAGCCATGCTGATCTCGGATCTTATCGCCATTACCCAGCTTTCCCGCCGTGAGCAGCTTCCATTCAGCGAAATTGGCGAGGCCGTCCGACGCTTCAAACTGGGTGTGTCGGAAGATCCCTGGCGCCGTATCGATCGGCAGCGCATTGTTGAAGGCCGCGACTTCATTGAGAAGCGCCTGAAAGGCCAGACGCAAGCCGTTGTCAAAGCGCTGGATATCATCAAACGTGCTGTGACGGGTCTTTCCGGTGCGCAGGCGGCACGTGTAGGAGGCCGTCCGCGCGGCGTTATGTTCCTGGCCGGGCCCACCGGTGTGGGTAAAACGGAACTGGCAAAGGCACTGACCGAACTGCTGTTCGGCGATGAGCGCGCATACATTCGCTTTGACATGAGCGAGTTCTCGCAGCCGCACTCGGACCAGCGCCTGATCGGCTCTCCCCCCGGCTATGTGGGCTACGACGCAGGCGGCGAGCTGACAAACGCCATTCGCGAGAAGCCGTTTTCGGTCGTG
>JBGGNE010000148.1:0-2681 GCA_041287705.1 Methylacidiphilales bacterium | reverse complement strand
AAGGGAAATAGCGAATTCTCCTTTACACGTTTGGGATGATGATTTTTTCACCACCAAGACACCCAAATTTCGGATGGGAATCCCTTAGCTTCCTGAGAGCAGAGATCAGAGGTTGGCCATGGACAGAAGCTCTGTTGGTGTCTATTTTGAGCCATGTCACCTGGCATCAGTCTGCGCATGAAAGCAACACTCTACACGTCTCTGCGGTGGCTCGTAATATGTCTGGCCCTGGCCTTGCTTCTCGCGCTTGCGCTTGCCGTTCTGCCGGCTGTGCCTGCGCATGCACAATCCAGCAAGACAGGCGGTGGTGGCGGGATGGAGGCACCCGCGGAGGAGAAAGCGACTACGCCCTTTGTGTCGTACGGTCCGTTGAAACTGAACCAGGCGGTATGGCCAAATGGAGAGGTGATGCGCTACGAAATCCGCTGGGGCATTGTGCTGGCGGCCGAGGGCACGTTTGTCGCACGCGATGCCGGAAGCACCTGGCAGAGCGAACTCTATATGCGCACGCGCGCAGCCGGCGAAACCATTTATCCCGTGCGCGGCCGCTTCTCCTCCACAATCCAGAAAGCGCCCTGGCGCAGCGTGGAGTATCGCCAGGACCGCAAAGAGCCGAAGCGCACGCTGGTAGAGGAAAACAAGGTGGACTACATCGCCAAAAGCGTCACGCGCGACCGCATCAGCCGCAAAAGCGTGGATCACTTCACTTTTACGCAGGATTCCATGGAAGACATCGGGTCCATGCTGTACTCGCTGCGCACGGGCGAATGGAAGGTGGGAACGAAACGTCCGCTGACTGTCTACGAGGACGGCAAGGTCAAGATGGGCGAAGCTGTCTGCACCAGACGCGCCTGGATGCGCGTAGGCAATCACCCCCCTTGCTGGATTATCATGCTGGATTGTAAACCCACGGTGCCCGCCCAAAAAGGAGGTCTCCTTGTCTGGATGACCGACTCCTCCGAACGAATTCCCCTGCGTGCCGAGCTGAAGTTCAAGTACGGCACCTTCACCATGGACCTGATAAGCCGAGACAACACAGCCACGAATCCCTCCAGCGACCCCGCCACACAAAAGGAATATGCGCTGGTACTACCCAACGGCGTAAAGGCCGGTCCGGGGCATTAGACCCATTTGCCTCGTTATTTGGGAGGAAATCCGGGTTGCTTTTGGGCGCATGCCTCGCCTGCACCTCCTCCGGCGGCTACCGAATAGCCGGGATGGCGGGATGGGGCAGAGGCTGCGTGGTGCGGAGGGGCAGGGATTCCAGGGGCTGAGCTTTTCCGAAGAAGTAGCCCTGGGCGTAGTCGATGCCGAGCTCGTTGATGAGGGCGTGCTGTTCGGCGGTTTCTACGTGTTCGGCTACCGTCTGCTGGCCCAGGAGGCGCGCGATTTCGGTGAGGCTGCGGAGAAGGGCTCGGTTGAAGGCCTGTGTGGCGAGCTCTTTTATGAAGCTGCCGTCGATTTTGAGGATGTTGGCAGGAAGATCCCTCAGATAGGCCAGGGAACAGTAGCCCATGCCAAAGTCGTCCAGGGCAAAGCGGTAGCCATGAGATTGCAGAGCCAGCATCAGCTGGCGGGCCTGACCGAGCTGCGAGACGATGGCGGTTTCCGTAATCTCAAAGATAACGCGGTGGGCGTAGGGGGAAAGCACGGACTCGATCACTGTAATCAGATCGCTGCGCTGCAGGGATTTGCCGGACAGGTTAATGCAGAGCTGAAGCTGTGAATACTCTCGCAGCGCTTCGGCGGCGCATTCCATGACGTACTCGTCGATCTTCTCGATGATACCGACGCGTTCGGCCACGGGCAGAAAGGTACCGGGGCTTACCCAGCCGCCGCCCTCGACGGGCCAGCGGATCAGGGCTTCATAGAAGACGGTTTTGCCGGACTTTGCTGTGACGATGGGCTGGTAATGAAGAACAAAAGTGCGCTGGGACAGGGCTTCCTCAATGCGGTTGGTCCAGCGAACGTCATCGCTCTTGGCCTCACGTTCGTCCTCGGAGCGCGTGTACCAGTTGCAGTGGTGGCGACCACGACGTTTGGCGGCATAGCAGGCGCTGCTGGCCTGGCTGAGGAGCTCGCGCGCGGAGAGCTGCGGCTGAATCGGCGCCATGCCCGCACATGCGGAAACGTGCATCATGGGATCCTGCATGCCGCCACATTTCAGGGAGGCGAGCAGCCGGAGTATATTATCGCAGCGGTTCTCCGCAGCGCGATGCGGCGTATCGGGCCAGGCCAGAACGAACTCGTCGCCTTCCACACGAGCCAGCATTTCGCCGGGGCGCAGCGAGGTCTGCAGCAGCCTGACGATGTTGATCAGCACCTGATCGCCCGCCTCATGGCCGATAGTGTTGTTGACGACCTTGAAGTAATCCAGATTGAGGTAGACCAGCAGACCCTGGCCGGAGGTGCTGCTTGTGGTGGGCAGCATTTTCTCCAGCAGATTGGTGAGCTGCAGGCGGTTGGGCAGTCCCGTCAGGGAATCATGCAGGGCCTGGTGGCGCAGGGATTCCTCGGCGAACTTACGCTCGGTGGTGTCGCGCGCTACCAGAATCAGGCGGCGCTCGCCCCCCGTGGTGGGGTAGGATCGCGCGGTGACTTCCAGCCAGCGCGTGGATCCGTCGCGTCGCTCGAATTCGTACAGAAAGCGCTGGGCTTTGTCATTGGAGAGAACCTCCTTC
>JBGGNE010000147.1:0-22260 GCA_041287705.1 Methylacidiphilales bacterium | reverse complement strand
CGCAGTCGATTGGGCCGGGGATGCGATTTCTTGAGCGTATTGGCCGCGTTGCTGGAGCCGATAAGAGCCAGTACGTCAATCAGACCGCTCTCCATCACGGGCGGCACGACAGTTCGTCCGTCACCATATAACATGTTCACCACGCCGGGCGGAAACGCTTCCTTGAAAGCATTCAGCAGATAACCGAAAAGCAGCGTTCCAAATTTTGGCGGCTTGAAGATGACGCAATTGCCCATGATGAGGGCAGGCAGCAAAGTCGCAAAAGTCTCATTCAGCGGATAGTTGAACGGTCCCATGCACAACACGATGCCGAGCGGCATGCGCCTAATCTGGCCGTAGATGCCATCCACAATCATCGGGCGGGATCCATCGCGATCCAGATCCCGAACGGCCTCGATCGTGTCCTTTACATACCCAATAGTACGATCGAATTCCTTCTCACTGTCGCCCCGCGTTTTGCCGATCTCCCACATCAGCATCGTCACGACCGCTTCCCGTTCGCGAGCCATCAGCTCCACAAACTTCTCCACGGCAGCCACACGATCCGCCACGGCTGCCGTTGGCCAGGCACCGTGACCCTGCTTATAAGCAGTCACGGCTGCGTCCAGCACCGCTATCGCTTCATCTTTACCCAGCTTGGGCACATGACCCAGAACCACCGGGCTGAAAATGCCCTCTGAAACTGTACCGATCGGCGATCGGACTTCCTTAAGCGCAGAGGCTACCTTAAGCTCCCCGGCCACCAGATATTCCTTCTGAAAAAGCTGGGGTGGAGCTACCGGAAATGTGTCCGGAAACGCAGCGAAGGTGGGTAATATTTCTAGGCTCATGGCGGGTATAGGGGAGCGAATATTTGATTGCCGCAGCCATATTAGGCTATCGGCGCCATGTTGCAAGACCTCACAAAAATCTGTGCATGTGCCGCCATTGTTCTTGCATTCGCCCGCAACTGCATGCACGATAAATAAACGTTCCTACCGCCGGCGTGGTGAAATGGCAGACACGATAGACTCAAAATCTGTTACGGGTAACCGTGTGTCGGTTCGAGTCCGACCGCCGGCACTCCTTCTTACTGAATAAGTTATGAAGGATGTCAAGCACCGAGTCAGAAAGTAAAAAGTTGTTTCACCGCCTTTTACCGGTGGAAAATAGAAGTGGCTTTCCCTCAAAACCACGCTTTTGAAGTAGCCAAGGTCCGAATGGAAATGGATCAGGTAGTCGTCAATGTGATGGGGGCCAGAGCCATAAAACGGCGGAGCCCGTAGCGGACTCGGACTGCCTCCCGGATTACGGCGGGCCAAAAGCTTGTCTGATCCGCCGCTGCGATACGCCTCCAGCCGCCCGAGCCTGCATCCGCTACCTCACCCGGCAATTAGCTTGCCGGGGTAAGAGTCACGCTGCCGTTGGGAAGCGCATTGAACATGACGCTGCCGGCTTTGACATCAACAACCTGCTTCTTGTCACCCTGGACAACCTGGCAACGCGTCCAGTTGGCGGGGGCGGTCGTGACGAAGGTGAGCGGCAGATCGTAGAAGGCCGCATCTTCACTGCATTTCAGGGTCAGCTGGATCTTCCTGGCGTCTGCGGCTGCAACGGTGACTGTTGTGGCTGCGCGTTCTTTTTCATATTGATGCACCGAGATATGGTCGGCGATCCAGAGATCGGTTTTTTTCGCGTCCAGCCCATCGACAAGGAGCTGGAACTGAGCGAGATCAAATGGAATCCAGTCTCCGCCGACACCGTGAAAGATGATGTATTCTGCAGTGCCGCTCGAGATCGCCTTGTCGGCCAGCTTCAGGACTTCGTCGCTTGTCTTTTGATGAATCGCACCGCCATGGCCGTTAAAGGTGGGTCGTTCCACCAGATTATATTTCGTCAGCAATGTCTTAAGCTCGTCCTTGGAAATCTTGATAGGAACACCACCGGGCGTTGCATAGGAGAGCAGGCGAGGATTCTTACCTGCGCAGTATTTATAGATAAACTCATTGCATCCCAGAAGTTCCTGATCTGCATTCTCTACATCTTTAAAGCCATTGTGATTGACTGTGTGGTTGCCATAAACCATAAACGGTTCCTTGGGCGCTTGTTCCTCCCAAAATGCTGCTTTGGCTTTGCGCTCGCCTTTGTTTACCACAACATAGAACGTGCCCGTCATGTTCTTTTCTTTGAGAGCCGGGTATACATTATTGACATGTGACGGGCAGCAGTCATCAAACATGAGCATGAAGGCGCCTTTCTTGTCATCCTTCCAGGTGGCAATGCGGGTTTTGCCTAAATCCTGCGCATGCACTGCCGCTGTAAATAGCTGTAAAGCCAGCATCATACCAAACAGAAATCGGGTCATTTTTCTCATAGGATCGATGTCAATATAAGTATTGCAGCTTTTAAGGTTAAGGAAAAGAGCCCGGTCCATACAGAATTAAAGCCATTTGTTTAAACAGATGGTTTTAGGCGGAAGCTTGTCTGTGTCTTTTCTTTATGGTACCAAGAAGATAAGACATGACCACAACCCCCATGCGGCACTCCACTCTTATCCACGAGCGTGTAGAGCAATGCCGCGCCGGTCGGAACGAGAAAGCCATCTGTCGCATCAGCTCCGGCTGGGTTGTGCTGGGCGATGTTCAGTTTTTGCGCGGTTACAGTCTTCTTCTGGCGGATCCCGTCGTGCCTTCGCTGAATCATCTGGATAAGGACGCCCGCAAGGCATTTCTGTACGAGATGTCACTGATTGGGGATGTGCTGCTGGAGATCACCGGTGCGCGGCTTATCAATTACGAACTGCTGGGCAATATGGAGTTTGCACTCCATGCGCACCTCTTTCCTCGCTTTGAGAATGAGCCGGCAGAGTTAAAGCATTACCCAGCCTGGTTCTATGATAAGCAAGTGCGTGCCGCTACCCCCTTTGACTCGCAGCGCGACAAACCGTTGATGGACGCGATCCGCTCTGCTCTGGACGCCAGGGAACTGGTTTGCTGAATGACGACCGCTATGACTTATGCTTTCGCAACAGGTGCCGATGCGAGTCTGCTTGGCGAACTGAACCTCCAGCTTATCCATGACGAAGGTCACCGCAATCTCATGACGGCGGGCGAACTTGCCGAACGAATGCGCGACTGGCTTGCTACGGAGTACAAGGCGGTGATTTTCAGAAGTGGTGGCGAAGAATGCCGGGACGAAATCGCTGCATATGGGCTCTATCGAGAATCGGCAACGGAAGTGTATCTGCGACAATTTTTTGTTCAGCGCCATCTTCGTCGTACCGGTATTGGCCGCGAGTGTATGAGACTATTGCGCGAGCACATTTGGCCTGCGAACAAGCGAATTACCATAGATGTGCTCTGCCACAATGCTTCTGCAATGGCGTTCTGGCGAAGCATTGGCTTTCAGGATTACTGCCTTACCCTGGAAATTCGACCTGCTGTTTCCCTGTGACCGCTGTACAACCAATAGATCTCCAGGTCCGCATAGTCGAGCTGACGATGGAGCGCTATCCTGAAGTGTTGGCATGATCGCAGCGACAGCGACACCCGGCATTGTCTTGCGAGAGGCAGATTCCCCAGAAGCTGCCGTGCCGGAGTTCAGGCGGCGCGGCATTGCCCAGTGCGCTTGTCAGGCGCTGACTGGACAAGCTCGAAGCTATTGGCATTGTCAGGGCGCATCTAGTTGTGCTTGCCACTAATGATCTAGCGAACTAGTACTTGTCATCCAAAGGATGGCTTCTGTGTGAGGATAGCAGGTGGTACTCCTTCATCAGATCCTCTAACCCTAACGCCTGAAAAAGGATGGATCGACTCCATGTATTGCATTTGGCAATGTGAGTTAGTGTCTGTATTGCGATATGCAAGAAGTTCGTGGGCCGGAAATGCTTTAACTTATAGGCCTCTAAAATTCTGTATGTTTTAGAGCGCAGATTCACAATCAATGCTAAGCTATCGAGATGGAGAATTCATCACTTCGTGTCGGTATGTTAGCCCCCATTTCCTGGCGTGTGCCGCCCCGCCATTATGGTCCGTGGGAGCTTGTTGTTTCCATGCTTACGGAGGGTCTTGTTCAGCGTGGTGTGCAGGTTACCCTGTTTGCCACGGCGGATTCTCAGACAAAAGCTCAGCTAAAGGCGGTGTGCCCTCGACCTTACTCGGAGGACACCAAACTGGATGCCAAGGTGTGGGAATGCCTTCACATAGCCCATGCCATGGAGCACGCTTCGGAGTTTGACATTCTGCATAATCACTTTGATTTTCTGCCGCTCAGCTACAGCGAACTCGTCAAGACCCCAATGGTCACCACCATTCACGGGTTTTCCTCGGAGAAGATTATTCCGGCATATGAGCGCTATCAGCACAGCGGCCACTACGTTTCGATCAGCGATGCCGACCGCCATCCGCAGTTGCGCTATGCCGCCACTATTCATCACGGTATCCCTATCCAGGATTTCAAGCCCCGCACAACGTCAGGAGGCGATTACCTGCTCTTTTTTGGACGCATTGATCCTGAAAAAGGCACCCATGAGGCGATCGAAGTCGCTGAGGCCGCAGGCATGGAACTCCTCATTGCCGGCATTGTCGCAAACGAGGACTACTTTGCCCGTGAGATTGAACCGCGTCTGGGAAATGGCATCCGTTATATCGGCTCAGTGGCACGCAAAGATCGCAGCGCGCTGTTGGCCGGTGCTCGCGCCTTGCTGCACCTTATCGACTTCGACGAGCCGTTTGGTCTCAGCGTGGTCGAATCCATGGCATGCGGCACTCCGGTAATCGCCCGCAACCGGGGCTCGATGCCGGAAATTATCGAAGACGGGAAATCAGGCTTTCTTATCCAGACGACCGATGAAGCTATTGCCGCGGTGCGTCGCCTGGATGAAATTGATCGGGCAGACGTGCGTGCCCGCGTTGAATCCCGGTTCGATGTCAGCCGGATGGTGGATGACTATCTTACGCTATATAAGGAGCTTGTGGGGCAGGGGAAGTAAGCGGCAGCTCCATGTGGTAGTTGATTAGCTCCTGACCGTTCATGTGCACCATGTTTTCGCGGATGACGGTGAAACCAAGCTTATCCATCAGCGGTTTGATACAGAGTGAGGCTTCCACATAGACGCGTCGCCGATTCATGTCACGGCAAGTTTGCACGGCGTGGCGTACCAGGGCCGTCATTACGCCGCGCCTGACAAACTCAGGGTGCGCATAGGCGCAATCAATATGGCCGTCGGGATCGAGCTCAAGGAAGCCTGCGATCTGACCTTCTATAGCCGCAATAAAAGGTCGCTTGAGCTCGCAACGCTTCTGCCAGTAGGCGGGATTTGGTTCGGGATCGGACCATGCGTGGCATTGAGCGGCGGTATACTTTACGCACGCAATTTCGTGGATGGCGCGCGTAAAAATTTCGGCGACGCTGGTGTGATCGCCTCGCTGATAAATGCGTATATCAATCATGGTGTGAGGGTTGCCACGTATTTAATTCTCTAATAAAAGCGCGCTCCATCCTGCCGAAGTATTAGCTGGCCTTTTCATGAGTGCGCCTCATAAATTTCAAGCCTAATTTTTGCGACAACCTCACTTGTAGTGTAGCCGAAACGCAAATTTCCTACTATCATCTTAAGATCATGAATGATCGTTCGAATTCTCCCTCCATCGAGCTCCAGCATTTCGGTGGGCGGGCGACCCCCAATGGTAACGCTGCGCTTGGCAGCGCCGCCAACGGGGACCATACCGACCTGCTGGAAGTTCTCTATGAGCAGTGGCGCAACTTCCCCGAAAGCGTCGAAGAATCCTGGCGCCACTTCTTTGAAGGCTTCGAGCTAGGCTGCACCCAGCCTCCGCCAGATCGCACGGGCGGCACCAACGGCTCCCAGAGCAGCAACGGCAACGCAGGCGGCGGTAACGGTGCGGTCATTGTCTCTGCCCCCGGCGAAAGCCTCGCCCCCAGTGCGGAAGCTCTTTCGCAACGTGCCAAGCAGGCCCATCTCTACAATCTGCTGTTCGCTTACCGCACCTCCGGCCATTACATTGCACGTATTGATCCGCTCGGTTTCAACACGAAATCGATTCCCTACCTGGATCTGCAGAACTTCAAGCTCAGCAAAGAAGATTTCGAGACCACGTTCGACTCCGGCACTCTGGCCGGCGGCGGCGACCGCAAGCTGAAGGATATCCTGAGCATTGTACAGGAAACCTACTGCGACACCGTTGGCGTGGAATTCATGCACATGCATGACTTTACGATGCGGCGCTGGCTGCGCGATCGCATGGAAAAGTGCCGTAATCACCCCAATTTTTCCACGGCCAAGAAGAAGCGCATTCTTAATCACGTACTGGAAGGCGAGCTCTTTGAGCGCTTCCTGCACACGCGCTATGTCGGTCAGAAGCGCTTCTCGCTTGAAGGCGGCGAAACGCTGATCCCCATGCTGGACGCCGTGGTGGAGAAATGTCCCGAACTCGGCGTTTCTCAGATCGTCATGGGAATGGCCCATCGCGGACGTCTCAACGTATTGGCAAACATTCTGGGTAAGAACTACAAATTCATCTTCAATGAGTTTGCTGAAAACTACTCGCCCCAGGCCGTTCAGGGCGATGGCGATGTGAAGTATCACATGGGCTTTGAGGCTACTCAGCTCACTGCTGATGGTTCCCGCGTCGGTATCAGTCTGGCACCTAACCCCAGCCATCTGGAAGCTGTTGGTCCCGTGGTGCAGGGCAAGGCCCGCGCCTGGCAGCGGCTGCTGAACGACACGAAGGAACGTGGCAAGGTTCTGCCAATCCTGATTCACGGTGACGCCGCGTTCGCGGGTCAGGGCGTGGTGATGGAAACGTTGAACATGTCCCAGCTGGAAGGTTACCAGACAGGCGGCACAGTCCACATCATCATCAATAACCAGATCGGTTTCACCACGCTGCCGCAGGATGGTCGCAGCACGGATTATTGCACGGCAGTGGCCAAGATGCTGGGCGCGCCTATCTTCCACGTAAACGGTGACGATCCTCAGGCCGCAGTTTACGTTATGGAGCTGGCGTTCGAATTCCGCCAACGCTTCAAGCGTGAAGTGGTTGTGGATCTCGTTTGCTATCGCCGTCTGGGTCATAACGAAGGCGAAGAGCCCGATTTCACTCAGCCCGTTATGTACTCGGCCATCGATGACCACGATCTGGTCAGCGAGTTGTATCTGAAGGAACTGCTGGCCAGTGGCGAAATCAGCGAATCTGAAGCGAGCGCCTACCACGCGAAGTTCGAGCAAAAGCTGAATGATGCGCTGGCGGAATCCAAGGCGATGGTGCAGGGTATGGCACCCTCCATCCGCAAACCGCTTTCCACGCCGCAGATCATGGAACCCTTTGAGAGCGCGGCGCTTCCGGAAGTGGTGCAGAAGGTGGCTACCGCTCTTTCCAACCTGCCGCCTGTTGGCTTCCACGCCAATCCCAAGCTGCTGAAATGGCTGGAACGTCGCCGTGAGATGTCAACGGGCAAGCTGCCTGTCGACTGGTCCATGGGCGAGGCCCTGGCATTTGGCACGCTGCTTTACGAGGGCGTTCCGGTTCGCCTGTCTGGTCAGGACAGCCGCCGCGGCACGTTTACGCAGCGCCACTCGGTGCTGTACGATACGCGTACCCGCGAGCGATATGTCGCGCTGAAGAACATTTCGGAAGATCAGGCAAGCTTCTGCTGCTACAACAGCCCGCTCTCCGAATACGCAGTGCTCGGCTTCGACTTCGGCTACTCGCTGGATTACCCGAACATGCTCTGCCTGTGGGAAGCGCAGTTCGGCGATTTCGGCAACGGCGCGCAGGTCGTAATTGACCAGTATATTACGAGCTCTGAATCCAAGTGGGGCATCAGTACCGGTATCGTGCTTCTGCTGCCGCATGGCTATGAAGGTCAGGGACCTGAGCACTCGAGCGCCCGACTGGAGCGTTACCTGCAGGCCTGCGCGGAAGATAACATTCAGGTGGCCAACTGCACTACGCCCGCCAGCTTCTTTCATCTCCTCCGCCGTCAGGGCCTGCGCAAGATACGGAAGCCGCTGGTCGTGATGTCGCCGAAGCGTCTGCTGCGTGATAAGCATTGCGTCTCTGACATCTCGGAATTCAGCAAGGGCTGCTTCGAGGAAATCCTGCCAGATGCGCGCAACACGCAGAATGCGAGGAAGCTCATTCTTTGCAGTGGCAAGGTCTACTACGACCTGGACGACTATCGCGTTGCCAAGAACGTTGAGGACACGGCAATCGTGCGCTTTGAGCAGCTCTATCCTTTCCATGAGGCGAAGCTGAAGGGCATTGTTGCCGGCCAGAAGTTCGAGAAGATCGTCTGGTGCCAGGAAGAATCTCAGAATATGGGCGCCTGGTCATACATCGAGCCTTACCTGCGCAAATCGTTCGGCACAGAGATCACCTACGCCGGCCGCGATGCTTCCGCCAGCCCTGCAACGGGTTCGCTGGGTATCCACAAGCTGGAGCAGGCTGACGTGATTGAGCAGGCCTTCCGCGCTTAATCCGGCGGTTGACTGCACGCTGGCGCTTCTCCATGGCTTCGGTGTCATGCGGGACATTCAATGTCCCTCATGACTATGTTGTTATTGATGATGCGCTGGCGTATAATGAATGATGGAGCCTTGAATCCAGATGCAAGAATCCTTTCCATTATTCCTTACGGAAGCGGATGCTAAATCAGCGGACTCAGTGCCGGTTCTGCTTTCTCTTCCGGCAGGGCATATTGCTTCCATTTTCATCTCACCCGCGCACAAGTACTTCGGTCGATGGGGCGGTGAGGCTGGCACAGCTCGGATGGAGCAGGTCAGCGAGGTGGAGTGTGTGGCTGGTTCAGGTTTAGTCGGCGATCGCTTCTTCCAGTACAAGCCCGACTACCGGGGGCAAATTACGTTTTTCTCCAAGGAAGTGCATGATGAGGTGTGCCAGAAACTTGGCGTCACCCACCTGTCTCCGTCGGTTTACCGGCGAAACGTCGTGACCGTTGGGCTGGATCTGAATGGGCTCATCAACAGATACTTCGAGATTCAGGGGTGCATCTTCAAGGGCTATTGCGAATGCTCTCCCTGTGCCTGGATGGATCAGGCCGTCGCTCCAGGGGCGGAAGCGATGCTAAAGGGCAGGGGAGGTCTCCGGGCCATCATTCGCCAGGGTGGAATGTTGCGGACAGATGTGCCCATACATAATTCTTAGTTGAAGGACTTGATAGTCAATACTATGCAACCTCCTCCTTCTGAAGATGTTGCATTGTCTCCCTTTAAGGCGTTGCTCATTGCCGGTGGCAGATCCAGCCGAATGGGCCAGGACAAGGCGCTCGTGGCGAACAACGTCGGGATTCCACTTTACCTGCTTCAGCGGCGGTTGCTGCAAAGTGTTGGGCCACAGCGTTTGCTGCTCTCAGGTCGAGCAGGTGTCAGTTATGAGTGGCCGCCCGAAGATATTCTGTTCGATACTGCTTCGGATTGCGGTCCGCTGGCAGCTATCGAAGCGTTGTCCCGCTTTAACCTGGAGGATGGTGGTGGCTCTGCTCCGTTGCGCACACTTGTACTCGCAGTGGACCTGCCATTCATGAGCGCGGACTACCTGGGGAGCTTGCTGCGCCGTGGCCCTGCAGGGAGCGTGGCCACTACCGATGGCCGTCTCGAGCCCCTGGTTGCTGTCTATCCCCCTGCGGTAGTTGATTTGGCACGAGTACGCTTTCACGAGGGAGTTCGTGCCGTGCACCATGTTCTGGAGGAGGCTATCCAGCGGGGATTAATGGAACCAGTGGAAGTGCCTTGTGAATTTCGCCGATGCTTTCTGAACCTGACCACTAAGGAAGATCTGGCGCGTTGGCTGTCGCTGCCGTCCGATCTGCCTGTTTGATCTTGACCCAGAGGCCTTGGCTCACCTAACTTTACTGTCGTGAAGCTGTTTTCGAAATCATTGTCCGCGCATTTCCCCTGTGTCTCTTTGGGCGACACAGCCCGAATTAGCGCTTCGATTATTTAGGCTCTCCGGCCTTGTTCCAGATTTTGCCGGCAGAGCCCTCACTTGTTTTCCTTTCTGGCCCTGTTGGCCGGGATTCACTTGCCTTGCTGAGGCGCGACAGATTTGCCGCTTCTACATCGACAAGATCTGTCATTTCACTTTTCGATATCTTTCTTTTTTCGCAATGCTTTTCTTGCTAGATTCTGCACCTGAAGTCAGCCAGGCACTTCGCAATATCCTCATCACCGCTATGAAACCAACCGTAACCCTTTACGATACCACCCTTCGCGACGGAGCTCAGGGAGAAGGAATTCACTTCTCACTCGCGAATAAGCTGGCAATCGCGCGCCGTCTGGACGCCTTTGGGGTGCATTACATTGAGGGCGGCTGGCCGGGCTCCAATCAGAAGGATATCGAGTTTTTTGAGCAGGCAAAGTCCATGCGCTTTGTGAACGCGAAGCTGGCCGCTTTTGGCAGCACGCGTCGCGCAAACGTGGCTGTGGAGGATGATCCCCAGGTGCGTCTCCTGCTTGAGGCCGAGACCCCTGTCGTGACGATCTTTGGAAAGACATGGCTGCTTCATGTGCTGGAAGTGCTGCGTACGACTCCCGAGGAGAATCTGGCCATGATCGGCGACACCGTGCGCTATCTCAAGAGCCACGGACGTGAGGTGATCTATGACGCCGAACACTGTTTTGACGGCTACAAAGACGATCCTGCCTACGGTCTGGCCTGTCTGCGCGCCGCTCAGGATGCCGGAGCCGATTACATCACGCCATGCGATACCAACGGAGGTACGCTGCCTCGCCAGGTTGAAGCGGTCATGGCTGAACTGCGTGCCAGACTGACGGCGAAGCTGGGCATCCATACTCATGATGACAGCGGCGTCGGCGTGGCGAATGACCTGGCCGCCGTAGAGCAGGGCGCGAAGCAGGTGCAGGGCACGATCAACGGCTTTGGCGAGCGCGTGGGCAACTGCAATCTCGTGACCGTCATGGCCAATCTTCAGCTCAAGATGGGCCGCCCGGTCGTTCCGGAAGAAAGCATGCGCCAGCTTCAGGATCTCGCGTTCTTTGTCGATGAGACCGCAAACCTGCGCCCTAATCCCCGCGCGCCTTTTGTCGGCCAGACGGCGTTTGCCCACAAAGGTGGCATGCATGTCAACGCGGTCAACAAGGTGGCCCGGAGCTTCGAGCATATTCAGCCGCAGTCGGTGGGAAACCGCCAGCGCGTTCTGGTCGGCGAACTAGCCGGTCGCACCAACGTAATGATGAAAGCCAAAGAGCTGAACATCGAGCTGGAGGAGAAGAGCGAACTGACGCGCGACATTCTGAACCAGGTGAAGGCGATGGAAGCCGAAGGTTATGAGTTTGAAGGCGCCGACAGCTCCTTCGAGCTCCTGATTCGCAAGGCTCTCCACAATCATCAGAACTACTTTGAGCTGCTGGAATATCATGTTTCTATCGCCAACAACCCGCAGTACGGCTACACCGATTGCGAGGCGACCATCAAGCTGCAGGTGAAGGGCGAGAAGTATTTTGAGGTAGCGGAAGGCGACGGACCGGTGAACGCTCTGGACGCCGCGCTGCGTAAGGCGTTGATACGCAGCTATCCTGGTATAGAGTCGCTTCGCCTTACCGATTATAAGGTGCGTATCCTCGACTCCGCATCCGGCACCGCCGCTCGTACCCGCGTCTTGATCGAGTCCACCGACGGCACCAAAGCCTGGACGACCGTGGGTGTGTCCGACAATATAATCGAAGCATCCTGGCGTGCCCTGCGCGATAGCGTAGAGTACCACCTCCTTAAACAAGAAGCCGACAGAGCGATACCTGCGGTAGTTACCCCCAAGACGGCCGTTGCACCCGCCCTGGAATCTCTTGTGTCGTCCGTATAGACTCTGCCTGCTGGAGTGGTGCTAGCTCTCCAGCTCTGCCAGATACGGAACTGAATCCGCTGCTCCGCGACGCGTTACGCTGATCGCGGCTGCGCGGCAGGCTCGCTCCAGGCATGCTTTCGTCGGCAGCCCGCTCATGACGCCTGTCAGGAAGTAACCGATGAACGTGTCGCCTGCCGCAGTGGTATCCACAGCTTCCACCTTTACTCCGGGGATCTGAAGAGAAAGCTTGGAATCCATGTAGCGCACGCCTTCAGCGCCCAGAGTCAGGACGAGCCGCACATTGGGCCAGCGACGGCGGATCTCATCCGCCGCTTCAGCTAGATTTTCCCTGCCCGATAACTCCATCGCTTCTCCTTCATTGACAAAGAGATAGTCAACGGATTGCAGCGGAAAGTCCTTCACCTCCGGCGACATGGGAGCAGGATTAAATGCCACGGTGGCACCATGCTTTTTTGCCAGCTCTAGCATCTCCGGAACGCATGACGTTTCGTTCTGAGCGAGGACAATGTCGCCAGTCGTGGTGCTTTGCAGAAGCCGGGAGTAATCCGAAGCGAGGAACGCCAGATTCGCACCGCCGTGCAGCAGAATAGAGTTCTGTCCTGCCTGATCGACCTGAATAATGGCGTGGCCGCTGGGCAGGTCTGTCTCTGTCAGGTACTGCACATCGGCACCCTCCTTCTTCAATAAATCGCGCAGCCAGATGCCGTCCTGACCTATCTTACCCAGGTGACTGACATGAGCTCCGGCTCTTGCCAGTGCAATGGACTGATTAAATCCCTTTCCGCCCGGACCCTTTGTAAGAGACTGACTGGCAAGAGTTTCGCCCGGACGTACGAAATGTCGTACTGCGTAGACGTAGTCGATATTGATGGAGCCGAAATTCAGAATGGTAGACATGGCGCAACGCACAAGGTGGCGCAACTGCAGCTTCCAAAGCAATCAAGTTTTTGGACGCAGTCCGCACGTTCTGCTTTAGTCTTGCTCACTCCACTCGAACCATATAGGGCAATTTTTCACCCGGTTTCCCTTGGCGAATGACACCATACCAGCGCGTATTCCACGGGTGCCCTGTATCCGACCACTGCAACTGGGTCGTTTTCTTTTCGGCGCTGACGTGCGTCCACCAGAATGAAAATCCAAGATCGCCGCCTTCGGGCCATGCGGTTTTCCCTATAACCTCGTAAGGCACAAAAATTTCCATATCACTGCCCTGAGCTGTCTGCCGAAGTTCCGCTTTGGAGACCGGCTGATTGGGAGAAGTCTCCCCATTGCGAATGCGGACGGTCGGGTATTTGGAAAGATCGCCACTGACCCAATAGTAAGAGCCGGGTGATCCAAGCTGTTCCGCTGGACGGCTGTCAAAGTACAGTACAAATTTGTCTCGCGATGCGTCTCCTTTGCCGTTAATAGCCAGGTAGATACCTGTCTTTCCGGCCCTAACGGCAAACTTCATGTAGCATTCTTCCGGCGTAGCGCGGTTGTCCAGCGGTCCCCGAGTCCACCGGGCATGAAGAGGCTCGCCCAGAGTGCTCCAGGTTGAGCTATTCCAATCACTCAGGTCACCATCGACTTTAATGGCATCATCGGCGGAGGGAAGCTCCGCCAGGGCGTACCGCGTGTACCATAGCCGCGCAAAGGCAGGTATGGTTTCGTGCGTAGAACTGGCGGAGGCTTTAACCTGCAAATTTCTGGTTAGCAGGATCATCCCGCCTTCGGAGTTGGGCGGGATTTCCACGTTAACGTTTTGAGAGCTGAGCGTGGTGCCCGCCTGCCCATTCGACAGAGGAGTGCTTGCCGTAACTTTCACTTCAACTGATGCTTCCACGGCATTCCATCGCTTACGCTCAAATACTGCCTGCGGTGAAAGTCGGGAGGGCAGCGGAGTTACTTTTGTCGTATCTGTTGAGGAGGTAACAACGGCTACAATGCCACGTCCCGCAGCGAACTCGCGGCCAGCGCCACTGTTCAGAACATCCTGTCCCGAAGCGATATCCGGCCACTCAAGGATGCACTTTGTCCCTGTTCGTTCGGTAACTTTCAAAGGGACCTGATCCGGCATTCCAAATATTTCCGCACCTTCCGGCAGATTGGCCATTTCGGTTACGATTTTGCCATCCTTCCAGTAAGAGGTAGCGTGCATTTCCGGTAGATTATGGAGATTGGTGGATGTCTGCGGCCCGGGGTTCAAAGCTGCAAGCACAGCACGGGCCATAGCCAGATGACCCAGAATATTGGGATGAATAGTATCCCCCGCAAAAGGGTTCTCCGATTCCAGCATGGACTGCATAGGCTTGCTGTAGCTGGGCGGATAGAGCGCACGCATTGCTTCTGTGGAAGTCATGAGAGTAGGTCCTCCATCGCCCCATATTGCCTGAAACGTTTGCGCACAAGGGAGGTTCAGACGTTGAGCAAGCAGTTCCAGCTCTTTAGCGAATGCGATGGTACGAAAAGCATAGCATGGTGGATTGGGCTGCTCGACCTTTGCTTCGGGTACCTTCGATTTAGCTTTGGGAAAGACATCGATATGCGGCGTAGGCTGCAGAAACATGACATCTGCTTTCAGCTCCTGTCTCAAGCGTTGGGCAAGTACTTCATAATGTTCAAGATAAGCATCCATGGATACCCCGCCTGCCTGATCATTAAGCCCGTACATGATGAGCGCAAGCTGGGGCGGTTCAGGCGCGATTTCCGTATTCCACGTACGCATGGTTGCATCAATCGACCTGCCCGAGTGCGCGCGCCGCACTATGCTGATCTGCACCGGCTTCCCAATAGCTCTGGTTAACAACTTTGATAGTATCTCCGGGTAGTGCCCCGTGGCGGTCACGGAATCTCCATATGCCCCAATGACATAGGGGGCGCCGGACAGCAGGGCGGCAGATGTCAGCGGAAGCACTTTGCGGAGCTGCTCCGCATCCATAAGGGAGGGAGGCTGGATTGCCAGAAACCTCTGCTCTTCTCCACTGCTAAAGCGAACGATATGGATACCTTCTTTCTCGGGAAGCAGCGCGAAACCTGTCTCCGTAATCTTCGCAGTCCGGGACCCAAGCTTCTCCATTCCCTTTCGACTTAAAAGGGAAAGCTCGAAGCTTACCTCACGTTGATCCGCGGGATGCTTCTGAGGAGCTGTCAGTTGGGCTTTCTCATCCGTAAACACGATCTGAGGCAGCGGTTTCTCCTTGGCGGGCGCGGCGAAGAGGAGGCCTGGGCAAAAAGCCAAAAGCACGGCGATCAGCGCGACAAAGTTGCTGCAACTAAGTGCGAAAAATCTATCCACATGGCGCCGACGAACTTTTAAAGCTGACATAAGTGCGTTAACACTATGTCAGCGAATGATATTGCTCCACCTATACACAAAGCATACGGGGAGCCGCCTTGCACATGGCAGGATGCCTCTGCCGTCTATCCTCATCTGGCAGCGACCTGTTGCTGGTGCATTTCCAGCAACTCTGCAAAGGTGGAATGAAGCCGTGCGCCCAATTCGGTATTCATGGCATGTCCTTCGTCTGCGCATTTTTGCGCAAATACGTCGCGAGGATTAAGCTCATGCAGGTCAGCACGACTTTCAGCGAAGGCCGGCTCGGTATTACGCTGTACCGTTTCGATTTTGCGCATGCGCAGCACGCGCAGGTTCTTTCCTTTGAGCGCTTCAAGCAGCTTTGCATCTATAATTTGCGGGGCAAGATCGCTTTGGATCTTAAGGTCCGCCCAGGGATCCAGAGTCTGGTCAGCGTTGGACTCAAAAGCCTGAATTGCGGCGCAAACCTCGTCCAGAGTGCCTTCCCAGCGAACCAGACGACGCCAGTTTGGTACGGCTATCGACTGAGCGGTAACGGAGGAGGGTGTGCCTCTGTGGGGATCCGCTCGGCGTGTCTCCAGCAGCACAACTTCCTTTACATCTTCCGCCTCGCTGAAACTGAGTGGAACCGGGGAACCCGAATATCGCACATGCTCCTTGTTATGAAGCACCTGCGCACGATGGATATGGCCCAGTGCGATATAATCGAAGCCCTGAAAATCAAGATGCGAAGCACCGAGATCCTGTCCGGTAACCAGCCCGCCGGCACCCAGATGGATCTCGCGCTCGCCTTCGCCGGATGAGGTGCCGTTGAGCGTGAGGTGCCCGGTGGCAATGGTTGGCACACCTGCTTCACGGTAGCCTTTGCTGGCTTCCAGGAGATCTGCATAATGCTGAATCAGGCCTGCTTTCAGCTTTTCCCGCACATCGCTTTGGGTTTCGGCGGCACCGCTCCTGCGCAAATCTCCGTCTCGCAGGTACGGACAGGCGCAGAGCAACACTTCGGGTGCCTGTGTGTCAGGCCAGGGGATGAGTGCCTCCCGGTTATCTTCCGCTGCGATGCCGTGGACATGAATATGACCCAGCGCTCGCAGGAGGTCGCGAGGTGCGTTAAGAACCTGACCGGAATCGTGGTTGCCACCGATAATCAATGCGGGACATTGCAGCGCAATGAGTTCCCGCAGAAAATCATAATACTGACGCAGGGCGGACTGCGGGGGGCTGGCACTGTCGAAAATATCGCCTGCGATGATGAGCCCTTCCACACGTTCTGTGCGGATAAGATCCAGCAGCCAGCGCAGGAACAGGCCGTGTTCTTCGACCCGTTCCTGGCCATACATCATTTGACCTAAATGAAGGTCGGATGTATGCAGAAGCTTCACGCCTGCAAGGCCTTAGTGGCCGGTCTCCTCGTCATCGACATGCGTTGGCGCGGTAGTTTCGCCCGCCGAAGCGGTTGCGGGTACCAGCCGGTCAATTTCATGCATGATCCCGATGACGCGATCTCCCCGTTCCATGGCTTCGTCAAAACGAAACACGAGTGCGGGGGTGGCCTTGGTCACCATTTTGCGGCCGATAATGCTCTGCCACTCACGGCGGTGCTTATGCAGCACGGACAGGACATAGTCCCGGTCCAATGCCGCATCCAGCACGGAGACGTAAACAGTGGACTGCTTTAAATCCGTGGTGGTATCGATGCCGGATATGGTGACAAGAACTCCTTCCAGCTCAATGGCTTTAGTAATTAAGACGGCAAGTTCTTTGCGTACGATTTCCGACACCCGAATGGTGCGTCTGGTGGACATAGGAAGTAGATCCTCAAGTTAAAAAGAAGGCGCCTCCAGTTCTACAGAACCGGACTTGGACCTCCACAAAATCATGGGAAAGAACCTCTCTTTTCTAAATCATAAGTTAAAAAGCCCGGCGCTGCAAGAAAGAGAGGCAAATGTTTTGCATTTGGCTACCATCATCGTGATTTTCACGATGTCATGTAACCAGCCTGGCAGGTATGTCGTCTGCATCAGTATCATGCTGAACTTTGGCTCGATAAGCCCGGGAGGGGCACTCTCTCTAACCTTAACGCATCCTCTTTATGCCGAGCTATTTACCATGACGTTTGAGCGGGAAACAGAGCCTAGGAACGAACGCACTCACCAGATTCAGGATTGCCTGGCGCGGGTCCGTTCTGGTGATGAGGACGCGGCTGGTGAGATGGTAAAGCTGCTTTATCCGCATGTTATCCGAATCGTGCGGGCGCATCTTCCCAGGCGTGTGAGCGAGGAAGATATTGCGCAGGAAATTTTTATAAAGATTTTTAATCGACTGGATCAGTACCGCGGAGATTCTTCCCCCTTTGAGCATTGGATCGCCAGGGTAGCTCACAATACATGTCTCGATCATTTGCGAATCCAGATGCGTCGTCCGGAACTGCGCTACGCCGATCTGGAGGAAGATGAAGTTGAGGTGCTGATGAATGAGCATGCTCTCAGCGGCCCGCAATCCTCCGAGAATTCGCACGGGCTGGCCGCGAGAGAAATTCTGGAGAAGCTCTTCGCGACTCTTTCCGCGGAAGATCAGATGGTGCTGCGGATGTTAGACTTAGAGGAAATGAGCGTCGCTCAGATCAGTAAGAAAACGGGTTGGAACCAGACTTTGATAAAGGTGCGTGCGTGGCGTGCGCGCCGGAAGCTTCAGGCAACATGTAGACAACTTCAATCGGAGGGCCGTCTATGAATAACAATCGAGATAACAAAGTCAACAGAACCGCAGACGATCCTTACAGCCGACTAGCTGCTCTGGCACGAGACTCAAAGCCTGAAACGCGCGATGAAAGTGTGCCTCCCTTCTTTGCCGCACGGGTTGTCGCCAGAGCTATGGCTGAGCGGAGAGAGCGTCAGTCCGCCCCTGTATCTCCCTGGGATATCGTGGGATGGAAAGCATTTGCCGTTGCTGGTGTTGTGGCGGTTGTAGCCGTTGTGGTAATGGACTCGGATTTTTCCATTCTCTCTCCAACAGGCACCGAGATGGCATTTTTCTATGACGACTCGGCCGTCATCCACATGCCTTACGTTCCAGTCGATGTGTTATAATTTTCAATAGCTTTTTGTTAACTCAATTGTTTTCTATTAACCACCTCCGCGTTATGTCTGAGATCCCTCCTGCTCCTGCCGAAAATGTCACACCTGTTGCGCAGCCTTCCGTGATGAAGAAATTCTTCACGTTTGATAAGACATGGAAAGTTGTCATTTTGTTGCTTGTTGTATTTTTTGCCGGTGGTGTAGCAGGTGCCGCGGTTGTCGGGAGATTAGTCCGCAATGCAGCCGCAAAAGCCCTTAATCCATCCAGGCAAACGGAGTCGATCCTTGCTCGATTAAAAAGCCAGCTCAAACTGACGGACCGGCAGGTAGAATCGGTTCGACCAATCGTTCAGAAAGCCACGTCAAAGTTCCAGACCATGGTGGACGAAACGAGGGAGCGCTCCAAAGCAGAGCTTACGACTGCACTAGTTGAACTCAATGCGCAGTTAACGCCGGAGCAACAGGAAGTGCTGAAGCGACATATTTCGACGATGCAGAAACGTGCCGAAACGTTCCGCGCAAGAATGGCCCCATAGAATTTCGTCCGATGTACGCTGATGTAATCGATGCGGTAATTACTGGATTGCAACTTTTGTCTCTTTGGGAATCCGATTGCGAAGTGTGGTGTTGTGTGTATCCTGAAAGGAGCAATAGTTCCAGGTCTAATAAATGTCTGTCTGGGTAGTTTAAAGATTATTGCTGAAAGGCTTATCTTGTTTTCGAATTACTTCTCCCGCAAAGGTTCCCGGGTTCTTGCGTTTCTGGTGATAGTTTTGCTGGGCCTCACTTTACTGGGGCCAACATCGTTCGCCGGGTTTCCCCATTATAAGCCGGAGGAAGGCGATGTGGTCTTTCAGCCTTTCCCCAGGAACCCTTTAACGGATGCTATTGAGGGAGTTACGAATTCCGATCTTTCTCACTGCGGCGTTGTGATAAAGGATGGCGCCTCGTGGGTTGTGATTGAGGCTGTTAACCCTGTTGTGAAAACCCCGCTTAATGAATTCATTGCCCGCGGCAGGGAACAAAAGTTTCTGGTGAAGCGTCTGGATGATAAGTGGAAAAATACGATTCCTCAGTTTAAAGCAGCATTGCTGACTTATCTTGGGAAGCCGTATGATATACGATATCAGATGTCGGACGATAAAATCTATTGCTCCGAGCTTGTGTATAAAGGCTTTAAGAAAGCAACCGGAGAGGATCTTGGTAAAGTGGAAAAGCTTGGAGATCTAAACTGGAAACCGCATGAGGCTTTCATTCGTGAGATTGAACATGGGCCGGTACCTCTTGAACGAGAGATGATTACGCCGGTTTCTGTTTCAAAGGCATCGCAGCTCAAGGAAGTGTTTCGAAACGGCTATTAAAACAATTGCAGAAGCTAACAGGTATACATAATGCAATCGGCGTAGGATTGGCACTTCCTTTACGCAATCTTCTTGCATTATTTGGTCTGCAACGTAGTATTGCCCCTTTCCGCGTTGCGGGACGGCTGCGTCCGTAATCGGGAACACACACCATACCAGAGATTTAAGACATTCAACGATAATTGCCGCTGTTCGTGCCGATTCTTCAGCGGCAGTCGGCTCCGCTGTCATGCATCACTTTTCACTTCAAGATGGGGACCTCTTTGTCGAAGGTTGCCGGGTTTCAGACATCGCCAGGGAACATGGCTCTCCGCTCTACATCTACTCGGCGGCGACTATCACCGATAATTATGATGCGCTGATGAAAGCGCTCGCGCCGCTCGATCCCATGATCTGCTTCGCCATGAAGGCGAACTCCACTCTGGCGGTGCTGAATCTGCTGGCCAAACGCGGCTGCGGCTTCGATCTGGTTAGCGGCGGCGAACTTTTCCGCGTTAAGAAGGCAGGCGGCGCTTCGCACCGTTGCACCTTTGCGGGTGTAGGTAAGACTCGCGCTGAAATCGAGCAGGCCATTCTCGCCGGCGTCTACAGCTTTAACGTCGAGAGCGTGGCGGAGATGGAGACCATCAACCGTATCGCGGGAGAAATGAAGCAGCGCGCTCCTGTAGCCGTTCGCGTTAATCCCAACGTCGATGCGGGCACGCACGCGAAGATCACCACCGGCACGTACGAGAACAAATTTGGCATTGCCTTCGAGGAAGTGCCGTCGCTGTACGAGTATGCGGCCTCCAGCCTCAAGAATCTCGAACTGCGCGGCGTGCAGATGCATATCGGCTCGCAGATTACCGAGACAGCGCCCTTCGTTAAGGCCATCCAGAAGATGCTGCCCATGGTGAAGGAACTGAAGCGCAAGCACGACATCAAGTTCTTTGATATCGGCGGTGGCATGGGAATCGTGTATCAGGACGCCCTGGCCAGCGGCAAGCCGGATTGGTGGAAGCAGCATCCTGAGCAGATGACGCCCGCTACGTACGCGGCAGCTGTTGTTCCGCTGCTGAAGGATCTGGGTCTGCGCATTCTGCTGGAGCCCGGCCGATTTCTGACAGGTAACTCCGGCATCCTTGTAACGGAAGTTCTTTACGTCAAGAACACTGGCGCCAAGAACTTTGCGATCGTGGATGCGGCGATGAACGATCTGATCCGTCCGGCGTTTTATGATTCCTACCATGAAATCATTCCGCTGACCGCCAACCGCGAAGGTGCGGATAAGCTTGTCGCCACGGACGTTGTCGGCCCCGTTTGTGAGTCCGGTGATTACTTCACGAAGGATCGCATGCTGCCCGTTCTGCGTGCAGGTGACAAGGTAGCGCTGATGAGCGCCGGTGCCTACGGCTTCGTCATGTCCTCTAACTACAACACGCGTCCTCGCCCTCCGGAAATCCTGGTCCATGGCAACAAGGCAACCACCGTGCGCAAGCGCGAAGCCTTTGAAGACCTGGTTCGCGGCGAATCTATCTGAAAATCAAGTTCCTGTGAACTGATCTTGCCTGCACCCAAAATCAGCTCCACGCTATGGGCAACTTCAGCTATTCCGACCTCGTAAGCGACTTTCGCTTCAACGGAATAATAACCAATGGTCTCGCCGCACTGTTACCGCGACGAGACATCTCCTGACTTACGACTTAGCGCTTATTGAAGACGAACAAATCGGACTCAGCTCCGCGCAGGACGGAGGCCGTGTGCTTTGCTTCGAAACTCTGTCCCGTCACTTCCTCCAGCGCGCCCCAGATGACGCCCAGGGTGAACGTGCAGTTACGATCAGATCCAAGTGCTTCGCCGGCAGAACATACGGTTTCTACGGTCTCAACTTCGATGGTGTTGCCAGCCTCTCTGACCGATTTTACCGCGCACAACCGCGTGCCGTCTTTGCCTAGTGCGCCGTTCAGCGTCTCGGCAATTTCGGACAGGGGAATGTTTTTGCCAGACAATCCCATTTCTCTTGCAACGCTGGATCCGCGAACCCTGCCTGCGCGAGTAAAGACGACGGCAGCTCCATCGCTACCTAAAGTATCTTCAACGCCGGTAATGACGGCTTTAAAGCAAAGAATGCTGTTAAAATCTCCCAACGTATTGCGAATAGACATAAATTAAAATGTGACAGGGCCGAAAGAGTTGTGAGTTAGCCCAGAACTGTCTGGATTTGCGCCGCCGCATCGCGTGCTTCAAGGTGAATTAGTCCCACGTTGGATCCAACTGCGGCAAGTACGCCGAGGACCCCTTTTTTTCCTGCCGAATAGACATAAACCTGCCCCGCAGCACCGGTGAACGACGTTTCGCTGAGATCGCCACCACCAATGGAATCACAAATGCGCTTACCCAGACCAAGGGCCGTGGCTACCATGGCTGCGATACGATTCGCATCCCCGGAAGAAAGCGAGTGCGCTACTGCCAGACCGTCTGTAGTAGCAACGAGGGCGCCACGGAGCTCCGGTACATCGATTCGGAGTCTCTCTATAATACTTTTGAGTTGGTCGTTGGTTGTCATAAAAGTCGTTGTACCTGCTACATCCATATAAGAGAATGGTGGGTATCTCTTTAACATATATGGGCGTATGGAGATTGCTTTTTCTATTCATATCATCAATATGTTCGATCAACCATTGCCATTAAAGTAAGCATG
>JBGGNE010000146.1:0-5285 GCA_041287705.1 Methylacidiphilales bacterium | reverse complement strand
GTGACCGCCTCCACGGCGGCGGGGCCAACCGGGGCCACCAAATTTGGACTGAACGGCGGGCTGGTGAGCGGCGATACGGTAACGCTGATCCGCGCAGCCGGCGAGACGGTTATGGGCGGGCCGTACGCTATCACGCTCGATACCTTCGCGGCGTCTGGCAACTATATCTACACCTATAACCCCGCAGATTTCACTATCAAGGGACGCGCTATTACGATTGTGCCTGATGCGCTAAGCAAAATGTACGGAAACGTCGATCCGATCCTTACCTACTCGACCCTTGGTACATTTGCGCCCGGGGACACAGCGGCGGATGTCGTGGCAGGCGCTCTTTCCCGCGCTGCCGGCGAGAACGTTGGCGGCTACCTGATCGACATTGGCAGTATGGGCGCGCTTTCAAATCCCAATTACGAGGTGACTCTCGACGGCACACCGTGGTTCTTCTCCATTACGCCGCGACCTATTACGGTGACGACGGTGCCGGGGCAGAGCAAGACTTACGGGGATGCGGATCCAGGTGCGTTCCGTAATGTCATCATCCAGGGCAATCTCGCCTTCGGCGACTCCCTTACGGGCAAGAACGGACGGCAGGCAGGGGAGAACGCGGGGTCGTTCGGCACGATGCAAAACACCCTGAGCGCGGGCGGCAACTATGCACTCACATGGAAGCCGGGCTCCTTTGCTATTACGCCGCGCGCGCTGACGCTGCGCCCGGTGGGCCTGGGCAAACTGGCGGGGGGCGCGGACCCGACCATCTCGTTCAGCTTCCTGGGGGCACTCGCGTTACGGGACACCCCGGCAGACGTCTTTGCCGGCTCTCTGGGTCGCTCGCCAGGGGAGACGCCAGGCACCTACCTCTACACTCTGGGTACTCTGGCAGCGCTCTCCAGCCCCAACTACTCCTACGCTCTGGCGGCGGATTCCCCCCTCTTCAACATCTCCGGGCTTCCCTCTGACGAAATACCGAACCCGCCCCTTTTCGTGCAGTCACTCCTCGATACGAGGGAGCAGTTCGACGCCACCCGCGGCCGCAACAATGAGGATCCCAACAATCCCGACAACCTCGTCCTCATCCCCTTCAAGCGCAAGCCAGGCCGAGTCTACTACGCCCCTACCGCCACCCGCTCCGGCGGCAGCATCCATATCTCCAGCTATGATGACTTTGGCCCCGGCGGCCAGATTCCCCAGCCGCGCACACCGTAATCAGAGGCCTTTGATCCGCAACGGCAACTGTATGGAAGCCCAACCTGGCCTCGCACTGGATGTCATTCGGACGGGGCAGCGAGGTTTGAATGGTCCTTGGCAGCCGCGATCGCAGAATTTGATTCTCGGCTTTGAGGTAAGCAATCTGGCGAAGCAGTGCAGAATGTGTTATGTAAACCAAAAAGGCGAGTAAGGGATTTCTGTGAAAAAGTGACATAAAATAGTCGATCAGCGTGGCCAAAAGAGCCAAAATCTGGTATCAAATTATTGCTTTAAGCGGAATGATGAAGAAAGGCGATTTTCAGAGAAGCGCTGCAGCGGAATAAGGTTTTTGCATACCGCTTAATACCACGCCGAAAGGTACTGGTCTGGGGTAGATGAAAACTGGTCATTCTGTCAGGCGAAAGTCCCTTGATTTTAATGGCATTTATCGAGGCTTTCGATTTCACGGAGGATCTCAAGAAGACGGATGCCGCGGTCTGTCAGAGCGTATTCAACGCGGGGAGGCGCCTCCGGATAGCTGGTGCGGGAAATGAGATCAGCCCCGAGCAGGCGGCGGAGGTGGTCATTGAGGACGCGAACCGAGAGGGAGCCTTGCCCGCGACGCAAGCTCCCAGGACGGTTGTTTCCAGCCGCAATTTCCAATAAGAGTAGCAACGTCCATTTGCAACCAATCACGTCACGGCACATATGCAGCGCGAATGGAAACTTTTCCGTCGACTGCATCTCCTTGTGATTCACTGTTTTGCTCATTTTTGTTCCTGGGTAATAAATAAGTGCCTGATTGCGCGAGTATCTGCTTCAAGGACTATATACGGAATGAAAGCTATTCAACTCAGGGGTTTTGGTGGAATCGAAAATTTTAACGTCACGGAGGTGGCGGACGTTCGGCCAGGCCCCACGCAGCTTGCGGTGAAAGTCAGAGCGACATCTGTAAATCCCCTCGATATCCAGACGCGTCGTGGTGATTATCGCGATCAGATCACGTTACCAGCCATTATCGGCAATGATGTGAGTGGGCAGGTTATTGAGGTTGGTTCCATGGTCACGGGTTGGAAAGCGGGTGACGAGGTCTTTTACTTTGCGCCCATCTTTGACGGGAACGGAACTTATGCGGAAATACACGTTATTGATGCCGAATTGGTGGTCCACAAGCCGGCTC
Source organism: Methylacidiphilales bacterium (assembly GCA_041287705.1). Taxonomy (GTDB): domain Bacteria; phylum Verrucomicrobiota; class Verrucomicrobiia; order Methylacidiphilales; family UBA1321; genus LW23. The sequence goes on along the minus strand of JBGGNE010000146.1, from coordinate 2,920 downwards.
GACTCAACCACGCGGAGGCGGCGTCGCTCCCGTTGGCTGCGACGACGGCCTGGACGGCGCTACACGAGCGGGCTGCATTGAAGCCAGGCGAAACGGTCGTGATCCACGCGGGAGCGGGCGGTGTAGGCAGCCTTGCCATTCAGCTCGCCCGGATCGCCGGTGCTCGGGTTTTGACGACCTGCCGGCCTGAGAATGAGGGACTTGTGCGCTCCCTTGGAGCTGACGAGACGATCGACTACCGGACCACCGATTGGATCAGCGCGGTTTTAGACCTTACCCAAGGCCGCGGAGCAGACGTGGTTTTCGACACGGTGGGCGGAGACACGTTAAGCCAGGCACCCAGGGGTTTGGCAGCTTGTGGGCGGCTCGTTACGATAGTAGACACGGCGAAGCCCCAGAACCTGCTCGCCGCTTGTGAGCGCAACCTCCGCTATGATTTTGTTTTTGCTGCGCCCGATGCGGACAAGCTCCGTGCTATCGCGGAATTGGCTGAAAGGGGAACGTTCATTCCGGTTATCGATTCAAAGTTTCCGATCTCGCACGTCGGCGCGGCGCACGCTCACGTGGAAGCAGGTGGCGTCAAGGGTAAAGTCGTCTTGAGTGGATTTTAATGAATTCGTTTCGCTGACTTACAACACCAGGCAGCTCCCCGATTCGCTTCGAGGCACTTCCCCGCGTCGTATTCGCTAAACACGCGGGGGGAAGGTTCGCCTGCATCAACCCTTCATCGTAGATGAGTTTCGACTTTGATCGACCGCTCCTCGGGCTCGCATTTAACTTTGCGGTTTCTGCGCGCTTGCCAAGAGCTGCAATTCCCATGCTAAAGCGACCCCGCTTCCTCCACCATGCTCAAGTAAAACACTGGATAATCCGACGGCCGTTTTCTCTCGCGCCCAATCACGCTGCCACTCAGAGGCCACGGCGATCCATGTGATCGGCACTGCACCGGCCTGAACCAGGCGGCGTATAGCCATGTCGTGAGCCTCCGCGCTGACGCTACCCGAGGCGTCGGTCACAATGAAAACATCGTAGCCTTCGCCGAGCGCCTGAATCGTCGGCATCGCGAGGCAAACTTCCGTCCAGAGCGCGGCGAGAATGAGCTGCTTGCGCCCGCTCTTCTTCACGAGTTCGGTAACCTTCGGATCTTCCCAAGTGTTGATGAGGGTGCGGTCGATCGGCTTTTGTTCGGGGAAAACATCCTGAAGTCCTTTGATGAGATAGCCGCCGCGCTCCTCAATCACCGTGGTAAGAATGGTGGGGACATCGAAAACCTTCGCAGTCTTGGCGAGGCCAATGACATTGTTGATAATCATTGTCGGCTCGTGGCTGTGCAGGTTGGCAAACTGGAAGGGCTGATGGTCGATCAGCACGAGGATGCTGTCTTCGGGGCGGAGGAGGGCCTTGAGGCCGGTCTTGTTGTCATTCATAAACATTTTTTTGGGTTAGGTGGTGGTGATTCGGAGAGCACAGCGCTCATGCTCGCCGGGAGTCCCCCGAGCACACATGGAAAATACGGCTGCCGCGAATAACAGACCAATGCCTTGTTTCTTGGCTCGCTCATCCTTTTAGGTTGGGCTACTTCTTGCTCATGGAACTTCGGCACCTCCGCTATTTTGTCGCCGTCGCCTCCCACGGATCTTTCAATCGCGCAGCGGAAATTCTTCACATCACCCAGCCACCGCTCAGCAGGCAGGTGAAGGACCTCGAAGAAGAACTGGGCGTGCCTCTCCTCGTGCGTGGCTCCAACTCAGTGAAGCTCACGGAAGCGGGTGAGATATTTTATGAAGAAGCACGCGAAGTGCTTGCGCGCGCTGACGATGCGATTCGCCGTGTGCGTGGGGAAACGGGAAAGGAGATTCTTCGTGTGGGCTACTCCTCTTCGATCACCACGAGTATCATCTCCACCGTGCTGGCAGAATTCCATGCAGCCGCGCCACGCGTGCGAATCGAGTTGGCAGATCTTTCATCTCGGGAGATCAATGAAATGGCTGTCAAGGGACGGCTTGACCTCTTGATCAGTCCGAGAATTTCCGTCGCAAAAGGGATTCCGGGATTTCAATGGACCGAGCTATGTCGCTTGCAGCCTGTGCTCGTCCTGCCGGCGAGGCACCCGTTGGCGAAGCTAAAGCGAATACCCATCGCGCGACTGCATCATTTGCCACTGGTTGGCCTGGGAAAGGAAAACTATCCCGAATATGGGACGAGCGCGCGCGAGCTGCTTAAACCCTTCGGAATCTCGCCACATTTCGTCTCACTGGTAAACGATGGCTTCTCCACTCTCTTCGTGGAACTGGAAGGTCAGAATGCCGCTGCCATTCTACTCGAGGAGATCGTCGGTATTCTGCCGCAGACCTTAGTCGTAAGGCCATTTGCGCCGAAATTGCCCAGTGCCCCGGTTGTCATTGGTCTCCCTGAGTTGCGCCCCAAGCCTCATGCCGAGATGTTCGCGCGATTACTGATTCAAGAAGCGCGAAGCCGATAAAACATCCTTCCCGCCCCATTCCCGCATCGGGTCCTACGGGCCTGTCAGGAAATAAGTATACTATTTTGGCTTGTTCTTTTGTCTACCGGCTGCGTTGCTCGTCAGTTACAGACCGCTGCGGGTATGCGCCTTTCTCGCGCCTTGCCGGTAGTCAAAATCCCTGCGCCATACTGGTATACTTCTTTCCTGACAGCCCTAATTCTAATGAGCGATCAAGATAAGCCTCGTACGCACAGGATTTTTTGTCAAGGGCAAGGCGCGAGGAGGGAGCATATTAGAATAATATGTGACCGACGAGCAACGCAGCGATTGACAAAAAAGACATGCGAACGAGGCTCAGCTTGATCGCTTATTAGAATAAGACGTTCAGGCTGGCAATTTCACCTCTTGCCGGCGCAGTTTGTTGATCTGAACGATTAGTCCGACGACCAGCATCAG
>JBGGNE010000145.1:0-9882 GCA_041287705.1 Methylacidiphilales bacterium | reverse complement strand
TCCGAAAGCTTCAGGGTCAAGCTCGCACCAGGCGAGATTATCTTTATCCGTGCGGAAGATACCGCAGGGAATGTAAGCAGCGCACTTGCTGAGGTGAAGAAGTAAACCGAGCAGCGCACCAAACTACGGAAGCTTTTGCAGGCCGTTGCAAAAGCTTCCCAGAGGTAGATTATTGATTGGCTCCGGCACTCATCTGCGGGTTATGGGGTTCTGCCAAATTCCGCAGTCTTCCCCTTTTTCGTGCCTTACGTGATGCTTCGCGTCGCCCTTGTCGAATCGTGTGAGAGTTGGAGTTGTTCGAACACGATTTCTATTTCACGCAAGGCACGAAAAGCTGTTAAGAAGCACGAAAAGCAAGCCGGCATGTATGTAGACTAGTCCAGCGGCTGCCGGACGAATCGAAATTATTCTTAATACGCATCCGGCGCGTCATCGGACGTTCGGGCGTTCATCAGGCTGGCCAGTACGCGATCGAATTTGCGCTTGCGTTCCATGGCCGTGCGTGAGGTCTGGTCGAAGCGCGTGGCATAGCCGTAGCCATAACCCAAATAAGGTGCCAGCAGAACCTGTGCTGTTGCGCGAAACTGCTTGTATACCGTAGTAAAAGCCTCGGGTTGAGCAATGTAGGCACGGCCAAGCACTTTGGCGACTTCCACGTTTTCCGGCGACAGATGAGCAAGCTGATACCGCAATAGTGCGACAACCAGCTCCGGATCTTTCGTTTTGGCAAAGTTCTTTTCCAGAGCCTCCAGGTAGGGCTGATGCTGGGGATTTGGTGGCAGCGCTCCAGGGCCGGTGGGGAGCGATTTGCTTTCCGGGCGGAAATCAGTCAGCTTGGGCACATCAACCCGAAGCGCGGTGATGATCTCTTCCTTGGTAAACTTCTCCGCGGCACGCGCGACCACCTGGCTTTGGAGTACTGACAAAGCCACAACCGCAACCAGAAATCTCAGCAAATGCATAGTAATGCGTGTAACCGATTTCATCTTTTTGGGCGAGTTTTATTCGTAGATCCCGGCGTCTCCGGAATCGGGGGCAAATCCGGCAGCAAAGGCGCGGGATCCGGTGGCGGTAATGGAGTCATCGGCGGCAGATCGGCATTCTGCAATTCCGGCGCGTTGGTGCTGGAACCAGAAGAAGGCGGAAACGCCGGCATGGGCTGCGCCTCTGGCTGCGTCGCTGCCGGCTTGGGCGGTACGTATTCGTAGAGTCGCAGATGATCACCCTGAAATGCGCGTAACACATAGCGCGTAGGACGGGCTCCACGCACTTTAAAGAGTTCATTGGCTACAATAGCCGAGACGGGGCGAGGCCAGTTGCTGCGCTTGGGTCCATAAACCAGCTTGTTGAGCTCGGGCAGAATAAATTCCGGATTATACACCACGATCCAGCGCACCTTGCGTTTCACCAGAATATCGTCGGCTTCCTCCCAGTTCATCGCGGTGTAGAACGCGGCGCTGTCCATAATGCCGGAGATGGAGGCGTGCGAGCTGCTTGCGACGATGGGCAGGCGTGTATGATACAAAAAGCAGGGCGAAGTCCACCAGGGCGCCATCAGACCGCGCACATCGCTTTTGTCATTGGAGGCTGCCGAGCGACTTGCAATCGCACGTGCAAGTCTCTTTACCTCGACCACCTGAGGTTCGCCAGTATTGCGCCAGGAGTGGTCTACAGCTTGTGCAGTGCCATAGACAAAAAACAAGGCAAACACGATCTTCCACCAGATGCTTTGTTCTTTCGACAGCCACATTGAAAAGAACAAAATCATCGCCATGGTTCCATAGGGAAGCCAGCGCTGTTGGTATATCGTTAGCCCAATCAGAACCACTGTAATGATGAAAACGAAGATGTCGATCTTAGCCAGCCCTCGCCCCCAGTGGCGCCATTCCAGGGGATCATTGGCTTCGTTACCACCTTTCAGCAGAAACCGCAGCAGCAGCAATGGAAGGAGAAGGGCTACCGGTGTCAGGTAGTTATAATATGCAGAGAAAGTCAGTGACTGAAGCTCGGCAATAGTGAGGCCCCAGTTGTATAGCTTGTCCCTGTATTCCAGCAGCTCCGGCGTGAAGACGTGGAAGCCCTCCGTACACGTAAAGAGCAACATCCAGACGCCAATCGCGCCAAGAAATGGCAGCTGCTCGCGACGACGCAGCACCAGATTGACAGCCAACACTACGCCTAGCAGAATAAGCGGCTCGAAGAAAGATACCCAGAGCGCAAGACCCCAGACGCTTCCCGCGAAAATGCTCCACGGCAGGCTGATTTCCGTTCCTTTCTCGGGATCTCCCCAGCGCTTCCACTCCGTGGTCAACGCAACGGCCAGCAGGAGCAACAGCAGTGACTGATGGTCCGGATGAGCAAATGCGGTAGCCCACGTTGTACCGGTTAACACGCTTACGGCAAGAAGCAGAAACATCCGTGGCAGGATGCTGAAAACACTTCGGGACCACCATGTAAGGTAAAGCAGCAGAGCCACATACATCAGCGGCGAAACAAAGACGCCCGCCCAGTCCAGCGGCTCTCCAAAGTAGGGAGTGCACAGCTGATAGAGGGCCAGGATACACCAGTCCATGGGCGCAGTTGTGCTGGGATGCGTTCCATACGGCCAGTTCTCCCAAGGATGGGAGCGGATGAAGGGGCCCTGTTCGCCATCTATGATGCGGCGAACGCGGTCCAGACGCGTGTAGTCGTCGGGATCAGCAAAATCAATATAGACAGCGGCCGGCTTGTTGGCGGTCGGTTCAACAAGCTGGACGAACTGTGGCACGATGTACCAGCGCAGGTACAGGCCGGTATACAGACAAAGCAGTACAAACAGGCCCATGCCCACCATACCGGCCAGCTTGCGCACGCCCCCGGCGGCAATAAAAGAGCGAATCATGAAGTGTTGGACCTGGACCCGGAAAACTCGGAGGAAAGCGCAGTGTTGTGCTGGATCAGCGACGCACCGGAATGCCGTTTTCGCTCAGATAATCTTTTACCTGGCCAACCGTGAGTTCCCCATAGTGGAAAACGCTGGCGGCGAGGACCGCATCCGCCTTGCCTTCGTCAAGCACGCTCAGGAAGTGCTCAAGTTTGCCCGCGCCGCCACTGGCCACTACCGGCACGGAGACGGCTTCGCTTATCAGCCGGTTAATGGTGAGATCGTAGCCGGTCTTCATTCCGTCTGCGTCAATGCTGTTCAGCACGATCTCGCCGGCGCCCAGTTCCACGGCTTTTGCCGCCCAGTCGCGCGCTTCCCATTCCGTGGCTTTGCGACCGCCATGAGTGAATACCGTCCAGTAGTTGTCTGCGGTCTTCTTGGCATCAATCGAAACTACGATGCACTGGCGTCCGAAGGCTTCCGCTCCCGCGTGCACCAGATCCGGCGTGGAGATGGCCGAGGAGTTCAGGCTCACCTTGTCGGCCCCGGCCAGCAGCATCGAGCGAATATCTTCAACTGTGCGCAGGCCGCCACCGACTGTCAGCGGCATGAAGCATTGATCCGCAGTGCGTTGAATGACTTCGATCATCGACTTACGGCCTTCCGCGCTGGCGGTGATATCGAAGAAAACCATCTCGTCCGCGCCCTGATCATTGTAGCGCAGGGCCAGTTCCACGGGATCGCCGACATTGCGCAGTCCATCGGACTCAGCCCGGCCGAACTGCTGTCCGCGCGTCACTTTACCGGCATGAACGTCGAGACACGGAATAATGCGCTTGGCTAGCATAGGCGGTCAGAGTTGCAGAAGAAAGAGCGCGGCGCAATGCCGGAGTTTCGGCTGATGACGGCAATCACAATGTCCCTGTTTCCAGCTGAACCAAATAATTGAACTCGGCCGCCTTTACGCCTGCATCTGCCCTTATTTTGCACAAGACGCGGGGACCCGAAAAACGCTTTCGCATGATCTATGGACACCCCCTGCTGAGAAATGGACGATTTTGCAGAGCTGACCTTCGAAGTGGAGCAACTGATAAGATAGCTCACCCGCTTCTTTACGAATGCCCGCAGCTTCATCAAACACCTTTTTCAAAATCTCATAGTTGGCAACTTCGTGAATGATTAAAACGTGATGCATGGATGTTGCAGATGATAAGATGAAATAAGTGTTTGCCGCCGTTGTGGATGTATGGCAGTATTCGGGCAAATGCGATTTACTCAACAGCTGGATGCTGTCAGTCGCAGTCCGGCTTGATCTTCGGGCGCAAGAGCTTTGCCATCAGGTACTTGGGTGACTATGAGTTGTGAATCCACCGATGCGGTGGTCAACAGGTATATGATGCAGAAGTTGTGCGCCGTTGGATTACGCTTTGACACCGCCGGGTATTTTTTGGACGCGTTGCTTATGCAGCGTAAGTTCAGCCATTCATTTCGGCACTTTTCTTTCTTACATACGAAAGCATGAGCTCCACCCGCAGCAGCCTGTCTCTTTCCCCCCAGCCTGACCACCCGGTATCGGCCGCCAGCGCGGGCGTATCCGACGATGATGTTGCTGCAATAGATGCGCTGGGGCAGATCTCGAAGGAGATTCGCAACCAGCTTGGTCGTGTCATTATTGGCCAGGACAAAGTCATTGAGCACCTGCTCATTGCCATCTTCGCTCGCGGGCACGCGCTGTTAGTTGGCGTGCCAGGTCTGGCGAAGACTCTGCTGGTGCGATCGCTGAGCCAGACCATGAGCCTGGATTTCAGCCGCATTCAGTTTACACCCGATCTGATGCCCGCGGACATCACGGGCACGGATATTTTGCAGGAGAGCGATCAACCGGGACGCCGCCGGTTCGAGTACGTTAAAGGCCCTATTTTTGCCAACATTGTGTTAGCGGATGAAATTAACCGCGCCCCACCCAAAACGCAGTCCGCGCTATTGGAAGCGATGCAGGAGCATCGTGTGACGGCGGGCGGACATCTCTATCAGCTTCCGCAGCCCTTCTTTGTTCTGGCCACGCAGAATCCTGTGGAGCAGGAGGGTACTTACCCGCTGCCTGAAGCGCAGTTGGATCGTTTCATGTTCCTGATCCAGGTGGATTATCCCACCTTGTCAGAGGAGCGCCGCATTGCGCGGGAGACGACCGGCGCCGGCGGAACTCCGATCGAGAACGTGATTAACGGCGAGCAACTCCTTTACTTCCAGGAACTTGTGCGACGCGTGCCGGTGCCGGACCATATTTATGATATGGTGGTATCGCTCATTCGCGCGACTCGGCCCAACTCGGAGAATTCTCCGGCGTGGCTGCGCAACCTGGTAACCTGGGGTGCCGGTCCGCGCGCCGTACAGAGCCTAATCCTGTCCGCCAAGGCCAGGGCGGCGCTGCATGGCAGTTACCTCGTTCGCGCCGAAGATATTGAGGATCTCGCACGGCCAATTCTGGTTCACCGTATCCTTACCAGCTTCAGCGCGCAGAGCGAAGGTATGGGCTCTCGCCAGATCGTCGATAAACTGCTGGAAGATCTGCGAATCGGCAATCTTTCATAGCCTTAACATCATGCAGTCTCAGGAACCCCCGCCCCCCATTCATCTGCTTCCGCCCGAAGGCGCGGAGGAAGCGGATGCCGCATCGCCGGTTGATATCGCCCCTGCCACGGAGGGAGGCGAGGGGCCTCACCTCGGGCTGGTGAAGTTTCGGGTGGTGCTGGCAGTAACGGGCTCCATCGCGGCATTTCGCGCGGCGGATATCGCCAGCCAGATGACAAAGCTTGGCGTGGAGGTCGAAGTCATTCTTACTTCTGCCGCTCTGAAATTCATTACGCCCCTGACGTTCCAGGCGCTTACGCGTCGCGAAGTCTATACCGACGAAAGTCCCGATATGCGCAACGGACAGCCACTGCACATTTCGCTTGCCGACAACGCGACCCTCGTACTTGTAGCCCCTGCCACGGCCCACGTACTGGCGCAGTATGCGCTGGGTCTGGCCCCGGATCTTCTTACCAGCACCCTGCTGGCGCTGCCTGCAGACACTCCGGTGCTCATTGCTCCGGCTATGAACGGTAAGATGTGGCTACACCCCGCCGTTCAGCAAAATGTGGAAACACTGCGCAGCCGAGGCGTGGAATTTATCGGCCCCGATGAAGGTCTGCTTGCCTGCGGCTACGAAGGCGTCGGTCGCATGGATCCTATTGAACGCATCCTGGCTTCGGTGACGGCGCGTCTGGAAGCGCTTCCGGAATGTGGATAGCCGCCGGCAGTTCGTTTCGAAGAACATTATGAGAGTCAGTTACTACGTAACCTGGCTTTATCATTCTCCCGTAAACTCCTTGTGGCTTTTGCGCTTTCCGTTGGTCAAACGCGTTGGCGGGCAGTATGATCCACGGTGCAGGTCAGTGTTACCACTCTTAATCCTCCATCATGGCTATCGAAAAACAGCGTCTCTGGCTTACATTTGGCGAAGAAACCGTCAGCAAGCCCATTATCAGTGACATGACACGGAAGTTTGACGTGTCATTCAATATCCGTAACGCAAGCGTAAAGGCGAATATTGGCATTATCGCCATGGAAATCGAAGGCGAACGCCGCGTGATCGGCGAGACGATTCGCTGGCTCGAAAGCAACGGAGTTTTAGTCGAGCCAGTTGAAATCAATATCATTGAAGGTTAACCTGCAGGTTGCAGGAAGCCTCATTCTATGACATCCCGTAAGCCCGATCGCGACAGCCGACGTATTGACGAAGACGACGACTACCGGGACCCCGACATAAATCCGAGGGTCCTGGGCAGGCGGTCTGCGAACACGCTGCTCAATCGCCTGGTACCCTCCATGATGCGGTCGGCCAGCTTCTGGATGACGGCGGGGCTTATCGTGGGTGTCTACCTGATCGCGTTTCTGTTTGTGAAGGACATGGTGATTCTGCCCGCTCGCGTAGCTCCTGACAGTGCGGGGAACCCCTCACCTCAAAGCTTTGTACAGCAGGTGCTGAGCGGCTTCGCGGGAGACTACGAAGAGCGCGTTGTGGAGACGAAACCGGACGGCACTGTCATCGTTGAACAGCGTTACACGGTTCCCACCAAGTTTCTCGATCCCCGTCATGTTTCGCCATTAGAGAATGATAAGGATAAGGAAAAAGACAAGAAGACGGAGCAGCCTCGCGAGGAGAGCAAGGCCGAAGTTCCGGCGCTTCTCAAAGCTCCTTCCGCGAGACCTGTTCCCGTTCCAGCGGGTTCTACATCAGTTCCGTGATCGAGCCATAGTCCGGGTCGAAGAGGCGCTTGTACATTTTAACTGCGTAGGCGTCCGTCATTCCAGAGATGTAGTCGCAGATAATGCGGGCGCGCTCAGCGACTTCTTCCTGCGCCAGAATGAGTTCATGCACGGGGCCGGGAAGCAGCCGCATGCGTCCTTTTGTGCTGGTATCGCTCAGATAAAGATCGGTCCATACGCCGATCATGCGCCGCAGCATATCGATGCCTTTGAACTCAATGTGGTGAAGTTCCGAGGAACCAAAGACAAAAATGCGCGAGATATCCTTGTAGAGCGCAATTTCTTCGCGCTTGCTGGGATCCATTTCCAGATCAAACCGGTAGCGGTTGGTCCGCAGGCTCATGAAGTTGTCCGTCTCCAGGAGGGTACAGGCGTGGATGAACTCGCCCATCACTTTGCCAATTGCCGGCTCCAGACGGCGATCGCGGATTCGCCCGATCAGCTTGTCCAGCTTCTCAGCCTTTACCGGTGTCATCGTACCCGCCTGGGATTCTCCCCATTGACTCAGCCGGTCAGTGGTGATGAAGCGCGCTTTCACTCCATCCACGAGATCGCAGCACGAGTAGGCGATATCATCTGCGGCGTCCATGATCTGGCACTCAATGCTGCGGAACTTATTGGCATCGTCCGGTGTGGCGTCCACGTCATCAAGCGCGCCGGCAATGTCGTCACGGCCAAAACAGTAGATCAGGAAAGAGCTCTGCTGATCGTACAGAAAGTGATTTTGATCGTCGCCACGATCGCGAAACAGACGCTTGTATTTAAGGATCGAGTCAATAAGAGCCCGGCTGGGACTCATCCCTTTGCGTTCTTCGCCGCTGCCGTAGATGGTGCGGGACAAAATACGAAGGCTCTGCGCGTTTCCCTCGAAACCTCCGTAAGGTTGCATCCAGTCATTCAAAGCGCGTTCGCCGCTATGGCCAAAGGGCGGATGGCCGATATCGTGTGACAGGCACGCCGCTTCAACGAGCTGCGGATCGATATAGAAATCTTCCTCGAAATGCGGGGAACTGCTCTTGAGATAGGCGCATATGGAGGCCGCAATATTGGCCACTTCCAGCGAATGCGTCAGTCGTGTGCGATAGAAGTCATACTCACCCGCACGAAAAACCTGCGTCTTACCCTGCAGCCGCCGAAACGCGCTGGTAAACATGACCCGGTCTCGGTCCTGCTGAAATACGGTGCGATGATCGGTGGCGCCACGCGGATAATTATAGTCATCCGAAAAGCATTCGCGATCGAACGCATTATAGAACATGTTGACGGACATGAATTTAGCAGAATAAAGAGGGAAGGGGATAAGACCGACTGTTGGGAGCGATTACCGCAAAACACGCATGTTCATGGCAATGTCTTCTAAGATCAATACTTAACCGCAACGGCATGGCCAAACTGAAAATGCGCTCTTCTTACGAGAGTTCCCGGGAGATAGCGGGTACATCCAGCTTGCCGCGGGAATTGCGGGGCAGCAGCGGCCTCAACAACCACGCCTTGGGAAGCTTCCACTCCGCCAGTTTTGCTGCCATCGCATGCTCAAGTTCCGTTCGCGTCAGGTTGGTCTCCACTGCGGCGGCCAGCCGCGTGTCGCCTGAGAGTGTTTGTGTTGCAGGTGTTGGATCGGATGGCTTTGCGGAGTCCAGGCCGGGGGCCGCAGTTTTTGCCACAAGGCGAAGCAGTCCAACCCAGCAGTCGCCGACACCGGGGATTGCCCGCAACGCTCGCTCCACTTCGGCGGGATGCACTTTTTTACCGCCGACATTAGCCACGGAACCTGCGCGACCCAGAATGCGCATTTCGCCCGCATCTGTCCACGCGCCAAGGTCCGGCAGCACATAGCGCTTTGGGCGGCCGTGGCTAAGGCCGTCGCCAATGTGGATGCTGTACAGGTTGGCAGGTGCCGCTTCGCCGCGCAGCTTTATATCCAGAGGCGCAGTATCCTCCGTGGAGTTTGACAACCGGATGGGAGCCTGGCGTCCCACCGCCACGGCATGGCTCTCCACCACGATACGGCCCGTTGCGGACACACTGACCCGCACACCGTGCAAAGGGGCGCCGGCAACTCCTTCAGCCAGGGCCGCCTGACCTGTGCGATCATAGCAGATGCCGCCCGACTCACTGCTTCCATAAAAATTGTGGATCTGGATGCCATGTGTTGCGGCAAACGCGTCGCGGATAGCTGCGCTGAGCGGCCCTCCCGCGCTTATTGCCAGACGCAGTGGCGGCGCCAGGCAGGGATCCGAAAGGACGGCCAGTGCACGAAAAATTGCCGGTACCGCCGGCAACACGGTGGCCCGGTAGCGATGGATCCAGAATCCCAGCTGGCGCGGAACGAACTCGCGGCTCACAACGACGGCGGTACCCTGAATCAGCAGCGGCATGACCAGATTGCCCAATCCGTAAGAGTGCCCCAGCGGAATCACCGCCATGTTAATGTCATCGGGCCGTATCTCCATGGTGGAGATGATATTGCGGCCGTCGGCCAGCATGTGTCCGGCTGTGCAGGGGATCTGTTTAGGCACGCCCGTACTGCCCGAGGTGAGTTTCACCAAAACGGGTCTCGCCTGACGGGCGGTTACCCGTTTTCGAACTGCGTTGCTGGTCCTTACCAGGCGAAACTGCAAGTAGCTTTCACACTCATAGGCGGGAACTGTTTCGGCATTCGGGCCAGGTGTTACGTGAATGGCTTCCCAGAGCCAGTGAGCTCCTGC
>JBGGNE010000144.1:0-11672 GCA_041287705.1 Methylacidiphilales bacterium | reverse complement strand
CGATTAGTTTTTTGAATTGTACATTCCCTATGCAGATGGGCGGAATATTGCGCGGTCCGTATGGTGAGTCTGAAGAAAGAAACAGCTTTCGCTCTGCGCACGAAAAACCCCTCGCTGCACAGGGCGGGCGAGGGGTTTTTGTGAAGGAAGCAGGACCAGCGTTGATCTGAACCTTGCGGACCGGGAGATTCCGTCCATGCGTTGAGAGCGGAATCTCCTGCCGGGTTTCAGCGTGGCGCGGATCAGCGGGGCTCGGGATCCACATCCGCGAGGTAACCGGGAATACCGATTTCCGAAGGATCCAGACCGGCGATTTCTTCTTCGATCGTCGGGCGATGTCCGCCGCAGAGTTTATCCACAATGGTGTAGATGATGAAGGCGAGGAAGGCCATTACCGTCAGGCAGACCAGCGTGCCGATGAGCTGTGCGACCAGCTGCATGGGGTTGCCGTAGAGCAGGCCGGTGACCTTGCCGGTAACCTTGTTGAGGCCGTCACCGTACTGGCCGTTGGCGAAGATACCCAGAGCTATTGCGCCCCAGACGCCGTTGGCACCGTGTACGGGTACTGCGCCGACGGGATCATCAAGCTTCAGTGTTTCTTCCACAAAGGCCGTGGCGAACACCACCAGCACACCGGAGATGGCGCCGATCAGCACTGCCGCCCAGGCATAGACGAAGGCGCTGGGTCCCGTAATGGCAACCAGACCGCCGAGCATGCCGTTACACATAAAGCTGGGATCGGGCTTCGTCTGGCGCGCCCAGCTGGTCAGCATACCCGTTACGGCGCCGGCTGCGGAAGCGAGCATCGTATTGACCGCGATGATACCAATCTGGTGATCCGTACCATCCAGCGTGGAGCCCGGGTTAAAGCCGAACCATCCGAAAGCCAGGATGAGAGTTCCCAGCACGCCCATGGGGACGTTGTGACCGGGAATGGCGTTTGCGCTGCCGTCTTTGTTAAACTTGCCGTAGCGCGGCCCAAGTTTCCACACCCAGATGAGGGAGAGCGTACCACCGCAGACGTGCACCACCGCTGAGCCTGCGAAATCGACCAGACCATGGCCGTAGCCCCAGTTCTTGCCCATGGCAGCCAGCCAGCCGCCGCCCCACGTCCAGCAGCCGAACAGCGGGTAAACAAAGGCGCAGACGCAGACAGTCGAGAGAGCGAAAGCAGAGAACTTCCAGCGCTCGGCCATGGCGCCTGTCGGGATGATGGCAGCCGTGCCGCCGAAGATCATCTGGAACAGGAACAGGGTGTAGAGACCGCCATCATAAAACTCATGCGTGAGAAAGAAGCCGCGGCCACCCAGCAGACCGATGAAGTCGCCGCCGAGGTTAAAGCCCATCAGCACATTGAGCGTTTCTGGAATTCGGGCTCCCAGTGTACTTACATTCGCCACGCTGTTTGCATCCGCGCACCCTCCGAACTGGAATGCGAACCCACATGCCCAGTAGGCCAGGATGGAGAGCGCATAGGACATCAGGTTCATGCAAGCCGTGTGAGCCACGTTCTTCACGCGGGTGAAGCCGCACTCCACCATGGCGAAGCCCGCCTGCATAAAGATAACCATGTAGCCGGTTACCAGCGTCCAGACGATGTTGATACTGACGCCGAACTTGTCGTCGGCCTGTTTGGAGGTCTTCTCCAGAGAGTTGAGTCGCTCGTCCGTGGAGATGATGGGGGGCGGAGCGCCCGGGGGGGCGGTCTGCTGGGCCATGGCTGGTACAGCCATGACGATAGTTAAGAACAGGACCAGGTAAAGGGCATGAATCCAACGCATGACGGAAAAGCCAAGCAACCCGTGTGCCAATATTTCCCAGCGAAAGATTAGATCAGGCAAATACACGCCACTTTTACCTATCGCCAGGTCCGATGACGAGGGGGATGGCGTTGCTCAACGTGCATGGTCATTCTTAGCCAGAAGCTGAATGTCCTGTATGAACCAGCTGGTCAAGAAAGCAAAACAACCTGATCCAAAGCCTCTGAGGTAGCGACTGCGCCCAGGTACAGACAGGTACCTGAAGACTCTGGAGAGCCATGCCGTGGCTTATGCGGCTTATGCTTCATAACTCTTCTATTGCAGCGCAGTGCACTTGCAGTGCAATATATCCTCCCGTTCCAGACCTCCCGTCCATATGCCTACGACGTCCGTACCCAATCCCACCGCCGAGTCCACTCCTGCCGCTCCACGGGTACGCGTGGCATTTCCCCGGCGGGGCCGCATTCAGGTATGGAGCCAGGACGTCTTCAGTGACCCCAACGGCGTGCACTGCCGGCGCTTTGTGGTCAACGCCTTCCGCATTAACGAAGTTCTGCGTGTGGATGTGGACCCGAACCAGGGCCTCGGCACGCTGCGCTTTCTGCCAGAGATTCCGGCCGAAAGCATTCTGCAGCGCCTGGGCAAGCTGCTTCAGGGTGCCTCCAGCTACACCGCTCCCGCCGATTCCTCGCACAACCATCTGTGTCTGAAGATCAATGGTGCGCTTGAGCCCGTCAGCATTTTCCGCCACGGCCGCACCCTCAGCACGTGGGAACTTCTGAGTGATTCCCCCGGACGAATGCGTCTGCGCAATACCGCTGTGCGCCGCTGGCGTCATCTGCCGGCAGTGCTGGAGGAAGAGCTGGGCACTACACTGGGCATTGATGATTACAAGATCAACACTCTTACCGCCAGCGTCACGATCGAGTATCGTGAGCGCCGTATCTCACGTAAGCAGGTGCTGCTGATTCTGGAGCGTGCGCTGCATGTCAGCGATAAGGATCGCCCCGCACCCAAGTTCGACCTTGAATTCGCACTGGCCCACGTCTTTGTCGGCGTGGCTACCGTGTCGACTTACCTCTACCCGCCTCTCGCGCCTGTTTCCGCGGCCATCATGCTGGGCACTAACGTGCACACGGCCGCTGATGCGTGGAAACAGCTGATGCGCGGGCGTATTACCACAACGTCCGTCTACACGGTAATGATGGGCTACAGCCTGCTGGCCAACTCGTACTTCGCCGCATCGCTGATGGGCTGGTGGATCAAGTACTGGCCGCGTCTGACCAAGAGCACCATCCGCGCCGCTCAGGAGCAGCTGTGGTCGCGCTACCGCAAGCGTCCCCGCTTTGTGTGGAAGGAAGAAGGCGCCGTGCAAATCGAGGTGGCCGTGGAAGATCTGCGCCCGGGCGACCGCATCGTGGTCAGCATGGGCGGCGTAGTGCCAGTCGATGGTGAAGTCATGTCCGGCCATGCCAGCGTGGAAGAAAGCCTGATCAGCAGCGACACGGGCATCCGCGAAGTGCGT
The DNA here is from genome assembly GCA_041287705.1 of Methylacidiphilales bacterium. Classification (GTDB taxonomy): domain Bacteria; phylum Verrucomicrobiota; class Verrucomicrobiia; order Methylacidiphilales; family UBA1321; genus LW23. The sequence goes on along the minus strand of JBGGNE010000144.1, from coordinate 8,387 downwards.
ACGACTGATGAGGTTTACGCCGGCAGCCGCGTCATCTGGGGCGAGATCGTAGTGAAACTGGCGCGCGCACACGGCGCGACGTCCTCCGCACACATCAATCGCATGCTGCATCATGCCGCCTCGCAAATGCTTCTTTCCGAGGAGACGGGTCGTGAAGTGGCATCTAAAGCAGCTCTGCCCAATCTGATGGCCTCCGCGGCGGGCTTCGCCGTGGGTGGCGTGGTGATGGCGCACGCCATTGCGCGTCCAGACTACCTCAGCGGCGTCCACATGAGTTCGCGGCTCAGCCTCATTCAGTCGCTGCGGCAAAGCATGCGCCACGGCATCGTGGTGCAGGACGGCGGGGCCATGGAGCGCCTGCTGAAAGCCGACATGGTAGTGCTGGAAAAAGACACGCCGCTGCTGGAGGCATGCCCGCCTGAAGTCTCCCACGTCTTTCTGCACGCCGCACCGCGGGAGGATATCGTGCTGAGATATGCCGCGGCCGCTCTCTTTGCCCTGCCGGAGGCGCAGGCGCACGCCATCGAGAACAAGTGCGTGGCGCTCGGTCTGCGAGTCGCCCCCGCCCAGGGCTTTACCCTGCGCGCAGGCACCGCGTTTGTCAGTGGACAGCGCACCATCCGGGTCGGCAGCGCGGAATTCCTTCAGGCCGAAGGCATCACGGTGCCGCCCCATGCTCCAGGCAATGACGGGGAGCACATCAGTGCTGAATCCTTCCTTGTACCTGATCCCGTCTATGTGGCGGTAGAGAACGTTATCGCCGGTGTCATCCACTTCCGCCTCAGCGAGCAGCCGCTGCTTCAAAGCGTCCTGCCCGAGCTCCGCAAACGGGGCATCAAAGACGCGACCATCTTTACCGAAGACTCCCACGAGAGCGCCCGAAATCTGGCCAACAGCCTGGGCGCCAACGCCTTCCTGGGTGGGGTCAAAAGCGGCGATCTGGCCCATCTGCTGGAGATGCTGCGGGCCCAGGGCCGCCGCGTCGTCTACATCGGCGACGGCGCAAAGAATCCCGAGGCGGCCGCTCAGGCGTGGGTTTCCATCTCTTGCGCCGGTCCGGACACACTGGGCCGCGACACCGCGCACATCATCCTGCTGCAGCCAACCGCCGACCGTCTCTCCGCGCTGTGGGATATAGCCGCCGGCCACCGAACCCGCCTGCGTCAGGCCTACCCGCTCTTCATCATCCCCAACCTGCTGGTAATCCCCGGCGCCTTCTTCTTCGGCTTCAACAGCCTTATCGCCACGCTGGTCAGCACCGTGGGTAATATGTCGGTCTTCACCACCAGCATCCTTCCCCTCAAACAAGCTGAAAAACTCTGGCGCCGCCACCGTCGCTGGCCCGCCAATCTTACAGAGCCGGACAAGGAAGAGGTGTAGATTACCACGGCAGGTAACTGCCCTGATATCTCGCCGTACTACGGCGCTTCTGATCTTCAGGATTTAATCTACGCCGTAATAAATCCCGGATTCCCCAGCGTGTAGGGCGACAGGTGGCTGGGACTTTGGGCGGCGTCACTTACGCCCGCAGGGTTCAGACCTTCTTCACCCGTGCGGCCATCCGTGGATTGCGCGTAGCTGGCCAGACGGGTTTTCCAGTCTTCAGCGGCATCGACAAAAGCGGCGAATGCGCCGATGAAAAATTCAGCATCCGTGCAGTAGCGGTCGAAGGTGCGGTGCAGGAAGATCTCACCGGCTTCACTATCCAGGGAAAGGACGGCGCCGCCCGTGCCATGGCCAAAGGTGTTAGCCTCCAGCAGGCGCGCGAAGAGGCACTCCTGACCTTCCGATGGAACACTGCCCAGCAAGGTAATCAGGTGAAACACGGGCGCTCCACGTGGTCCTTCGACATCTACGACGATGTTTCTGTCAAATACCAGCCGAACTACGCCCTGAGAATTCAGCCGAAGATGCGGCAACCCCATCTTCTGGGCCAGTTCGGAAAGAAGATTTTCCAGTGTCATCATGTCGTTACTGAACAGAGCATATACAACCACAGCCTCATGACAATGCGGCGGCTTGATTTTTATTGGGTCCCTTCAGTGCTCCGTTTATCGTAAGTAAAAATATTATTGGAGATGGCGCGACATGTATCCCAGAGATACATTTCTGGGTAATGCCCAGCAAAATGTCCACTTCTATTGCATTAATGAGGTTCGACTATATACTGTCGGTAACATGAGCACTCCGGCCTTCTCCTCGACCAAGTCCAGCAGCGATGACCGACCCTCTGTGGATGATGAGGTGCCGGGCACTACAGGGCAATATAATCGAGGTTTCAGAGGAGGTGCCGTAGCGTATACCCTGGGCATTGCCCTGACGGCCCTGCTTCTGATTTACCTGCTAAGCCTTGGATTTGTGGCCTCTCGCATGGAAAACCTGAAGATAGACAATTACAAGGGTGATCAGTACATTGTCGTAAAGACGAAGCCTCTCCACTCCTTTTATTCCCAGATTACGATAAGGACGCTCTATTTTCCCATAGTTATTGCTTATAACCATGTACCTTTGGCCAATCATGTTCTGGATTACTATCTCTCAGCGTGGGGTTGCAGGCTGGAGATCAAGAAAATATAGCTAATACTGCCACCCTCTCTGGACAGCATGTCATCCAACACCCTGGTCCTTCCTCTCGCCTCCGCACCAGATTCAAGACTGCGCCGCCCGCGCGCCGTGGTGCTGGATGCTTCCGGCACACTGCTCTATCCTACACGGCCGATTGGCGATATTTATGCCGAAACTGCTCTGCGCCACGGGGCAACGCTGGATCGCGCCGCATTGCAGGCAGGGTTCGTCCGGGCATTTCGACAGCTCATCCATCGCGAGCCAGGCACGATTCCCAGCGATGGATGCGATCGGGTATGGTGGCGGCAGGTGGTGAAACTCTCCGTGGCGGAATGCGCTCTGCCGACAGACTTTCCCTTTGAGGCGTATTTTGAAGAGCTCTATCTGGTCTTTGCCCAACCGGAAATCTGGGCGCTTTACGATGACGTACTTCCGGCACTTCAAAAGCTGCAAGCCGCTGGTATTACGCTTGCGCTTCTCAGCAACTGGGACTGGCGGCTGAATCCTCTGATCGACGGCCTGGGTCTCGGCGAGTATCTGCCAAAAGAACGCCGCTTTATCAGCGCGGAACGCGGTGCCCAGAAACCGCACGATGCCATTTACGCTCTCGTAGAAAAAGAACTGGCACTGCCCGCCGCCGATATCCTGCTGGCAGGCGATGAGCCGGACTATGACGTGACACCCGCCCAGGCCCGTGGCTGGCAGGCCTGGCACGTGCAGCGTCCAGGCCAGACGCTCCTGCATCTGGCCCAGCTGATTGCGGATTAGCTGAACTGAACTAAACGGCCCTATCCGCATCAGGATGGGCGAACGCTGTTACTTCCGGCCCTTGCCGGTAAGCAACGAGATAACGGTACCTGCTGCACCACTTACCGGAAGCCCGCTGGCCAGCAGAATCATCGCACCGATAGCGGTACCAGCGATAGGGAATGGCACCGCAGCCAGAGCCGCGCCAATAAGCGCCTTGATGGCAGCAGCCGCTACGGAGTCGTGGTTCAGATTGCGCTGGATGTTAAAGACCAGCGCGAATGTCAGGAGAAACGAGCCGACGATGGCAACGATCGCCAGCATCATGCCGCTGGGCAGTTCCACAGTACCCCATGCCGCCAGGTCCACGCCCATAATGGCGCCGCCGCTGTAGGGATGGTAAAAGGATTTTGAGCCCGTAAATGCACCTTCCTTGGCCGCATGAAGCTCCGCACTGTCGGTAGCCGCATGGGGCGAAAAGTAGGGAGGGGGCGGAGGCGGGATCACCGCACCGCGTCCGGCGTTGGGCGAAGCTGCAGGCTGGTGCACCTCAACCTCAATCGGTTCACCGCTGGGGGATGTGGCGTAGGTTTTAGGCATGGCAAGTGAAAGATAGCACGCCTTGATCCAGAATGCATGTCACCATGCAAGATTTATTTTAATCCCGCGTAAATTCGCGTGAGGCTGAGGGCCTCTTTCACGGATCAGAGAGGTACAGAGTCACACTTCCAGACCTGCCTGGGCGATCTAAGCCGGCCTGGGGAGCCTGCCTGCCAGGGATTTAGCGCGGCGAACCCACGGCTTTTCCTTGCGGCGCTGAAATGCCGGCAGATGCGGCTCGTCGTCTATCACCTCGCGCAACAGCTTCGACGCTTCCGCGTTTTCCTTCCGCGCAATCAGTAGTTCCGCCAGTTGAACGCGTGCGCGACTGTAGCCGCTCATCTGCAACACTTTTCGCCAGCAGACAATCGCGCCGTCCACATCCTCCATCTTGGCCTTTGCCTCCGCCAGGGCCATCATGGTGTGGCAATAATCATGCTTGGGATTCTCCTCCACAACGCCGGCCAGCAAAGGCAGCGCATCCTTCGCGTTGCCGCGGCGCAGCAGCGTTTGGCCCAGGTGCGAGCGAATATCGAGATCCTCCTGATCCCTCTCATACGCTTTGCGGTAGCTGGCTTCCGCATCTTCCAGCTTGCCCTGCTGAAAATAAATGTCGCCCAACTGCAGGTGCAGATGCGGCTTGTCCAGGTGATGAATATCCGCCTTCAGCTTCGCGATACGCCGCCTGTCGTGCGCGCCCGGAAGCTCGAATCCGCTGGTGCTGCTCAGGGAGCCGCCCTGCGGCAGATATACCATCAGAAAGTAAAGAATGGCCGTAGGAACGCTGAAGAAAAAGATAAGGGCCGCCCAGATATATTCGCCGCGCCGAATCGCATCAACAAGCATCCAGGCCCAGAACACGAAGCCGGCCACAGCCGCCACCAGCCCCATCAAACCGCCGCCCAACAAAAACACGTAAATCCCGCTCAAGACACCGCCATCGGGCGGTATATCCCCAAGCCAGGATTGCTGCTGACGCAGAATCAGGGAGAAAAGTTCGGTGGACATAGGGCGCAGAACAGCGCGCCGCCCACTCTGACACAAAGCACGCCGCCCGACAAGCCGGACTCGGCGGCATGAAGGAATGGCACTGCAAATCCCACGACTCAATCCTCCAAAACCAACAAAAAGAGCAGGCAGAACTACGGCCCATAGGCTCCGCAATTCCACCTGCCCTTCAAAACCAACAAGAACCCAACCTGTCCCCAGCCACCGCACCGCATCCCCCCAGCGACGGCCCCCACAGGGCCGTCAGCTACAGAGTCCAGCGTCACGCTGGTTAGCGACCGTAGGAATAGTAGCGGCCGTCCATCTGCTTGGGGTCATTATCGTTGCGATAATTGCGGTAATAGCCGGGGTTGCTATTATAGTTGTTGCGATAGCCGTAGCCTTCATTGCAACGGGGCTGGGGCTCGCAGCGGCGAGGAGGGGGACACTCGGAATAATAGCGGGGGCGGCATGGGGGAGGCGAGCAACGATCGCGATAACCGCGGTCGCGGCAATTGTCGCCGCCCAGCACCAGGGTGACATCACCGAGGCGAATCACCGCACCGGCCTGAGCCTGAGTGGCGGGAGCAATCGCGGTAAGCGTTAACACAGACAAGATAACAGCAAGCAACGTTTTCATGGAAGTGAGTGAGCAGTGAAATATCAAAAAGCAACAGAAGTGGGTGAAGTTTGCCCTGCAATGGGCAGTTTGGAATTCAGCTGAGAACAGGCTGCGGAAGGCTTAAGCTATTATTGAGATGCCCTTTTGGGCCCAGCTTTGCGCTGGTCATCATCTTCATGCCCTTATGACGAAGCATCGTTCGATTTCATTCATCAGACTCCTTGATATTTGATCGATAAAATGAGGCAAGTTGTTTATGTCAAAATGTTTATAAATCGAAAAATATTTTTGAAAAGGCCGCGGTTTCTTTCGTCTGCAATGTTTTACGCAAAATTCTCTACATTCTTCTTGCCATTTCACGCTGCTTTCACTAGCGTGATCTCTCCATTCGTTCACGGGCTCTTCCCCATGTCCGATTCATGAATGAGTGGTTAATTGATTCGGGAAAACGGGCCGTAGCGCAGTTTGGTAGCGCGCTTCCTTGGGGTGGAAGAGGTCGCGAGTTCAAATCTCGCCGGTCCGACCCCCGTTTCCCACTGCCTCGCAGGTCTGTCTGCCTGGCCTTTTCGGTCTGAAACTGAGTTCAGTTTCGGTTTTATTTGCTCTTCTCGAACTTACCCGTCCAGAATAGCTGTGCTTGAAACGGGCAATCCCCAACGCTGCCATTATCGTCGTGGCCCCCAGTTTGATCTGGAATATTTACGACGCTTTTTGATAGTATTGATTGCGACGCTCCTCGTTGTGCGTCCCCTATTTCATGAAAGTTCCCTCTGTCCCCTACGCAACGTACCAGGATAAAGTGCTCGCCGGCTGGATCGGCAAATCTTTCGGCGGCGTGATCGGCGCACCGCTGGAATGCCAGAAGGAACTGAAGGACCTCCCCCTGGATAAATTGTGGCCGGATAAGCTGGCCGCCAATGACGACCTGGATCTTCAGGTGCTGTGGCTTGAGGCTATGCAGGAACGTGGTCTGTGGCTTACCTCGCGAGATCTGGCCGACTTCTGGCAGGACCGCTGCTGGTATTTCTTTTGTGAGTATGGCGTCTTCCTCAACAACATTCAGCGCGGTATTCAGCCTCCGCTCTCCGGCACATGGAACAATACGTTCTTTGCCAGTGGAGAAGGCTGCCCCATACGCGCCGAGATCTGGGGCTACGTGGCTGCCGGAAATCCTGCATTTGCCGCCGAACTGGCACGCATGGATGGCCAACTGGACCATGGCGAAATCTCCATTCAGGCTGAGCAGTTTATTGCCGCTACTGCCGCCAGCGCGGTTGTCGGCGGCGACTTTGAGGATGCGTTAAAGGCAGGGCTCAGCGTTATTCCGAAGGAAAGCATCATTGCCCGTGCCGTGCATCGCGTGCGTCATCTGGCCCAGCAGTTTCCCGAGCCCCGGCAGGCCTGGCGCGCCGTGGTGCGCGAGTTCGGCAGTCGCAATGCCAACGATGCGGTTGCCAATCACGCCCTGACGTTGCTTGCGTTGTTTCAGGGCGGGCTGGATATGAAGCGCACCATGCAGCTCTGCGCAAATTTTGGCTTCGATACCGATTGCACCGCCTCAACAGCAGGCGCGCTTCTGGGCACTCTGGTCGGAACCGCCGCACTGCCACAGGACTGGATAGCAATGCTGGGGCCAACGCTTCTGTGCGGCATCGCCGTTAAGCACAAGGATACGCCGCTGGCGGATTTCGCCGCGGATACCTGCCGCATTGGCCTTGAAATGTCGCTGGCCGGGCGAAACAGCGCGGTCACCTTCACGGATGCGCCCACTATAGAAGTCCGTCCTCAGCCCGAGCCTAAAACGACTATTGAGGCGGAGCATCTCGGCAATGAACAGCATCCCGGCCAGCCCGTGCTATGGGCACGCGGCTCAACGGATATCCGGGTGACGGTGCGTAATCCATTTCCGGAGAGCCAGTCGGGCACGCTGATGCTGCATGCCCCTCTCAACAGCGGGCTGTCTTTCAGCGTACTGAATGCCAAGGGTGGCAAAGGCTCAAATTTGCAGGCGCGAGACGCCGATCGCGCCTACCAGGGTAGCGCTGCCCAACTGCCGCCGCAGAGTGACACCAGCTTCGTCGTCCGCGTTTCCCGCGCCGATGAATACGGCGATAAGTGGATTCCCGACAAGAATCTGCTCACGGTGGAATGGCAGCAGGATCTCGCGACTGATGAAGTCATGGGCCATTTTGCGCGAATAACCTCCTTCCTCACCGAGCAGCCGGAAGTCGGCGCAAAGTCTGGTCTCTCCGGCAGCCATGTGAAGACGACGTCCCTGGAAATCGGTCTGGGAGGCGCGCGCCAGTGGCAGGTCTACGGACCTTACTGGGATATGTGGGACACCACGAAGAACGCCGAATGTCCCTACAATAACGCGAAGCATGTGGGCGGCCCCTTCACGGTCAATCTTACAGGTGACTGCTACAACCATTACGTACGCGCCGAGCACCCCTATCTCGACGAAACGCGCCTGCTGCGCGAGGACATTCCTGAAGAAGCGCCCATGCCGCTGCAGACCGGCCAGGATTACCTGACAGCCCAGGATCTGGGAGGTTTTCAGGGACAGGGCGTGTACTACCTCGTGCGCACCATCCGCGGCAATGCTTCCACCACCTCGGCCAACGGCGACGGTCTGGGCGAAGAAGTGGCGCTGCAGATCGGCCGCACCGGCCCCTATCAGGCATGGCTGGACGGCGTGGAAATCGGCAAGAGCGAGGATCTGCGCTGCTGGTCCATGATGGACAACGTATGGCTGAAGATTCGCGTAACGGAAAAACCGCAGCGCCTGGTTATCAAGCTGCTGCGGCTTACTGATGACTTCACGTTTTCGCTCTATTTCATGACGCAACGCGGCAAGGACTACAAA
>JBGGNE010000143.1:0-42346 GCA_041287705.1 Methylacidiphilales bacterium | reverse complement strand
GGTCGAAAATGCTTTCCTCAATCTTAAACAATGGAGAGGCATCGCCACCAGGTACGCCAAAAATGCTTCCTCATTTCTCGCCGCTGTCCAAATCAGATGCATCTCCTTATGGATCCCTATCTCATGACGACACTGTCTAGGCTTCCCCTGGCTATGAAATTTCACAAAAGCTGCAAGGGTCATTCTAAGACAAAGCCTGCAAAGAGAGCTTACGGCCTCAAGCGAATCGCCAGCGCCTTCAGCATCCTGGAGCTGACACTGGCCACTGCAATCTTCAGCATTGCCACCGTAAGTCTGGCACAATGTCTTATTGGAGTCATGGAGGCCTCCAGCAACAACTCCAGACTTACCAGGATCCGGCTGGCCATTCAAAACTACATGGCCGAGGCGCGCGTTCTGAAGCTGAAGACCGGGCGGGAAACACTGACTTCAGATCTGCCCGACGTACGATTTGACCGCGATATCCAGCCACTTCCTCTCACACTGGATCGCGGCAGACAGGTTCAGGGACTCTACACCGTACGCATTACCGCGAGTTGGATGGGAACCGGCGGACCGATGTCCGAAGTCGCAGAACTTCTGCTGACAGCAAATCCTGCCACCGCCAACAGGAATTGACTATGCGTGGCTCGCTATATCCCCCATATCTCCTCCAACACGCCAGACACGGAGGAAAGTCCTTCGGTCGAAACCGGTGCCGCGGCGGATTCACGTTGTTGGAAATGGTGGTAGCCATGAGTATGCTGGTCGTGCTTACCGCGGCTCTTTTCTCCCTGATGCAGGCTATTATCACGGGGACCGGCATATCCGATAAATCCATTCGCCGTAACCAGAAGATCGAGGCCGCAATTCATCTGCTGCGCCGTTCCTTCCGGAATCTGGCTCCGGACGCCTCTTTGCGTACTCTCGATGGCGGCACCCTTTCCGCATATACTCGAACCCTTCCCCAAACTGCCAGAGAAGCCCTGAAGAGCAACACTCTCCGCGGAACACCGCTGCTTGTTGCGGGCCATTCCCCACTCTTCGCCTGGCAGGATGTATCGCAATCCTCTCCTGCCCTGCGCAGCGGTTCGGGATCGTCAACTCCCACAGCTCCCTTTCTTCTCGCCACCCAGGTTGCGGAAGATGGTACGCTTACACTCTGCACAATCAGCCCCTCCTGGGAGTATCCCATACCACTGATCGAGGGCCTGCGCGACGTTCGCTGGAGCTTTCTGGATGCAAAATCTGAAAAGTGGCTCAATGAATGGAATTCTCCTCTCAAACCGCCATTGGTTGAACTTGTTCTGGTTTGCGACGACGAGCCCGAATCCCCCATCCGATCCGTCTTCTGGATCGCCATGCAGCAGCCCCCTCAAAAGAGGTAATTTCAGAAGGTATTGATGAACTTCTCTCAACATATCTTCTGTTCGCGTGGGCGCTTCCCTAAGGCAACACGTGGTTCAGCGCTACTGCTTGTCCTGATAACCACGGCGATCCTTTCCTTCGCTGTGCTCAGCCTCATTGATCTCGTCAACATGCAGCTGGAGGAATCGAATCTGCGCGCCCATCAGTTTCGCAGCCAGCTCTTAGCCGAAAGCGGCATCTCCATTTCGACACTGCCCGGCATTGAGCCCGGCGATCCCATTCTGGAGCAACGCCCCAGTACGGACGAATCCTTCAAAGTATCACTCCGCAGCGAGTCCGCCCGGCTCAACATCAACTACATCCTGCGGGTCAATCGACCGGACGTCCTCAAGCGCCTTTTCATCCTCTGGAAAGTCCCGGAAGGCGAAGCCGACCGAGCCGCAAAAGCATTCTACGAGTGGACGCATCCGGAAACCACGAGCACCGTCCCCCCAGCCACCGCACCTGGAGTTGGCGCGGAATCACCTGCCACTCCGCCTTCCCCTGCCCCAACGCCTGCTGCACCCTCACCCGTTCGCCAGATGACGCGGAGCTTCTCCTCTGTGGCAGAAATGGCCGCCCTTGCCGAAATGAAGCGCGTCATCAAAGCAAAGCCGGACTGGGCATTCTCCTTCACTACCTGGGGCCCCGGCCAGCTCGACGTCAACGAAGCCGCCCCTGACCTGATCTCCGCACTGTGCAACGTCCCCCTCCCCAACGCCATAGCGTTTGTCGAACGCCGCGCCGGCTCAGATCACATCCCCTTCACTCCTGACGACCTCAAATTCACCACCGTCCAGGAAGCCGCCACTCTGCTCTCTCTGCCCCTCGCAAGTACTCCTGGCATTCCCGCCACCGCCAATTCCATACTGGCCCACCTCACTACAAAACCCGCCTACCGTCGCGTCGTCAGCACCGGCATCTCCGACAATACCAGCCGCACCATAGAAGCCATCGTCGAGGTAAGCCAGTCCGCAGTGCCAGCCAGTGTTGTAGAATGGATAGAGCCTTAGTTCATAACCGCTGATTAGAATAAGACCGCTCGTCAGTATTTGAGAGGAAAGTCGAGGCTGAATTTGAGGTACGGACAAGGCGTGGTTGAGAAAGTGCGCATCCAGCGCCAACGCAGTCTTCCTCTCAAATGACCATGCAAAATGGTCTGGCGGGTTCACAGCTCAAATCAAACGAGTTGGATCATTTTTTATGTGTTACATTGTGAATAATACAGCACACATATTGACATCCGATCGCAAGCGGCATAACATTCCATATTTTAGATATCTCGTGCCGTTCAAAATCATAACTCGTACTTCTCACTTGCTCATTAAATAATTCCGAGCATATCATACCAGGCCATTAGCTTTCCCTCCAAATGATTAAAGGCAGATCTGATTTATTTATAAATCAGCACCCCTAAAATCGGAAATATAACTGCTTTTGCTATGTCCTCCTCTGTTAAGAACGCACTAATTGCTCTTATCCTACTCGTTATTATTATTATCAGGATACCATATTTACATCAAACCATGACTCATGTTGATGATATTGGTTTTCCCAGCTATATTGTGGAGCATGATGAATGGAACTATCCATTAGTTTTATTTCATACACATATGTTTACATATGCTCCTTTGCAATTTTTACTGACTAAATTTTTTACTGACTTCGCCACTACTTCTTCGCAGATTCTGACAATGGCTCGTTTGCCAAGTCTGCTGGCATGGGGCCTTGGTATTTATCTTCTCTACTGGGTCATTACTACTTTATATAAAGAATCAGCACAACACTCCAATGAACATTGGATATTGCCATTAATTCTAGCTTTATTTTCCTGGCGCGGTCTCATTGAAAGCAGCCAGTCTTATAACTATGCCACTACATTGCCAATTGCGTGTATTATTGCCTATATTTTTTTAAGTGACGATGGATTGAAGTTATTATATGGCACTTCAGATCGTACTTCTTTCTATACGGGGCTCGGAATAGGTTTGCTTATCTGGATAAATTACCAGGCAATATTTCTTGAAATATCGTGCTACGTCGCAACAGCTATTTTGCTTTATATTGAGGGTCGAAAACTGGAGATATATCGGCTAATGAAATCTGGAATTGGTTTCCTGATTTCATTCGCAACCATTTATTTGGCACTACTCCGGCTTTTTACAGATCGCGGTGTTCCCGGTTGGGCAGATATTGGTGTACCTCCTCCTTCCCTCATGGGCAAAGTATATTTTTTCCCCGTAGCCTGGGTCCAGGTCTGGGAGAACAATCTTGCCATATTCTCGTGGGGATATGGTACGCAATTGTGGGCCGTTCTCTTTATTGTGCTTACCGCTACAGGTATAGCTGTAGCAATTTCCACTAAATCCTTACTTGTCCATGAAAAACGCTTACTCGTCATTTTCGGAACGATCGTGCTCGTTTGGACTTCTGGAGCCTATCTTCATAAATTTCCTTTAGGGCCTACACGCCACACATATGTGCTCCATACCTTTATATTACTTTTGATTGCCATGGCAGTTTTTCATTGTCGAAAATATTGCAAAATTCTTGCTCCAACCTTGTGCATGTTATGTATTATATTTTTTTCATGTTCATTTTCCCAGCTAAATTGCCGGCTTGATAATCACGTTGATCTTAAAAAGATCAATAATCTTGCCACTAGGTATCCTGATGCAGCAATAATGAATTTACTTTTTCATCATTCCTGGGATCACTACTTGCTTCTTAAAGAGAATCCTTCTTTGAAGAACCGTGTCCACCGAGCTGAACTCAGTTGGGAATCCGTGCTAAATAATCCACATAATTCCACTCTGATTCTGTTCTCTCACCGAATGCCTTTGTGTGCTGACCTGAGAAACGAGCTCATTTCAAAAGGTTTTAATCATATTGAAACTATTCAAGCAGTAGAACCAGTCGGATCAACAGAGCTATGCGGTAACATTAATGGTGGCAACGGCTTTTTCCTGTACGTTGCAAAAAGAAATTCAAACGATTCTGCTTATTGAGACTGCTTTTTGATTGTCCTTCCGGGTATAATACCTGGTTAAATCCATGATATAGATCTCATTATTATGAGTCTATACGCTTACGGTAAATTGCGTAGCAAGTGTCGTTCCCTCCTCGCAGCGCCACTGGCCGGTGTCAGGAATGGTCTGCGCCGAACGGGCTGACTGCCTCCCCATGTAATTGCAATATTGGCATTGACGGTCAATGGCGGAAGTGGCACTCTCCAACTGATTCAATCGTGTGCATCATGCAGGAAATGTTTCTGCTGAAGCTTCGCGGCTCAGGCAAATTTTAAATACTCCGTTGGTTATGCCCCATGAAAATTCATTCTTCCGTCTGGCTAAAGTCGCGGTCGCCTCTGTTATCGCGACCTGCTTCATGATACCGTTTTGCCCTGCCCATGGTTTTAAAGTGGTCAAGGATGTGAACAGCGGGAAGCCGCCGGAAGATGTCTTCGTCATCTTTGAGAAGGGAAAGCCGCACGAGCATCTTGAGCTAAAAGACGAGAGCACGTGCGCGAAGTTCTCGTTTGCAGATGATGGAGCACTGCAGGTGCGTATTACCGGTAACCAGGCAATCAAGCCCACTATACGCTGGAAGGCTGGCGTCTCGGGTCTGCCGGAAAGTTTCGATGCCAGGGCCTACTCGTCGGTTGTCATTCGGTGTAAGCTGGTGGGCTCGTCGAAAGAGGTTCAGGCGAAGGGGAAAACGCTGGACCGCCGTCCCGACAACCTGTGGTTTGGGCCATCTCTTCTGAACGCCAAAAACGAGCGAGTGGGCTATGCCAATATGGCCGATGTGGCTGAAGACGACAAAACGCCCGCGGAGATGGCCACACTGGTGTTTCCCACCATGCTGTTCTATTCGCTCTCTCAAAATGACGCGAGTTCGATCCAGGGAATTATCTGGCCGTGGGCTAGCACCCGCGAAAATATGGAACGGGATTTCACGCTGGTGATCGAAAAGATCTCGCTTGCGAAGTAATCCTTCCTTTTTCCCTTTGCTCCTCAGGTTTCCCCATTAACTCATACTGTTTTTGTCATGCGCCCTCTTCTCTCTCGCATTTTTTCCGCATGTAGGATCGCCATTGCTCCAGCACTGATGCTGAGCATCGCCACATCCTCCATCCACGCTGCAGGCGCCGACGCGCCATCCAAGGTGGATTATCAGGGTAATCTTTCGAGGATCCCAGCTAAAGATCCCGAGGTAAAAGGCGCCCCGGCTCTATTGCCCTCAGTGACCGGCAAGCACCCTCGGCTGCTGTTTACGGCTGAGGAAATTGAACAGCTGAAGAAGGCGACACAGAGCGATCCGTTACTTAAGGAAGTGTACGAGGCGACTGCTGCATCTGCCAAGCGTGCCAGGCCGGGTAAAGAACGCCCGCTCCCCATCTTTCTTACGGATACCCCCGCTCTGGCCCAAAGTAACGGCAGTACGGTATCCATGGCCTACGCTTACGCCATTAATAAGGATCCCGACACGCTTGCCAATATCAAGGAGTGGCTGAAAGTGATGCTGGAGCAGGAGTACTGGGCCGATACACTTGAGCTGGACAGCAGTATGGGCGCCGCATGCAACATGCTGCTGGCAGGGGCGCTCTTCGACGCCGCTTATAATGAGCTTGAGCCTGAGCTCCGCAGTAAATTCGCCGCAAAGCTTCTGGTACATGCGCGCCGCCTGCACTATCTGGGTCACAAGAAACTGGCTCTGATCTCCAATAAGTACTGGCAGCAAGATCCACAGCCTAACCATCGCTGGTACCGCGCGCGCGGCCTGGCCGCATGTGTGCTGAGCATTTCCGATGAGCCGGGACTGGATACCGCCTACCTTCGGCAGGAACTGAAGAATGAGATGGACTTCCTCATCAAGTGGTATCCGCACGATGGCGACTGTCACGAAGGGGCCGGCTATCAGGTTTTCGGTTTCCGTTCACTGGCTGATGCAGCGGGAATGATGGACCGCTGCCTGGGTACGTCCTACCTGAAGGCGCCAGGCTTTTCGAACGCCTGGGCGCAGCAGCTCTACTACTGGCTTCCCGGCCGTGGCAGCAATATGGGTTTCGGAGATGATATGAATTCGTCCCGCCCTTTTGGCTACGATGATGCGGCATTTTTCATCAGCCCCCATCTTAGCCGAGACAAAAACGTACAGGCAGCCCTGATGCGTCGCTATAAGATGATGGCGGTCCGCAAGGATGGCCGGCCCTACGTCGCTCCATGGTCATTGATGGCCTATTACGACCCCACGGTGGGAGAAGGTGACTACAAGGCACTTCCCCTGCACCGTCTGTTTGCGGATCTCGGCGCTGCTACCATGCGCGACAGCTGGGAAGCCGATACTGTGATGTTTGCCTTTAAATGCGGCCCTTACGGCGGCTTCGGGCTCAATCACTACCGCCAGACCTTCAATGCCGATGGCAAACCTCAGTACATTAATGTAGCGCACGACGATCCCGACGCGAACTCTTTTGCACTGGGCAAGGGTGCCGACTTTTTCTTCCACCCCGGCTTTTATTCCTTCCGCAAACTCACGTCGCTCAACAATACGTTGATCGTGAACGGAAAAGGTCAACGCAACGAGGGCAGCGACTATACCCAGCCAGTGGCCAACGTTGATATGCGTGCCCTCTCTTACCTCACCGGCTGGAAGCCAGGCGCTAACGGACGCGTCATCATCGAAGGAGAAACGGGCGCCTCCTATACCGGCCTCACACGCTTCCGCCGCAGCGCTGTATGGATGCCTGGCGAATACCTTCTGCTGCTCGATGACGTTCGCGCCGGCGAGCAACAGAACATTACATGGCTGGCCGCTGCCGAACGCGCCAAATTTGTGAATCCGGAGGAAGGGCTGTGCTACTCGTACACAAAAAGCGGTGCACGCATGGACTTCCAGATCCTGGCCAACAAGCCGCTGGATGGAGCAATCGACTACTGCTTCATGGACGGTCGCTTCGGCAGCGCACTTATCCATCAGTTTCAGTTCACCGCGAAAGCCGATACGGTCAAATACGCATGCCTTATCGATCCCTGGCAGAAAAAGCCGCGTCTGACGTTTACGGAAGCAGGCGACGTTATGACCCTCACCGTTAAGTCCGAATCCTTCACCGACACCTGGACGTGGACGCCAGCCAAAGACGACAAAACACCCAGCATGCTGGAGTGCAAGCGCGCGGGCGTAACGCTGATCAGCCTGACCGATAAGGACAAAGCGCCACTTGGAGATTAAAACATCCGCTCAAGCCATATATATAGGCCGAGAGAGATTAGAACGAACGGGACAATGAAACGAGAATACTTTGTTAATAGTGAAGCGACCAGGGGATGACGTGTAAAAACGTTCTTTTGTGAATAGAAAGAACAGCATAGTCACTTATATAGATTGCTTTCGATTTATAATTAGCCTTCCAGGAGCCTTTTAAACGCCGCAACGGCCGCAGAGACGCTAATTGCCAGAGTTCATCGCCTTCGCCAGCTCCTGCTCTATGGAGTCGGCAATGGCGCCTGTCAGCTCTGGCGGAGTCTGGGCAGGGGGTAGTCCGTTGACACCCGTGGCATCGAGAACGGAGTTCTCCTTGGCCCCAAGGACTTGATCGAACGGAGCCGTGCCGTCAAAGCCAGTTGCCTGCACCATGGCTTTATCCAGCTCATTCTCTGCAGTGTCAGCAAGGGCTTCCTTCGTTTCCTGCGGAACGTTGCCCGTATTGGTGATGCCCGAGTTATCTATCACAACCTGCTGACCTTGCGTTAACAAACCAGGAGCTTCGCCGGGAGCGGGCTGACCGGGCTGAGGATTCGGATTGACAGGCGGGTTGGGTTCGCCGGCGCCAAAAACGCCGGCCAGCTGCTGCTCCACGGCAGGATCCAGTGCGCTACGAGTTTCCGAGGGCAGGAATGTGTCGCCAACCCGGCTTAGATCGCCGCCAGCTAAGAGAATTGCTTCGTTTCGTGCCACAATGGCGTCGTAACGGGAAAAATCGCCAAGGCCGTCGCTTAGCAAGTCGAGCTGCGTGTCCATGGGAAAGTCCATTTCCGGCTGGTCAATATCCAGTTGGGAGATGCCGGCATCCATAAAGGCGTCGAGCACGCCGCTGTTACTGGTATTGCCGGTAGCACTAAGGGACGTGGCGAGGCTGTTGGCAAAGAAAATACCGTTGCCGCCAGGGATCTGCTCATCCGCAGCCGGATAAGTCTGGCTGTAAACAACAAAGTCGGTGCTTAACCCTCCAAGATCGGTGTGCAGATCGCTGCCGGCATACAGATTGAACACAGCTCCATTGGTCAGGGTAAAGACACCCGTACCAGCGTTGTTGATCAGGTAGCCGTCTGTAGCCAGCGTGACTTTATTCGCTGTGCCGTCCACAGCTATGTTGGCACCCTCAGCCAGAGTCAGGTCACCACCAATTGAGACGATTGTGACATTGGACAACAGATTGCCGGTGTTAATTTGCCCGGAGATTGTCAGACCGGGATCCTCGTAGAGATAGAAGTCGCCGCCGCGCGTCACGTCGCCAAGTTCGAGCACTTTGTTGCCGGTATTCCCCAGAGTAATCGTGGAATCCGCGCTCATCGTCAGTCTGTTGACATTGATTGCACCGGTCTGGGAGATGGCGCCCCCCGTCCTCAGGCTGAGCAGTTGGGTAACGGTGGCAGATTCAAGCACAATATCATCCGTTTGCGTCAGGCTGACGTTATTTCCCGTAAGCGACCAGGAGTGAACAAGCGCGGAGTCGGCGACATTAATGTTGCCCGAACCCGCGTTCAGCGTAACGGAGTTGCTTGCGCTGCCGATCAGTGTCAGGAAGGAGATGCCGCCCAGACCGCCCGAGGTGTTCAGGGTGAGAGGCGAGGCCACAATGGTTGGGTTGTTCAACACTGCACCGCCGTTGGCGGTAATCCTGACGGGTGTCATGGAATCGCCCAATGTAGTGAAGCCGCCGCCCGAGTCCTCCAGCGTACCGCTCAGGACACTGGTGCCCCCGAGCAGCATCGTTCCGGAGTGACTGAATGTGGCGTTTGCCGCGTTAAAGCCGTTTTGGATAAGAATGCTCGGAGCCGTGATGTCAAGGTCACCTGCCGGAGTGGTCCCCGGCGCACCAAATATAGAGAAGATGGAACCCGAAAAAGCAGTAAGAGATCCCGGCCCCTGAAGAGTGGAGAGAAAACTGATATCTGTCACTGCGTTCAGTATAGAACTGCCCTGTAACGTTACAGGGCCACTGAATAAGATATCGGCTGTGGTGGAGTCAGCGGTCGCGCTGTGCAGGGTAATACTGGAGCCAGCGAAAAGGATTGTGCCGCTCGCCTGGACATTGGCGCCCGCACCAAGGGTGGTCGCCCCGCCAAACTCAGTAAACGCCATACTCAGCACATTACTTGCACCATCCATATGCAGCGTACCTGTGTGTTGCAGATTCACAGCGCCACTCGTCACATTCAGAAGTCCGCTGACCTGAATGTTGTTGGTGGTAATAGAGAGGCTGCCCGACAGCACGTGAACATCATCGCCAAAGTGGGTAAGTTGCGTACCGCCGGACTGCGACAAGCTGTTCACGTTCACAGTGCTATTGAAGAGAACGTCGCCCGCGTTGGTGATATTAAGCTGGTCCAGGCTGAAAGTGCCCCCGACTGAAGCATTGAACTGGGTGGTGCCAATGCCAGTATTAATCGTAAGGGAATCCGTACCCGGGCCAAAAGCGCTGTTGACGGCGGCGTTGAACCTGAGATTTCCTCCATTCGTGCTTATGAAATTAGCGCCGCCTGAAGTTCCCAGCTCCAAAGGAACATCAAACCTGATATCGGTGCCGCCGGAGGTGATGGTTGTACTTGTAGGGCCGGCAAAGAGTACAGCCGCCGTGCCAAGAGATGTAAACTGAACTGGTGTGGCAAAGGACGTTAACGAGTCTGGAAAGGAAATCGAGGTTATCGCATGAACGGTCAGCAGACCCAGATTACTGTTCAGATAAGGCGACGCACTGCCGTGAATGGTGACATCATCCGCAAACAAGGCAAGGGAGCTGGTGCCAAACTGATCCACACCCGCTGAGAAATTTTTGCCCAGATACACCTGGGGGGCATTGAGACTGGCCAGCCCCGCTTCAGGGAAATCGCCGATACCGGGCCCCACAGTCAGCGTGGAAAGATTAGGCCCCTGATTGATATAAATAATGTGGCCGAACACCTGCGAACCCGCGCCAAAGACAAAAGTCAGGCCGTTCAGGTTAACTTCACCGCCTGTAGCGTTAACAACTACGCCGCCCGCAAACGAAAGCTGACGGGCCGGACCAGGTCCGGTGTGCGGCGAATTCGCTTCCAGATAAATATCTGCCCCGGCGGTAAAGATGTTGGCGTTGACATTAATATTGTTACCAGCCTGAAAAGCAATGCGCTGGCCCGGCCCCTGACTGAAGTTCAACGCATCGTTGATGGTGATATCATTCGTTGCCTGCAGACTCACATTACCCGACAACGCAACGACGTTCGCCGGATCGAGAACAATGTTGATCGGAGCATCGGCAAATGCGATAAGATTGAACGCTGTATCCGAGCCGCCGGTTTGAATCGTAATATTTGTGGGATCCAGGAGAATCTGGCCGGCCCCGCCATTGGGACTCTGCGCCGCAACGTTTATCTCGCGAGGCGCAAAAATCAGGTCCTCTTTACCCGATGTCTCGATAAGACCGCCGTTACCGCCTGCCGGCCCACCTTTGGCGCTGAGTGTGGCTGCACTGATCACCGTCAGTTCATCAGACCAGACAATGACTTTGCCGCCGTCCCCCGTATGCGTTGCATCGGCATGGAGTTCGACTCCGGCATCAATGAAAGCCTTCTGAGCATTGAGCACATTCGCGTTCTTTCCCTGAAAATCGCCGCCTGTCAGAACCTCGCCGCCGCCGGAATATCCGGAAGCATCTATCGAAGCGCCGCGCAGCACATAAACCTGATCGCCCAGAATCTGCACCGTGCCGCCCTTCTGTCCTGCGTCGCGGTTTGACACGTCGATCACGCCACTCTGCTCGGTAATACCCTTGCTGCCTGGAGAGCCAAGAGGGCGTGAACGGTTGCGGCTGGCGGAGCTAACGACCACCCGCCCGCCTTTGGCCTGCAGCGTGCCTTTGTTGACGATCTTGCCGCCATCCGTGCTGAGGAAAATGCGACCGCCACGGTTCTGCAGCGTGTTGGCCCGCACCATGCCGGTGTTGTTGATCGCCAATGCGTAAGCATTGCCGCCGGCTGCTTTCAGTTCCGCAGTCGCCGCATTAATCTTGCCTGTATTGGTAACGCCCTTCTCGCCCTTGCGAATTCCCAGTTCACTTTCTTTTACACGAACGCTCAGCCGTCCTTCCGCGCCTCCGCCACCCTGGGGCATCAACACGATATCGCTGCCCGCAGCAAGTCCGGCAGTTCCGTTGGGCGCATTAATGCTACCGTGGTTGATGACCTCCTGGCCGATAAGGATTACATCGCCGTTGGTTGCGTTGATTACACCGAAGTTCTGGACAGACGCCGTGCTCGGCCCCAGAAAGTTCATGGTGCCGCCGGCCATAAACTGCGCATCGCTGATATCCAGGGTAGAAGCGAGGAAACCACCCGCATCAATGCGTGCGCCGCTGCCCACTACGATGCCATTGGGGTTAATCAGAAATACATTACCATTCGCCTGCAGAGTTCCCAAAAGGCTGGATGGATTGCCGCCTGTCACCCGGTTGAGAGCGGTAGAATTAATGCCAGGCTGCACAAACCGCGTTGTCTCCCAGGGATTGATCGAAAAATCGTGCCAATTGACTATCATGCGGTCCGTGCCCTGAGTCACCGTGAGCGTCGAGCCGCTGCGATTGAAGTTCCCCTGCCCCGCAACCACATTCTCCCCCGTGGGATTCGCGATCGCAATCCAGGGAGTCCAAACCCCGCACAGAACACTTGCAGCCAGCGCGTAGACGCAGAAACTAATCCCACGCTTTGCCCCTGCAACAACGTTGGTCAAGTCAGCGGAAGAATTTTTCCTGAGGCGTCGTCGAAAAAAATCCATAGTACGGAGGGCAAAATCTGAATGAATCCGATGCCACACCACAACATGGCCTGCCCAGGAAGTAATTCATTATTTTTACGAAAAATCCAGTCATTTCTTTTTAACCAGAATATTGCCTGTTGCTTCACATCTTATAAAGCTGAAGCAGCTCGCGATCAAGCGCGAGGATGAAGCCAATTGTCGCCTATAACTGTGAAGATTCGGGCATTTTCCCCTCTTCAAAGCACGAGTCGCTCAGGCTTGTACTCGTACTCGTGCCTGTGGGCTCGGTTCGCTCCGCCATGTAGCGAATCAGGTTGGCTACGCTGCCAAAATGCTTCTCTACGGCAAGTGCAAGCGTCGGATCCTGCTTTTCAATATCCCTTTTGCGCAAAGGGCCATTGGGCCACTTATACCACTGCATACCTTCCGCCACCGCTTCATCCACAGGAAAAGCATGTGAATGCAATCGCCACGCTTCTACACCCACGGCATCTGCAACAGCCCGCCAGCTTCCCATTGTTGCATTCACCAGACTTGTGAAACTGCGCCTCATTGCCTTCGCTGCTGACGCCCGCTCGTAGTGATGCGTCAGCCCAGCCACGCGTATGGCCTCCGCTTTCACCTTCTCCACATCTTCAGGCGAATAGCGCCGCCCGCGAAGGGCCTCGCGAAGTGGAATCCCGGCAAGTTCCAATGCCTGGGCGTACGAAGTAAACCACTTGTACACGCTGTGTATCAGGCGACGATTGCCGGCAGATTCCTCCGCAGGGCATGCTCCTTCCAGATAATCCCGGTACAGGGAATGCCCCTGCTCCCATCGCGTCTTTAGTTCCTCTATCACTTCGCCCTGCGATAAGCAGGGTTCGCCTTTGCGGCCAAGACGAATCTTTTCAGGATCCAAACCGGCGGCCAACAGCGTCTGATCCCAGGAGCCAAAAGCCCTTTCAGCCATTCTGAGCAGCGGCCGATCGACCTCAGCCATGGACTGTGAATGAACCGCCCATCCTTCGCCGAAGTAACGTGTCAATCTGTCGAGCACGTATTCCGGTGACCATAGTTTCTCCCAGTGCGGAACACCCGGTTTCTTCTTCGTGCGAATAACCCGGATAATCTCGGCATCGATCTCTGCCCCGGGAAATTCTCGACGATAGTCTTCGGCCGATACTTCATGTACCAGACTAAGATGAAAAGACATCTTCACAAAGGAACGCCCACATATTCTACATTCACATTCCGTCGCAATCTCCGTGTTAATTACTTCGTAGTTGAGTCCGGCTTCTTCCAGCGCGGCACGCCAGCCCCAGTAAGGCTTTACAGAATAAACCACTGTCATCAGGTGGGGCGAATGACGTTTCACCGCATTGATGTTTAAGGGTAAACGACGGGCATGAAGCCCGCGAATCTCTGCCACAAGCCGGCGCTTTAGCAGAAGAGGATCAAGAGCTTCGTGCACATCCATACTTCAACAGAAACGGCAGCACTCAGAAAAAGTTGCGTAATATCTTGGATTGTAAGCAATAATAATAATTTGGGCCCCGCGGTCGCTTTATAATCCCTGGCTGCTCCCGGAAAGATACAGAGGTCTTCCAGTGCAGGAATCCGTCACAACCTTGCGAATAATCACTGGTTTGCTCCGGAATACGGAGTAAATTGTACTCAAGAATCCCACGCACTGCCCGAAATAGTCGATAGCTGCTGTGCCGGTCTCCCTGCGCAATTGCCAGGGTTTTTAAGTTCATCCAAGGGATGACGTCCCGCCCAAACATTGTCCTGACCGATTTCACGTGGACATTTCTGCCTTGTAATCCGATGACCCGTGCTCTCAAAAAAAATGAAAAACGCCCTTGCCATGATTGCTGTTGCTGGAATGGCGCTTTCGATTATGCCCTCAGCCCAGGCGGGCCTCCTTTTTCTGGACACCTTTGCCACCACGGGAGACATGGGGAGTTCTGACGTTAATTTTGAGTATAATACGAATCGTCAATCAGGAACTCTGGGGCCGGTTCAGTATCGGCAGGGAAATGGAAACCTCGGCTCAGCGATTCACGGTACGATTGCCAGCCAGATGGGGATTGGACATTTGGGCAAGATCAACCAGGACTCGGCGCAGTTTTCGCTTCGGCTTTCGACGGATGACGGACGAAATCTCGCGACGGTTTCTCCAGAGCGGAACTTTAACGTCAGTGCTGGAGTCGGAAATTATCTCTCCGTCAGCTTTACCGTAGATTCCGCAGGTGGCGCGGCCAAAGGCGATGAGGATTGGGTGGCGATCACTATTGGCGCCTCGGATAATGCGCATTTTGGGTCGACCGGCAATGGCGCCAGAGGTCAGGGCATTCTTTCTCCAGCCGATAACTTTGCACTGCTCCTTCAGGATGATGGCCGGTATCAGGCACTAAATAACGGGGCCAAAATAGTGGAAGGTCTTTTCCCGAAGCATCCAAATGCAGCGAAGGCCAACATGGTTGAACTCAGGATAACGGGTTTGGGGGACGGTAATGCATTTGGTGGCGCAGGGGATGCGCTTGTTGATGTCTATATCAATAGAAATCTGGTTGCTTCGTATACCCGTACGGGCGGATTTAAGGATAACTATCTGACACTTCAGGGGTACAGTCCAGGAGGTATTGATCAGAAGGTCTACTACTTTAGCAATCTCATGGTTCAAGTGGCACCTGGAGTAGGAATACCGTTGCTGACATGCGAATCGGCGGATCCGGGATGGACGGAATTAGCGTCCGAGTACGCATGCAGCAAAAGCGCTTCCGTCAGCGTGACCAGGAAGATTGTGAGATCAGGAAATAACGCCTTGTTGAATATTGGCTTCAACAACATGCTCTCCACATCGGATTTCGTGCGACTGGACGTCGCAGCATTTGGCCTGTTGGCGGATACCAGGTCCATCCCGAAGGAGTTATCGTCTGAAGTGTCCGGGGTCAGTTTCTGGGCAGCTGCTACCGGCGCCCCTGTTAAACTTACAGTCGAGGCCCAGGATTTTAACGGCGTGGTGCTGAACTCGATGACCCACGATCTGTCGCAGGGGCCAATGCGGCAGTTTGAAATGCCTTTCCGTTCCCCCAGCTTCAAGAAGCTGGCGTTCTGGATTCGCAGATGTGATGAAAGCTCCGACATACCGCTGAGCGGTTCCGTCTTGTTGGATAATATTTATCTGGTGAACAGCACCATCAGGGCATTTGAACCGCCCAGGAGCGACCCTGAGATGCTCGCATGGCTGAGGAAATGCTCGATACGCTACTTTCTGTGGAATTACCAGAGCCCGGATGGCATCCATGGTTTCGTGCCCGAATCTCCCAAGAATCCGGACAAGATTTCGGTGGCGGGTCTGGGGTACGCGTACGTGAATTTCATTTTGGCGGAAGAAGACGGCATGATCTCCCCGGTGGATGCGAGAAGCCGGATCCTGTCCATGCTGAAATGGCAGCAGGCCCAGAACTGGTCCGATGGCACCGGGGGATATAATGGCTTTCCGTATCATTTCTATAAGCCCGATGGAACCAACTACTGGCCGGAAGTCAGCACGATTGACTGGGCGATGTGTGCCGCGGCAATCCGGGTGGTTCGCCAGAAATACGCAGCAGACCCCGAGATTGTTTCCGTATCAAGCGAACTCCTGAGCCGGCCCAAATGGGAGTCAGCGGTGGCGCCTGACAACAGGTTTACCATGGGCTTTGATGGCCCTACCGGCAAGATGATCCCCTGCACCTGGGGGCAGTGGTTCTCGGAAGAAACCGAGCTTGTTTACCTTGAAGCGGCAGCAGCCGGGGTTAATCCGACCATTTTTGATGGCATCGTGAGAAAGAAAGTTGCCGGCTTCTATCCTAGCTGGTTTGGATCCAGCTTTACCTATAACTGGCTTCAACTCTGGACGGGGATAAAAGAGCCTTATGCTACTAACAGCAAAATGGGTTTCCAGAGAGACGCTATTACGTGCCAGACGCAGTTTGGAAGGCCGTTAATGGGTCTGACGCCGTGTGCGTCCATCGCAGGTCTGGATGAAGGCGGATTTATCCTGTGGCATAACTATTTGGGTCTTCAGGGCTCCGATACAACAGGAGAAAGACCGTCCGAAATCGTAAGGGTCTCCCCAGCACCCTATGGCGCCTGTCTTGCGTTGCCGTTTGTTCCCGACATGGCAATAAAGGCATTGCGGGAGTATGCCGCCATGGGCTTTTTTCATCCCGTGCTAGGCATGCCCGACAGTGTTCGCATGACGG
Organism: Methylacidiphilales bacterium; assembly: GCA_041287705.1. Classification (GTDB taxonomy): domain Bacteria; phylum Verrucomicrobiota; class Verrucomicrobiia; order Methylacidiphilales; family UBA1321; genus LW23. The sequence continues at coordinate 25,709 of JBGGNE010000143.1, read as the reverse complement.
AACTCCCGGCCGGTATCGATTATCCTGTAGCGCACTGGTCCATAGTTGATATTAACTTTGGAGCTGCTTCTATTGCTATTGAACAAACGCAAAAGAACTCCATTGCCGGGTACTACTTGAAAGATGATGGCATAGCCAAAAACCTGGCTCTGCTCATAAGCACCTTTCATTACTAATACCATTTCAGACGCTAATTACTCATAGCCACCCATGCAGTCCCAGGCATTCTTACTGCCTGGGACTAATGTTAAGACTACCTACCGTTTAGCATCCGGCTTGTCCGTTACGGTGATGCGGAATTCGTCGGAGTTGCAGCGGATTTCGGGGACGTACATGGCGTGGCCAAGCGTGGGAAGGCCATGGAATTTGCCGGGAGTTTCGGCGCGCAGCTCGTAGGTAATCTGGTGCTTTCCTTTCGCCAGACTGGTGATAAAGAAAGCCACATGCTGATCGCGCATCTCCTGGTTCATCCATGTGCTTGCTCCTGAGAACAGGCCATCGCCCGTATCCGCCCTGGCGTAAACGGGTACGCCGCTCTTAACCTGCACGGCTTCAAAACCAGCAGGCTTTTTGTCCTCAAAACAGAGGTACTCATAATTGTTTTTGGCTTCCAGAGTCAGCTTTACGATGATCTTGTCGCCACTGACAACTTCATCTCCGTCCTTCAATACAGCCAACGTGGTGTTGAGACCCTGAACCATACGCGGCACCGATGTTGCGCGGAAGTACTCTCGCTTCACGTAAACCTCATTGCCCGCGGCAGTGATGGGCTCTTCTCTGGTAAAATAACGCAGATATGCGCTGACATAGAGACGTCCTTTGCCACTGACCTTTACGGTGACTTTGTTGTCGCCCGTCTTCAGCCTGGAATCTGGAATATTGAGCGGCAAAGTACCCAGCGACTCGGCCTTGCCTATGTTTACCGTCTTCACAACCTCACCATTAACGAGAACGTCCACAGCCAGATCAGTCTCTCCTTCCTGGTTTGCCCGAATGTAGTCCAGCATGCTGAGGATGACAGTGGCCGTGTCCTTCGTGTTTTTCCATTGAGCACCACGGCGATTATTGATCAGCCAGCGGGCGGCCTGATCCACACGTTTGTTCTGCGGATCAATCGCGATCATCGCGCGCAGAGCCATGGCGGTTGTCTCCACGGAGCCGTCCTGCCAGCGGTGATTGATGGCGGACTCGCCCCAGTAACAGGTGCCAGGCATTGTAGCGGAGCCTGCTTTGCCAATGAGATCTGAGTCGGCTTTGACTTCCTGTACACCATTTTCCAGATTCTCGACAAGAATCTTCGCCCAGTCTACATAAAGGCTGAATTTGGAACCATAAACGTAAGGGCCCGGACGCTTCTCCCAGAGAGCCAGGGCCAGCAGGCTCCTCGTATAAGCGTTGAGGCTCTGCCGGTTCTCGTAGGCCTGTGTTGCGGCAATCTCACAGCCAGTATCCCAGGGGACGTTGCTGAGAGAAATGGCATAGAGTAACCATGCTGCGTTATCGGGATCCTGCTTGTAGTGAACCAGACGGATTTTCAGATACTCGGCTCCGCGTTTCAACATCGTTTCAGGCACGCTTACCCCGGCCTTTCTGGCAAGCGCCAGACCCTGTACGACATATGCTGTCATGTAGTCGTCGGTGTTACCGTCTTTCCACCAGCCCCAGCCTCCATCCTGGTGCTGCATATCTGCAAGACGGGCGATACCCGTTTTGGTCATCTCATCCAGTTTTGAGAGGTCGCCTTTGTTCATTTGAAGAACCCGCGCGCTGCCCGCCTCCATGCCGCCAAACAAGCGTCCCGCTACATATTCGGGCTCCAGATTCAGCTCTTTGAGCGTGCGAGAGGCAACACATGCAGGGAGGAAGCGGCTCATCGTTTGCTCCACGCATCCGTAAGGATAATTCGCGAGATACGGCAGCGCGTCCAGGCAGGTGGACGCCAGAGAAGGTGTAAGGATGAAGTCCAGCCTGGTAGTGCCGGGATTGCGTTTTTCAGGCACGTTGAGAATGATGTCAGCCTGACTGGAAACGGGCTGGCCAGTGGCATCCGGCGCTACGTCGAGCAGGAAAGATCGCGCGATGAACTTCTCGATGCCGTGCTCCACAATGGGAAGCGGCAGACGCATGCCGTCGGAGCCTGTCGGGCTGGTGCCGCTGGCGGTAATCTCCGCAGCGCCACCGGAAAGTTTAGCTTCGAATTCAGCGTCAACACGACCCTGTGCTCGTGGCTGCAACGTAATGGTGTCGGGCGCCGTCTTGATGCTCTCGAGGTTCCTGGCCTCTATCTTCGTCTTTACCGATACACTCTTATCGGTTTCGTTATTTATAACGGATGTAAGAGTAAAACGATCTCCCTCCACCACAAAGCGGGGCGTCTGCAGGCGTACCATCAATGGCTGGGCAGTTCTGACAATGCCATCGCCAAAGCCGAACTGATTCTGCCTCGTTACGCCACGAGCAACGGCTTTCCACTCGGTAAGAGATTCGGGATAGGTGACCTCAACACGGGCTTTGCCATCGGCATCGGTCTTCACCGCGCCATCCCAGAATGCGGAGACACGAAAGTCTGAGCGCACGACCAGGGCCTGATCGGGTATCGATTCTTCAGTTCCCGCCTTTCGGCCATTTTGTTTGAAGTATGGTCCCGACCTGGAACTCGGAGTCCTTTTTTCAAATTGCGCCTCACCCTGAACCCCTAAAAAATCTGATTCCTCCACCGGATAAGTAGGCGCTCCGCGGAGACTCGTACTTGCGCCGGGTCTTGTTCTGCCAAATGCATAACTATAGCTCGTGTCTACATAGCCTGAAAGTACAACGCCTTTTTGTGCCGTTTCCACATAAATGTCCTCATCCTCAATAATCCTGCGTAAATCTCTGGTTTGCGGTGAAAGGAGACTTGCCAGTTCTTCTGGTGAAGGCGTGTCCGACTCTACAATTGTTTCATCATCCGCCTTTGGCTTCGCTATATTGATGATGCTGCGATTGCCTAGAGAACTGGAATTGCGGGGATAAAACGTGCGTTTCTCGCCATAGAAGAACTGCCTGATGTCGCCGGACAGATCCTGCTGAATGGAATAGATCGCAGCATCAACGACGCCCAGAGAGACTTCTGTCTGTACGGGTTTGCCCTGCGAGTCTGTCACTCGCACTGTCCACGCACCCTTCTGACCGGGGCGCAGATCCTTTTGCTCAGGCGAAAGCGCAAAGTTAAGGAAGTGATCATCGGGAGGCACCACAATTTCTTCTTGTGCGTACTCCATACGACCATTGCGGATCATGAGAGCGGTGAGCAGAGCATTCGGTTGATGAGCTGAAGTGACAGGTACTTCCACCAACTTTGCCATACCGTTCATGCGTACCAGTTGATAACTCAGAAGATCGGTACCGTGCACCGAGAACAAGGCGGCGCCGCCACCCTGCGGTGCTATGACAATAAGGCGAGCAGTCTCACCCACCCGGTAAGTGACTTTATCCGGTATGATCTGGAGGTTGCCTATGACATAACCCAGGCTTTTGGTCGCTTTGTCCGCGGCAAAGAAAGTAGCCTCTCCCTTTACTCGTTCAGTGAGGTTTTGATCACCTGCTGCACTGTTCTTCTTATCAAAAGAGGGACTTACAACGCTGATAGTATAGTATCCTTCCTCAGGCACCTTCACCGTTGTATTGAATGCGCCATCTTTATCTGTAGCAATCTCCTGCTGCTCTATTTGTTTCGTTTCATAGCCGTTGAAGACGACACGAATCACCTTGCCTTCTTTATTCTGCGCCACCTTACGCACATAGTGCTTCCGATTGAGTGTCAGCGTGCCTTTCATCTCCACTGGGCAGCCATTGGCATCTACTGCTTTACCCTGGAGCGTTGCAGTTGCGCCTGGTTCATAGACCTGTGAATTAGATTTTATATGAATAAAGTAGGGAGCCGGACTTACCTTTATCGAACCATTTCCTACCACCATGCGTCTGCTTGCATCCGTAACACGCACCGCAAAGTTATACTGTACGGCACCAGGAAGCGACGCCTGAGTATCCAGTTCAATATAGGCTACGCCACTGTTGTCCGTTTTAGCAGTGCCACGACTGATGATATTCTGCACCATACCATTGTCATCACCGTAGTAACGCATCCAGGGGTTGGACGACTGGATACCCCGATAAAACCACGGATATGCTTGCGGCCAGGGATTGTCGCCGTAATAGGGTGCCAGGCTGATATCATACTCGACATCGCCGCCTGCAACGGCACCGCCTGAGTAGTAAGCTACTTTGACTTCAGCACGAATCTTTTCGCCTGGGCGGAAGATGGCGGGGCGGCCATCCTTCTCAGGTACTTTGACTTCCACACGAAATTCGGGAAGTTTAAACTCTTCTATGCGGAAAAGTTCTGCACTGTGACTAAAAGATCGCCCGTCCTTCTGCTGTGTTTCCACCCGGACCATGTATGGACCAAGAGGAGTATCCTTAGGCAGGGTAAAACTGTCTGTCAGACTGCCATATTCGTTAAGGTCGTAGCTCTTTTGCGCAATCCCCTCGCCCTTCGGATTATGAACGGTGACCTTCAATTTTTTGCCGGGGGTAGTCTGGTATGCAGAACCATCGTGTTCGCGATAGATAACGCGGAATTTAACCGTATCACCTGGTTTATACGCGGGGGAATCCGTATAAACATAAGCTTTTGACTCAAGGCGCTCTCTATAAATGTTCATGCTCCCGCCCAGACTTGCCATAGCGGGCTCACCATTCGCCATTGCTACCACCAGTATTTCACGCTTGTTTTCTTCACCATCTTTGATTGAAGGGTGTACTATCTCTACAAGCCCGTCCTCGTTTGTTATACCCGTCACGGTCTTAGCCCTTTCATTGGGATCCCACTCATCTCGTGAATGACGCACCAGATAGATAGTATGTACCGCCACTGTCGCATTTGCCTTAGGCAATCCGGTGGTTGCATCTGACACATAAGCAACCAGCTTATTCAAACCCTGGACAACCGAAACCGTAGTGTTAGACACAAATAGAAAGGAACCACTTACCGTATTGCCCGAACGCGTTTCCAGCCAGTAAGCACCACCCGGCAAAGGATCGGTCATCTGCGATTCGTTCGTGGGTTCGAATTTTGACCGCGGCTTTGGCTCGTAAGTCCATTTGCGAACTTCTTCGCCAATACCTGGCGGTATGTAACGGGGTTTGTCCCCATGACTGCTCGCCAGCCTGTTTTCCGCATTATCCGCCATTGCAACTACGTAATCCAGTTTACGTATACTCAGTTCCACCTTATCTACATTTCGAGTATAAAGTTGATATTGAATATATGAGCCGGGCTGAAAGGCGGAGTTATTCCCCGCAGAAACACGCGGCTCTGTTATTGCCTTAATGGAAGATTGCGCCTGCTGATATAAGGGAGTTTCTCCTTCAGTAAACTCAGCAATCACGCGGCGATAATACTTGAGCGCTGTAATGTAATCCGGTTGCACATTATAGATTCCCGGTTCTACTTCTGCAAGTTCACCGCATCTCTCATAAAACTGTCCCAGAGCGAAAAGCAGATTGTCGTTCCAGCCGCTCTTTTTGCCAAGGGCAAGAGCGGGTTCGATCGCCTCCAGCAGACGCTTGCGCAGAACAGGGGTGTTGGCCGTGTTATTCCCATAGATCAGCGACATGATATAGGTATAGCGTGCCGCCGCTTCTTCCTCTGCGTATTGCTGCTTCTTAAAGGGATATTTTCCCGTCGCAAGACGAACTGCCATTTCCGCTGTTGCGAGATCCCACTGTATATAACGCAACTGATGGCCTTCGGTCTTGACGTAAAGTGGCTTAAAATAGAGCCGAAGCCATGCAACCCGCGCTTCCTCACTTTGATCCTGCTCTGCCCACCACGTACGCGCGCGTGCGAAGTAATAGTTGGGACGGCTATTCACATAGTTATATATATCCGAATTACTTAGCAGGTAATAATCACCAAGGGACTCATTTGCCAGAGCGGCCCAGATATCCAGATTGACGCCCCGCTCCCCAGGCTGGGAAACTGGCTGCGGCACTAAAGCCTGACGTCCACGCATTCCCCGTTCAACGGGAGAGGCGTCAGGTCTTACCGTAACAGTAGAGGCAGGCTGAATGTTTGGAGTTTCATCTTCGGGAACGGGCTGTACGCCCTTGGTAAGCTGTTGCAGCGTGTCGAGAATGTGCTGCAGGGCTGCCTGCTGGTTGTCGGGGACCTGTTTTCCGTAGGAACGTAGCTTTGCATCGCAGATGCGAAAAGTGAGTTCCCGCCAGCGGCTGGTATGGCGGCGCGGTTTTTCTTCTTCCAGTATTGTGGCCCAGATGTCCGCGGCCTGGGCGTAAGATTTATCACTAAAATAGTGGGCCGCTTTTGCCTCGTTTCCAGAAGTCCTGGCAGGGTCCCCGGCATATGATAGCGAAGCGGATAGCACCAGCGATACCGCGTACGCTACTACAATCAGAATCGCGAATGCAGAATACCATCGCGGCAAAAGGCCGAGCCGTTTCGAACGAGGAGATAGGAAATTCATATTGTGATACTAAAGGTAAGTCGCACAACAGCTTGTCAGAATTTCACTAAAAGATTGTCAATAATTTGTAAAAATAGTGATGACCACGTTTGTTAGAAAGTGCCTTACACTTGGAAGACAGCAACTGAGCCTTGCGTATTCGGCCCCCACGGGACAATCGCCGGACGATGCCCGACGTAAATCCTAATTGCGCTGTTCCGTGCTCCAGCGGGCTCCACGGAGGACAACGGCGGCGGTGAAGACGCGGAAGTTGATGCGTTTGGCTGTCAGCCGGGTTTGCAGTGTTTCCAGGTCAGTCCGGAATTTAGTAGCGGCCGTGGGGCCAGCTATAAAGAGGCCTGTCAGACCAACATCCGGGGCCGTCGAACCCTGCGCGAGGCGTGTGGCAGATGCTTCATCAATCGCCACCATGGTTACCTCCACTACGGGCGGCAACTGGTTCCTGGGGTTGACAGTCGCATCGCTCGATTTGGTGGTGGAGTCGTAAACAAGCGTGGGAGCGAGCTTTGTCTCAGTAGGCTCATCCTGCGCTGACAGCTTGGGGATAAAGACAAGCGCGATAACGTTATCCGCCAGAGTATGCACGGGACGGCTGGAAGCGGCCTTCAGGCCGTTCTGAAACCAGTCTTTGCCATTGTAGGCAGAGTTGCCGGAGGTATATTTGTAGATTTGAAGCTGGTTTGAAGGCTGAATGTATTCGCAAAGACGATACCTGTAGCGAAGCGGCGACGTGATAAAAGGAGGGCGGGCGGCGGCATCATCACTGAATTCGACAAAGTAGCCCCAGGTATTCAGCAGGTTCTCCAGTCCGGTGGCATCCGGCGTTGATGATGCGGCAAAGCCGAGAGGTGCCTGAAAGAAAATGCCGTGCGTGGGCCAGACCTTACCGGCAGGCGGTGTGCCGGCCAGACTTGCCATGGGTCCGCTGATAAAACGAAGCTCCGACTGCCGCTGGTATACCGTGGGGTTGTCGGGATTATCGTAGTCCCAGTAGGTGTTCAGCGTGGCCTGGCTGAGGTGCCGGGTAATAGAGTCAAACGCATCGCGCGCCGCCCGGAATTGCTTGATCTTGCCCGAAGTGTACCGCCATGTCGTACCGGTCTGGTTAATCAGCGCCAGCAGCACGACGAGCAACATGCTCAGGATAGCCATTGAAACGAGAACTTCCACAAGGCTGAAGCCCTGGAATACTGAATTCTTGGAGGAAGTGGAACGCATGGCGGTATGGAGCAGAAAGCGCAGGAATCTGTCTGAAACGGTCTTGGCATTACTGCGTTTTGGATACAAAGAACGTATAGCGTGTGGGCGTGTACAGACTCGTCGGCGAGGTGCTGAAGCCGCCCGTCGCGCCATCGCGAGGCAGTGTCTTGTTGCCAGGGTTGTTGACAACATCAACCACGACCGTTGCCAGGTTGCCCGTGGTATTCACACTTACGCCAACCGCCACGTGATACACGACAGGCTGATTTACAGGCAGCGCCGCACCATTACGTCCCTGCTCCGTACCCTGATCATCAAAGTAACGCACAGGAAGCGGAACAGCGGTATCAGGTAAAGCATTACTGCCGCCGGAGCTTTGAATATTAGAGAAGCTGGACTGTTGAACATCCGCCACGACCTGCTGCATAATCTGCGCACCCACGGACATATCCACTGCGCTGCGGAAATTGGAGAGTCCCACGGAGAGCAACCCCATCATGGTAATGCCGCCGAATGCCGTGATGCCGATGGCAATCGTAACTTCAATCAGACTGAACGCCGCACGAGCTTTTTGGTAGAGAGACAGGCGCCTTGAATTCATAAAAATACAATTGCTCTCAATGGTGCTGCAAGACAATCCGCTTTCAATGCATGCTAATGCATAACATTAAAACTCCTCCGCTGCGTACGACGCGGCCATCACGATTCAGAGCCCACCTTTCAGCAAGCTCTGGGTCCTGGCGAAACGCGCCACCCCCATCCTCCTCTACGACGGCTTGAAGCTTGGCTTCTTTAAACGCGGCCCTGAAGACGATGAGGTTGTGCTGGCGAGACGGAAAAAGGCATCCCCGACTGTCCTGCCGCTTTGAGATTGCACCGAAAGCAAAAACTTTTACTGTCCTGAAATGGACGACACGGAGAGATGGGAAATAGAATTCAAAGCGAAGCGTGACCCCGTGATGCAGGACCTCACGACGAGAGGCCGTGTTCAGGAAATTATTGCGCTTATTGGGGCTAGCTCGGCAGGTGGCGGCTGGTCGCGGGGGCAGAAGGGAAAGACGTTGAGCATGTCGCTGGCCGCATGGAAGGATTCTGCCGGGGTGATGCACAAGGGCGAACTGGTATTGATGCAGGATTATCCGGAAGAAGAGGTGGAAGAGATGGAAGGGGTGCGGGACTCAATCGGGGCCTACTCCATCTTTCGGATGCAGGTGAGTATTCCCGACGAAAAGCCGGCGGATCCTGAGGACTATTACCGGGGCCTTATACTGGAAGTGCGTGGGGAGTGCGAAGACTCTGACTTGGAGAACTATGCCAATGAGTTGCAAACCCCTGTTGTACTCAAGATCAAAAAGCTGGGCACCTTTACTTTGGACCGTTCTGTTAATTGGTACAGCTCCTCCACCACAACGTGGATGAAGAAGAAAGTGCGACTAAACCTCAGCTTGAATGGGGAGGACGACCTGACTCCGGCTCTGGATGTCGCGCAAGCACTGTGGGCCGATCAGGAGAAATGGAACACAACTATCCTGGACTATCTCGCCACGGAAATGGTGGAGTTGGCAAACGACTGGGTGCAGGAGGAAGATGAAGAGCAAACCATTACCGAGGAGTGCCTGCGCAGTCGGGTGACGCTGGAGTCCATTTCAATAGACTCGGACGGTTCGTTTGAGTTCTGGTATGAGGACGACAATATCTTCGGCGGCCACGCCATCCAGGTGTGCTGCGATTTGAAGGATGGCCCGAATCATGCATCTATTCAGGGCTGAGCTTCTTCTCCATCCCTACGGTCGGTAGCTTCCCGCCTGCCCGCTGATCGGGTCCACAACAATGCTGATGTAGTTGGCGGGCGGAGCGGAGAGATTGTCGCCTGCGGCTCTGTCGTGAAGGGTGAGAAACCAGGGAGTGGCGGGGAAAGGCAGCAGATCAGTTCCGCCGTCGGGGCGGAAGCGGAAGACGTACGCATCGTACTCCGTGCCGATGCCAGGGAGCTGAGGCTGGGGATCGCCGGTTATCCAGTTTTTCTTCTGCGCCGGCCCGAGAAGCGAGGAGAGAGTGGCGGAACCGTCGATGATGGCGGAAACCGGAAGATTGCGCATGATGCGGATGGGCGCTGCCTTGCCATCCTGACTGTAGGTGAAAGATTGTATGCCGTTAAACTGCCTGCTGTTACCAGGCAAGGATTTATCTCTGTACAAGTAGAAGCGTACTTCCACCTCGCGATTCAGCGATATGGCCTGCTGGCGGGCAAGGTTGAACTCGCCCAACACCTCTTCTTCGCAGCGTGTAAGGGAGCTGCTGCGCTGCATGGAGCTGAATGCCGGCACTGCCAACACGGCTATGGCGGCCACAACCGCCATGACCATCATGAGCTCGAAGAGGGTGAAAGCACGGAGTCTCTTGCTGTCTGGCCTGTGGATTGTCTGGAAAATATGACTCATGGGGCAAAGCGTTTGGTGGTGTTGATTCGCCAGCGGTAGTAAGTCTCGATCGTCTTCTCCGGTGCGATGGCGAAATCGGGCACGCGGGGATCGCTGGGGTCCACGTAGCGCTCAATCATGGCGGATCCGCGATACTCGCCGCTTACCTGGTCGCGATCTTCTACCCAAACGTCTTCCTGGGTGCCACGCGTCTTTTTCAGCGCCTGAGCGATAAAGTGGACGGTGTAGGTATTCGATTTGGTAGTAATGCGAGGATAGATCGTTGTGTAAGGGCGCTCCTTGGCGTTATCGCCGCTGAGAAGATGCGAGTTCCAGTAGGCGGCCATGCTGCCGTACCTGGCGTTGGCATCCTTCGTATCGTTGGGAATGATGTCCAGGGAGCAGATTTCGCTGGCTGACCGGAAGATATCCCCGCTGGCAAAGCGCTCCTGGAATCCCTTCAGCGTCTCGGGGATATTAATCGGGTAGCGGCAGTCGGGGTTGGTAAGCTTTTTGGAGTTACGGCGGTAAGGCGAGGGATTCGTGCTGGGAATTGCCAGGATGCGCTCGGCCATCAGCACGGCCCAGATGCCGGTATCCCGAGTGATGTAGGTGAAGGGCATGAGCTGGCTGTTCATATTGATCTTACCCGCCGTGGAAAACGGCTCGCTGATGGCGTAGGGTTCCACGATGGGCATGTGAAAGAGATCAAGCCACAGGAAGTCTGCGGGTGCTTCGGGATTTGACGTGCCGTCAATGTTGAAACCGGCACGTCCCGAGTGCTTGCCGGTCGAATCAGGACGAAAGAGCAGCGTCTGCCACGAGTAGCCGCGGGTGGTGCCGGTAAGAAGGGAGCCGAACATTCCCGCGGAGGGCAACTGCTTGTTGGGGCTGGTGAGGTTCTTGTTTTGCGGAACGCCAGTCCACTCGAAGTAGGGCTCTCCTCCGCCGTTTACGGGATCATAGTTCACACCTTCGTCGGCGCGGTTCAGGTAGGGTCCGTCCGGGGTAATGCCCAGGCCGTTGTTCCAGTCGCCGGGGGCATCTGTTATGGAGCCGTTTTTCGAAGCATAGACGCCATTGATTTCGCTGCGCACGTAGGGGTTGAGATTGTTCTCGTAGGTGATTCCTTTAACCAGACTGCCACTGGGCGTTGAGTCCGGAAGCTCGCTGCCTATCCCGTCGCGCAGAGAGTGTGCCTTGTATGTGCCGGAGTCGTAGTTCTTATGCTTCACGTACCATGTTTTGGGAACTTCCGCCGTGAAGCTGAGACGCCGGATGTCCCCGCCTGGATAAGTGCCATCCGAGGCCTTGTCCGCAAGCTGCACCGTGCGAATAACGTCGCCGCCGTCCAGCGTCTGCTTGATGTTGCCCGGATCCACCCGTCGAGAGATCATGAAAAAGCCGTTAGGATTCGAGGAACCTCTGGGGTAGCCCCTGCTGTTCACCTCCAGATCGCCCGCCGTGGAGAAGTAGTTGCCGGAGCTGTCTGCCATGGATCCAGGCGTGGGGATCGGCATATTGAGCGAGTCGGGGAATTCGAACTCGTAGGTCTGGACGGTTTCACCGGCACCCGTCAGGGGATACGGATCGGTACCTACCCGGACCTTAAAGCTGCCGCCCCGAAAGTTCCACTTCGCCTTCAATGGATCTCCCCGAAGCGTAATGATGTTTTTGGATGCCATGTTGAATTTCTTGCGCGGATCGGTCTCTGAAATAGCGTGGTAAAGCAGAGCTACATGAGAGTGATTTCCGCCGAAGTTACGGTTGTTTTGCTGGCCGCCGACTCGTTCGTTGGAGTTCGCCCACTGCGTTACAGAGTTTCCGCCGGAGAAGAAGCTGAAGGAGGGATCAGCGCTCACAAGCGAAGCGGATTTGCCAGGGTCCGCATCTGGAATCGGTTCGCACCGGAACTGGCCGCTGGAGGTTACATCCAGCTGCAGATTGGTGAACCCGACCATGAATCCCTGCATAGGGTGAAAGAAGTTAAAGAACAGCGCAGCGCGGAACTTCGTCTCCGTAAGCTCTGGCTTCGTGGACCCGACCGTCCTGGAGATATCGGGCATTTCCGTCGTATAGAAGATCAGGAACGCCTGGTCGATTACCGGATAGCGTCCCGAGCCCTTGGTGGTACCAATGCGGATGGGCACGACGAGTCCGGGACTGCGATGAGGCGCTGTGAACGGTTGCTGGCCAAATCCACCGCCCAGAGTGAAGGAATCTGTATAGGTTCCGGTGGTGGGAACATTGGGATCATTGAGATTGCACGAGCGGATGTAGTCGAACATTTCGGTCAGGATCTGATCGCGCTCGGTGTTCCCGTACTTGGCGGTGAAGGAGCCACCAAAGCCAGGTATCCGGCGGCTGGTGATATTCTGCAGGTAGGAATACAAGGCGATGTTTCGCGGAATTTTGGTGTAGTCATCCGTCGCGCTCCTGGGATTTCCGCGTTGAAAGTAAAATGGGTACTGCGTGGTCGGAGAAGTCGAGCTGCCCAACGTAGAGCAAAACGCAATGAGCGTATCCTGCGTTGTGCGGTAGGTGGCGCCGATATTCTTGGAGATCGGCCAGATGCTGACACGCGGCGTGCCAAAGAGATTGACCTCCGGCGCCCGATTGTTGGCGGTAAGGAAGAAGCGCGTTCTCTCCAGCACGGCTTTATCCACGACTGGATTGGAAGCAGTGCGCTCAGTAGCAGGCATTGTTGGGCCGTAAAGCAGTTCATCTATAGAGCCATAAAGGCGGTCTGCCTTGCCTGCCACTTTGGCAATAGTGCCATCGGACTTTACGGCAGTAAGATCGGTACCGCCTTTGCTGCCGCCAAAGCGCACCCGCGGCGCGAGGTTAAGGTAGCTTTCCAGCCGCGTCTGCATGGTCGAACTCGTTGCGCTATTCAGACGCGGGCTTGGGCTGGTCAGTCCAGCCGGGGTATTGGCCAGATCATACACGGGCTTGATGTCATTGGGCGAGGGAAGCCAGGGACGAAACACCGCGCTCAGGCACGTAGTGGCAGGGTGGCCGGGATAACGCTGGAACTCGCCCAGCACGGGAGCATACATGGAAAGGACGTACTCTGGCGGCCCCGCATAGCGGGGGAGGTCGTAGTAGATGCCTTCGGACGCCGTGTTGATATTGACCTTGCTGGTTTCATCGTCCGTCCAGAACGCAATGCGTCCTATGACAGGGTTAGCCTCGCTGGGGGCGCCGCTGGCGAAGGTAACGGTGCCGGAAGTGCTGTCGTCCGGGCTGGCCATGGTTCCGTCTGCCAGAACGTACAGCCAGCGCACGGGCATCGGCAGACGCTGATCATCCGCCGTGCTGCCAGGCAGTACGACTCCGTTTACCGAACCGCTCTGGTAATTGAACCCGGCGACGCTTGTGGCATCGGCCTGCGTCCGGGCGCGGGGATCCACAACAGGGAACTGCACCGTCTTTGTGCCGCTGGCTGCATCGTAGCGAATAACCGGGCTGTTCAGATCGGTAAATACGCCCTTTTGCTGATCCCACGAAACGGGTGGGAGTTCAGCATTGATGTTGAAGGTGCTTCCAGGCACGGACGCGGACGAAGAGGAGTACAGGCGATAGTACTGCTCCGGCGAACCGTCTTCGCGATAGGTACGGATCATCCCCGGCTGCGAAGCCCATGCAAGCAGCCCGGACTCCGGTTTTCCGGGAACTACGCAGCCCGCTGTCGCATCACTTATCCGCGAGATCACAATCTGAGGAACAGAATCCGCCAGCAGTTGTACCCTGCTCGTATTCGCCTGAGACTTCGAGGCCGCAACCTCCGTCATCGTACTTCCCAAAAAGGCAATGATAAGAACGGTGAGAATCGCGAGAACGGAGAGTACGACGACCAGCGCGAAGCCCTGACGGGCAGTCCGACAACGGCTGTAACCGATCACCGCGCTTTCTGAGAATATGGATATCCCTGGTTTCATACTTCTGAATTCCTTCTGCTGATGAGGTGGATCGTCGGTTCGTGGCGAATCGAGAATGGAGACACGAGAAAGTTCGCCGCGATGAGAATTGAAGAAATCGATACTGGAAATGGACCCTGCATGGTGATGGGAAGCCGACCTGAATACACCGCAGGTTTTCGAAAGACACAATTGCTCGCAATGAGGTTGCAAGACAATTCCTATTCATTGCATGCTAATGCATTGAGGGAGTAGAGCAGGCACCGGGCTGCCTCCTTTTTCATGAGGAATCTATGGATACAGGCAAAGTCATCATCACCGCAGACCTGTTCCGCGGGCACCACTTCCGAAACAATATAAAGACAATGCCACAGCGGCTCCCCTTCTCAGATCATGCATTAGCATGCACATCACATCGCTGGTGTGGGAGAACGTAAGCATTAAGATATTCGAAATGAAAGCACTTCACATGACCATGCTGCTTCTGGCGATATCGCTCTCCCCTGCCCTTCTTCTGGCGCAAACCATGCCCATAGACCTCGGGGCTCCATCGGCGCTAAAGGACTTTGATCAACTGGACATGAAGACGCTTTATTCGGGTACGCCCGTCAGCGTGGATGTTCTGGACGTTGTGGCGGCTGATGGACCCGCCAAAGGAGCAGTGGCTCTGAAGAGCGGTGCACGTCCCGTATCTGTGCTGTACAAACCGCTTACGATCTCCCCCAAGACGGACAAGAAATGGACGATCAGCCTGGACTTTCAGAAGGGGCCGCTTAGTTCCGGGGAAAGCCTCCCGGCTATCGGCTTTACCACGGATGCAGGCGGAGTGCTGGCAAGTGGATCAAAGTCGCATCCGGGCTTCCTTCTGCGCATTAAGTCGATTGTCGCGGAACGGGTTCGGTTTGATTACGCCACGATCACCCCCGAGACGAAGTTTGAGTTGAGCCCCGAGTTTCGGCTTCCTGCCGACGGCACAAACTGGTACCGGCTGTCCGTAACATTCGAGGCTGTAAACACTGGTACGGGCGAAATCAGATTCACCGCCACGCTGCTTGATCTGGGTGCGAAGGGTACAGATGCTGGAACGCAGGTAAGCGATTTCTCGGGAGAGATTGTCAACCCCGACCTGTTTGCGGCAAATCAGTTTTACGCCGGTTTCAGAATCGATTCGTCGACGACTACCCCTGCTTTCAACCGCTTCTCGCTGGTCCGGGAACAGTAAAAACGCTGCTAATTCTAAGTGTCGGACAGGCTCATCATCTTCTTTTTTTCTCATTCCTATTTCGTAATGCATCCACAACCTCTCGTCCTCTTCGATCCCCATCCCCGTCCCATCAATCTCCTTTTTGATCCCGCTACACGGGCGAGACTTGAAGAACTCGGCAGCGTACTGTGGCATGACGGTTCACCAGCATCTGGGGAGCATATCGACCGTTATTTACCGGAAACGACCATCCTTATCGGCCAGTCACCGCTCCCAAAAGAGCGCCTCGACCGCGCGCCGAAGCTGAGGGCTGTCTTCAACGTCGAGAGTAATTTCCTGCCGAATATCGATTATGAGGAGTGCCAGCGCCGTGGCATTCCGGTGCTTTCCACCGCGCCTGTCTTTTCACGGCCCGTAGCAGAGATGGCCCTGGGAATGGCCCTTTCGCTCGCTCGCCGAATTCATCAGGCTGATGCTGCCATCCGCGCAGGTAATGAAACGCTTTACGGCGAAGGCGACAACCACGATTCGATTTTGCTGAGTGGACGCCCCATGGCGATCATTGGCTGCGGCAACGTGGGACGAGCGCTGCTGCAATTGCTAAAAGGCTTTGGCAGTGAAATCTTCGTGCACGATCCCTGGATTGATCCCTCCGCCCTGCGCGAACTCGGCGTCACGCCCGCCAGCCTGGAAGAGTGCTTCGCCACATGTACGGCAGTTTTCCTTACCGGCGCGGTTACGACCGAGAACGCGGGCGGAATTGGCCGGCATTACTTCCGCATGATGGCCCGAGGCAGTCTGGTGCTGCTGGTCAGCCGCGCAGGTGTCGTTCATTTTGATGAGCTGCTGGATGAAGCCGCCGCAGGCCGTCTGCGCGTGGGAATCGATGTGTGGCCGGAGGAACCTATTCCAGCTGATCATCGAGCCCGAACGACTCCGAATACTCTGCTGCAGGCTCACCGCGCCGGGAACATCCCGGAGATCTGGCCGATGATGGGCCGGATGGTCGTGGATGACGTTGAGCTGATTCTGAAGGGCCTGGAGCCCCGGCACTGTCAGCGCGCACGGTGGGAAACCGTTTCGAAACTCCGCAGCAAACCAATCGCGTAAACGCATGTATCTCAAGCACTTCGAACATTAACTGAACTCATGATGAAAATATCGTCTGTTGCCATATGCCTGGCAGTATTGCCCCTGCTCTCGCTCAGAGCTGAACAGCCTGCAGCCGGATCCGGTAATAAAGTATTGGCTCGGTCAGGCGACCTGTCTGCCGATTATGACTGGAAGCCAATGACAATCGGTGGTGGCGGCTGGGTCGTGGGAATGCATTTCAGCCCAACGGAAAAGGGACTGATGTATGTGCGCGCTGACGTCTCGGGCGCATATCGCTGGGATCCGGCAACATCCCGCTGGAAACAGCTGGTGACGGAGGCCAGCATGCCCGCAGGCGATGTAGGTTATGCGCGATACGCGGGTGTGGACAGCATTGTAAGCGCCCCGAAGGATCCCAACGTGGCCTACATGGCGTTCTGCGGCAGGCCGCACGAACTGGGGCCGGGGCAGATATATAAGAGTACAAACAAGGGCGACAACTGGACGCCCACGTCATTCGGCACCCACAAAGTAAAGATGCTGCCCAACGGCAAAGGCCGTCAGGAAGGAGAGCGTCTGGCAGTCGATCCCGTAAACACCGATGTGGTCTATTTCGGCTCGATACAGGACGGACTGTGGCTGACGGAAGACGGCGGCGCAAACTGGGCTAAGGTGGATACGATTCCCGCCGGGGCAGCGCTTCATGGGGTAAATACGATCCACTACGATAAGGCATCGGGCGTCGTGACTTCCCAGGACAAAAAGGTTTCCCGCACAAAGGATATTTTTGTCACCGTTGATCAGTGCGGCGTTTTCAAAAGCACCGACGCGGGCAGAACCTGGACGAATATTTCGGAAAAGGGCCCCGGCAACAACGGAAAAATACGGGACTCCGAACTGGGTCCCGACCGAACGTTCTACGTGGCCTGTGCGATGGAAAAGGACAAGGACGGCAGTTCATCCACAGGCTCGGTGTGGAAGTATTCGCCGGCGGGAGAGTGGACCGACATCACGCCGCAGGGCGACAAGGGCGGCAGCAAGGGTTATGTGGATCTGGCCGTGAACCCCGTCGATCCCCATTACATTGTGGCAATGATAAACGGTGGACGCACCTGGGTTTCCAGAGACCAGGGAGTGTCATGGACTTACTACCTGTTTGAGATGAAGAGCGACAAGATCTCGTGGCATGGCAAGCAGCAGAACTTCCATATGTCCGTTGGAGAAATTGAGTTCGATCCGTTCGAGCCCGAAACCCTGTGGTTCGCGGAAGGCTTCGGGGTCTGGAAAACGAAAGATCTTACGGCCAGGAACATCACCTGGGAGTCGGAGAGCGTTGGCATTGAAGAGATGTGTGGAAACGACGTGGTGGCGCCTCCGGGCGGCCGGCCGATGGGGGCAATGTGGGATCTCGGTGCGTTCTACTTTGAGAATCTGGACAACTATACGGCAGTAAAATCGCACCCCTATTTCATGTCAACCTGGGCCCTGGACTGGTGCGCGTCAGACCCCAGGTTCATCGTGGGTGTTTTCCAGAGTCATCTCGGTTTCCCGCCCAACCCGAAGTCGAGCGGCTTCTCGACCGACGGCGGCAAAACGTGGACCCGATTCGCGGCACTGGAGAATAACACACTGCCGGCTGATCTCGAATACGGTGTGATTGCCGTCACGGCGAACAGCCCGGACAAGATCGTATGGTGCCCCGCACGCAACAAGATGCCCTATTTCACGACGGATCGCGGTGCAACCTGGAAGCAAAGCAAGCTGGAAGGCCTGAAGACGGACACCGGCTTTGTGTCATACCCCATGGCGCTGAAGCCGCTGTGCGCCGACCGTGTAAAGCCCGACACGTTCTACTTCTACAGCCCGCGGGCCGGTGAAGGCGTATCTCGCTCCACGGACGGTGGCGCAACATTCCAGAAGATGGGAGCCACTGTAGACAACAGTTACAGCGCCATCCTGAAGACAACGCCAGGCAAGGAAGGAGACCTGTGGTTTGCGGAAGGCTCCAGGGCGGGTCTGTGGAATTCGAAAGACGGCGGCGCCACATGGACGAAGAAAGAGGCGGTCACGATTGCCTTCAATGTAGGTCTTGGTAAATCGAAGACGGAAGGAGGATATCCAACCCTGTATATTGCGGGGGTAGTAGACGGCCAGCACGGCATCTATCGTTCCACGGATGAAGGCACCACCTGGGAAAAGCTGAGCAATTATCCCCTGGGCATCTTCGATTACGTAGACGCCATTGACGGCGACAAGGACGTCTTTGGTAAGGTGTATGTGTGCTTCTCTGGTTCCGGGTTCGCCTACGGTACACCCAAAGTTGCGCAGGAGAACGCGGCCAGGTAGGCTTCAGTTACCAGGGACTCTTAAACGGCAGAACGATATCTGTGAATACTCCAAAAACACGCAGACCGTCTCGGCTGCCGTTAACCTGGGTGAAGATCTGGCTATGGCTGCCTGCCCTCGTGCTATCTCTGTTGCTTTTACCGGCAGCAGCAGGGATCCTGCATGCCCAGCCGGAAAAGCCTGGGCGCGAGGCTCAGGAAAAGAGTCTCCTCATCCTGCGAAATGGAGGACGCGTCGCGGGAATCACTCCGCAAACCGGCGGACGCATTGTCCTGTATCGCAGCGAAGCAGGACCAAACATGCTGGATGAACGCCCCGAACTTTGGGGGGAAGCAACTCCCACCGACATGAGCGTCAGACCGTGGAAGCAGTACTACGGAGAAAGCGCCTGGGCGGGCCCGCAGTCGGATTGGTGGAGCTCGCGAGAGCCATATCCACCGGAGCCGCTGCCTGCCAAAGCCGGCCAGCCACCGGCTGCTTCGCCTCACTGGCCTCCTGATCCCAGTTGGGAGATGGGAGATTACAAGGTTGTCCGTCGGTCGGAATCGCGGGTAGTCCTGCAAAGCCCTGTATCGGCGCTGACGGGGCTGCAACTGACTAAAACCGTTGAGTTGCGGCCCGACGGGATTCTGGTGCTTCAGGTGTCGGCGGTTAATCGTGGCGATCGCGTGGTCACACGAAATTTGTGGATGCTTACCCGCGTACCTCTCTCTGTCAGGTGCTTTGTTCCGGTTACGGAAGAGAAGGTCGAAGAAGGATTCACCAAAATCGCTTCCATCAGCAAGCACCAGGGCATTACCGATTTCATCATCAACAGAGGGCCGGGAGAGGCAACGGGGTCAGGCAAACTGGCCGGCACCGGCTCAGCGGGATGGATGGCGACTGCCACCCACGAGCAGTTCTTCATCATTCGCTTTCCACTCATCGAGAGTTCAAAAGTGCCCCCTGGCTGCACGCCTATCATTGTCTTCTGTACAACCATCTGGCCCGTGCTCGAACTTGAACATCATGGTCCGCTGACTGAGCTTAAACCCGGCCAGTCGATGACCAGAGAGCAAACATGGCAAATCATCCCCAATCCCGGTCTGGCTTCGGCAGAAGAGCAATCCCGATTTCTTCGCACCAAAGTGCTCCCTGAGCTTCCCTGAGGATTTCCCTGTATCCCGGTAGTGAAAAAATCCAGAGCCTTTTGATCGAGCACTTATGAATTCTAAGATTGCCCTGCCGGCGCTGTTCTCGGCCCATGCTGTGCTGCTAAAATCCGACAAAACACCGCTGTGGGGAAAAGCCGCGCCCGGCGCAGAGATAACAGTGGAACTCGGCGAAGCAAAGGCTTCGGTAAATGCTGATTCATCGGGCAAATGGCGGGCTAATCTGGACCTCAGTGGAAGCGGCCCAGGGCCGTTCGATCTGAAAGTCGGTACAACCTCTGGAGGCAGCCATCCCATCGTGATTCCCGACGTTCTCGTTGGCGAAGTATGGCTGTGCTCCGGCCAGTCCAACATGGAGTATCAGCTTGAAGCCACCACAGGTGCGGCCAAGGAGATCGCATCATCTGCGCTTCCGCTTCTCCGTGAGTTCCGTGTGGAAAAGGCGGCACTCAACGAACCGGCGGAGGATTGCAAAGGCTCGTGGGAAGTGGCGAGCCCATCGACAACTTCGCGGTTTTCCGCTGTCGCCTACTACTTCGGCAAACGTGTTTCCAAGGAAATGAAAGGACCTGTGGGGCTGATCAACAGCAGTTGGGGCGGCACCGCAATAGAGTCATGGATGAGCTGCGAGGCACTCGGCAGAGATGCCGAACTGAAGCCGCGCGCTGAGGATATCCTTCGTGAGAATGAAAGCTACAGCAAACGTCTCTCCGATTTTCGTCGCCTCTACAAAGAGTGGGAGGCAGAGAATAACCGCGAGGACAGGACTCCAGACACGGTAATGCCAGCGATGGCAGAAGAGCGATTTGCCTCGCTGGAAGTGGACGAGTCCGACTGGAAATCCGTCACGATGCCGGGGAGTCTGGCTGCGCACGGATTGCCTGACACCGGTGCGGTTTGGCTGCGCAGGAAACTGTTGGTAACGTCGCACCAGATCGACCAGGGAATCTTCGCGCTATTCCTCGCCGTACCGCGCGATTTCGATCAGGTCTACGTCAATGGCATCAAAATTGGTTGCACGACAGCCGGCGAAACCACGAGCGTCAATTCCAACTCTTACAGTACACTTGAACGTCGCTACGACGTGCCCAAATCCGTCGTAAAGGAAGGCGAAAACGTCATTGCCATGCGATTATTCAGTCCGGCAGGCAACGCGGGGATCAGCCCCGGCTATTTCTGTGCGATCTGGTGCGTTCCGCTCGATGGCGAATGGCTGGCAAAAACCGAGTACGAGCTGCCTCCCCTGACCGCAGCCGCCAGGGCGGGCTATCCGCAACAGCCGCCTTTACCGCCCATACCACGGTACATCCCCTCAGCCCTGCATCAGGGCATGATTGCGCCACTGGTGCCGTATGCAATTCGCGGCGCACTGTGGTATCAGGGCGAAACGAATGTTGGACGGGCCGTGCAGTATCGCCGCGCGCTCCAACATCTGGTCCACGACTGGCGTGAACAGTGGGAAAACAACAGGCTTCCAGTCTATGTATGCCAGCTTGCGAACGTTAATGCAAAACTGCCCTCCCCCGGCGAAAGCATGCTGGCCGAAATGCGTGAATCTCAGGCGGCCATCACCTCGCTTCCGGAGACCGGCGTTGCAGTGCTTATCGATGTAGGCGAGCAAGACGACGTACACGCCCGCAACAAGAAAGACGTTGGTGAACGCCTCGCGCAGCTTGCGCTGAACCGCACGTATGGCCGCACGGATATCGCCGGGGCCGGACCTGTCTTTAAAAGTGCGGCGATTGAATCAGTGGCAGAAGGAAGCAAGATTCGCATTCGCATTCACTTTATGAGCACAGACGGAGGCCTTGCTGCAAGACCATTGCCGGCGAACTACCAGCCAAGATCTGTTGCGGCAGAAACCGTTCCCCTCATCCGCAACAGCCCGGAAAGTGAGCTGGAAGGCTTTGCCATCTGCGGCGAGGACCGCATTTGGAAATGGGCCGAGGCCAGGATTGACAGCAGAAACGACGACTGCAACGGCTCATGCAACGGCCCAGGCCCAAGCGTGCTGGTATGGTCAGACGAAGTACCAAATCCAGTGGCCGTTCGCTATGCGTGGGCCGACAATCCCACGTGCAATCTCTACAATGGCGCCGGACTCCCCGCCTGTCCTTTCCGTACCGACAGCTTTCCTCTTTTGACAGACGGCAAACGGTTCTGAACAGGTGCTGAGCAAACACCGGTCAACGCTTGCGAACCGTCGTATTGCCGGGAACCCATTTGCCTTCGATCAGACAGACCATGCGGGCTTCCGGTTCGCCGCGCTCATTGTGACCTATGCGCCGTGCCAGAATGTTTACCGCACCGGCTCCCAGGCTGCCGAGTGGTTCCTCCATGCCCGTGTAGTGCGACAGCACGCCTGTTTCATACAAATTGAGCACCACAAGCCCGATGTCCTGCGGAATACGAAGTCCCAGCTTCGCCAGGGAAGAAGCATAACGCAGTCCTCGAACGGAAGATTCCAGGGCTGTAATAATACAGTCAGGCGACCACTTTTTCACCCACTCGCGGAACAAATCGTCATCATCATCCGGCGCGGAAAGAATAGGGATAGCCGGGCCGGGGCCATGCTTACGCGCCTGCTCTACAAGAAAACCGCCATACCATTGCCCGTGCGAGCGCTGCGCAAACCGCTCCGTTATCGCCAGACCTATACGGCGATACCCCAGCCCCAGTAGACGGCGGTAGCAGGTCACCATCATCGTAAAGTGATCCGGCGACACCTGATCCACCCGCGGGGAGTACACCGTTCGCCCAATTGCCACCGCCGGATAATCCCTGCAGTTAATCATCACCCGCCCATAGGCGCGATTCTGCGTATCCAGGATAAGCCCCGCAACGTTGCGTGCGCTGAGAATCTTTGCCAACCGTCTGGAGGAAAGCGCGGGATCATTTACCCAAAAGTAATCCAGATTATACCCCAGAGTCCGCGCCCGCTGATGCGCCGCCCGGTAGACCGTGCTATCCCACACTGGCAGTCTTGCGGTGTCCGGCGACTGATACTTTCCCAGCCATGCGATAACAGAGCCAGCCGAAATAGGCCGCCGCGCATGCAGATATGAGTTAAGGCTCGCAAGAACAGGATCCGGCCGGTACCCCATCTTCTCCGCTTCATTCAGAATGCGCTGGGTAGTCTCTTCCGAAAGAAGCGGGCTCCTGGCAAGCGCGCGCGAAACCGTTGTCTGGCTGACCTTGCATTTCTCCGCTAACTCTTTCTGCGTAATTCTGGCGCCAGGTTCCATAGAAGGTTCTATCCTCAGACACTATGCGCGAAAAATACTTATCGACAAGTACAACGCAATCGTGCCCCGAAGCTTCGAAATCAAGGTAAAGGCATGGAGAAAAACGCTTCATCACTCTGCGCCGACCTGGCACTTTCTTACCCGCTTGTTACAGCTTTGTCTCATGATGGAAGCTGGGTAGTGTGGCTTGAAAGCTATGCCGACGTTGAAGCTGATGGATACCTCGTTCGTCTGCACCTGCAACGCTCGGACGGTGGCGAAGCGGCGCTGTACCCGGAGGAAGGATGGAACGAGATGTCGACTCCGGCATGGAGTCGGAATGATAAGCTACTATGCTGGTATGGACGCAAGAACGGGAAACTTCGTGCGATTGTTATCAATCCGTTCACGGGTGTAACATCCGAAGTTTTGCAGGACTGTCAGAGCATTGGCGGACTTGGGTGGATCGGCGATACTGAATTGGTGCTTCTGTGCACCTGTGTCAAACCTTACAACTCGGATGGTTCGGGACCGGCAAATTATACACGACTGGATATATTAGATGCAGATGACGGCAAGGTTGTTCGTTCGCTGGAGTTACCTGACATATTCCACGCTTCTTCGCTTTCGATCGATACATCTGGCCGGGAGGTCGTGTTTACAGGCGTTCCGTGTACGGATCGTCGAGATCAGCGTCGCTGGCTCTATTGCGTGGATATCGGCACATCGAGCATCTCGGTGCTTAAGGATGGCCAGAGCGCCATCTTTTCTCCAGTCTGGCATAGCTACCGTCGCCAACTTCTGTGGCTGACTCGCGAGGGTGCCTGGAACGACCTGGACGGGGCAAAGATGTGGATGTTTGACATGGCGACGCGCACGGAGGAGCTGCTGCTTGATAACCTTGAGTATGCCACGCAACTCATCAGATGGGACGACCAGGGCGTATGGCTTCAGGGCCAGACGAATGCACAGAGACTTGGGTTGCATTATTTCGACGCAGAGGCCCGTAAACTTCGTGAGCAGGAAATTACGAATTTGCAGGTAGCATATGGTTTTAGCTGCGGGGAAGGACGAATGGCTTGCATTGGTTTATCGCGCGACAGAGGGCCGGAAGTCCTGGCAAGTGATGTCGAAAACCGTTCTGTGGGAAGCACGGTGCAGATGGTGTCCCGTTCCAGCTATTCTTGTTGCCTCAAAAGTAAATGACACCGAAAGGAAGCCCAGAAAGTGAGAGACAGGGTGACGTTGCCTCAAAAGTCATGACACCGAAGTTAAGGTGAGTCTTATAGCAGAGAGTTCATCGAGATTCAATGAGCCCGTAGGGCGAAATTGCATCTCGATGAACTCTCTGCGGGCGGCTGGGAGCGGGGGGCGGTGGAGAGAATTCGGCGCAGGCCGGTTTCGAGTTGATGATGCAGGGCGATGGGATCGAGGCTGGCACGAATGGAGCGCAGGCGGCGTTTGGCCGAGGCGGTGACGCTGTTGCTGGCCAGCAGTCGTTCGCACGGGGTAAGCGGCTTGTCGTGGCGGCGGCGCACTTTGGCTCCGTGGCGATCTTTGCTGATGAGTTTACTGGTGGGCATGAAATAATTGTGCAGAGGTTCCCAGACGTCACGGTACAGAGCATTGATCGCAGGCAGCAGCGCCGGATCCTCCAGACGCTGGTAGCCCAGCAACTGGCGTACGTGGGTCCAGTTCTTCTGCTCCACGTGGCCGTTGTCGTCTTTGTGGTAGGGACGCGACCGGGTGAAGCCGACTGCTTTGCCCGAGGGGCGCTCCTGAAAGTAACGCACCAGGTGCCAGTTGAGGAACTCGCTGCCGTTATCGCAGTCAAAGCCAAGCAGCGTAAACGGCAGGGCTGCTTCCACCTCACGCGTGGCCGCGACGATGCCTTCGGCTCCCTTATTCCAGACCGCGCGGTTGCATGTCCACCCGCTGCAAATGTCCGTGTAGGTGACGCTCCAGATAAAGTCGCCTTCCAGAGACGTGCCGCAGTGCGCCACCGTGTCTGCTTCCAGATATCCGGGACATGAAATGTCCCAGTTATCCGTGCGGATGGGGATGTGCGTCTTCAGCAGACCTCCCGGACGCGTTCCGCACTTGCCCCGCGCCCCCGACGAGGCCTTGTACGGCGCCAAAAGCCGGTCAATCTGCGCGGCGCTAATGGACAATACCTGGCTCCGCAAGTCCTTCCCGAGCTTGCCGTAATGCTTCTGGTAATGAGGCAGCCATAGCTCTCGCAGCGCCACCAGACGCTTCCCGCACGCCTGCTCCGCCAGGCGCCACAGCCGCTTATACACCTCTACCACATCCGGGCCGTAACGCGACGGACGGCCTTTCTTCGCCGTTGCCTCTCCTCCCCAACCCACCTTCCCACTCATCAGCTTGATCGCATGCTTGCGGCTATACCCAAACTGCTCGCACAGCTCGTCCAGCAAGCGACTCTTCCCTTCTTTCCCACGGTCCATGTAACGCTGACGCATCCGCGGCAACAGCTCTTCTCTCAATCCTTGACTCATCGACATCCTCTCCCTTTGACGGTGTCATCCCTTTTGAGTCAACGTCCTTCTTCTACACCCCTCCTCACCGCATCCTTCGGTGTCAAAACTTTTGAGGCAACAGGTA
>JBGGNE010000142.1:0-3732 GCA_041287705.1 Methylacidiphilales bacterium | reverse complement strand
CCAGAAACGTCAGATCGCGCCGGATAGTGGCCGGAGAAGCGCCGAGACATACTTCTAGTTCCGCCACAGTGCGGGGTGACCGCTCCTGCAGGCTGCGAATGAGAAGCTCTTGTCTGGAATGATTGTCCATGAATATTTCCTCAAATATGATCATAAATGATCAGTTGTCGAGTGATTTTTTGCCATCCTGGAAATTCTCCTGGATGGCGCCGGGCACCAGCTCTTGAGGTCCGAGACTTCAGACTCCAGACTCATCCATGCTATTGCGCATGGCGCGAACCTGTCCCTGCGACATTAGAGCCCGACTTTGGAAGCATCTGAATCAAAATTGTAACGGTCCCTCCGCAAAGTGCTAAGTCTGTACTCGACAGGCATTATGCCAGAAATGAGGGGTGGGGCCGCTGCATGGTGCATGCGATTGGCGGGGGACGAGATTCAGTTTTCCGACTGAACACAGCTAATTTTCCCTCAGCGGAGCAATGGATCGGATTTTTTGGCACGGGCTAAGCGTTATCATTTGAGACACTTATCTCAAAAATTTATTATGAATGCCAAAAACGAAAAGACTCCCATTCAAAGCCGTGACGTGGATGACGATATTGCAAAGGCAAATGATGAAAGCGCGCGGATGCCCTCCATCTCAGACAACATCGCAAAGCCGGAAGGAATGCCGGATGGAATGACCTGGGGTGAACCGCCCAGCGATTCCGGCCACGCTGTGCCAAAGGTCCCGCTTGATGATGAGGAGTCCGCCGCTGAACAACTGGTGCGTGGAGGCGCGGAAGCTGCGCAATCTACAGCATCTAAGAAGTTCAACGTCGGCGACCGCGAATAACCAATATTAAAGCATAAAGGCCAGACGGTCGCGTGAGTGAGATGGTTTTTCCACCTCACTTGTTCGGTCATCTGGCCATTTCTGCGCTCTCTGCTTCGTTACACCAGCTGAACAATCTGCGCGGTTTCGGCGGATTCGATTTCCGAGAGCACCACATGCAGGCTTTCCATGGCTTGGCGGCCAGTGGCGATTTCCGGCGGTTTGGCAGTGCGGATTCTCCCGCAGAAGTAAGCAAGTTCATTGTAATAGCCGCCCAGCCCGCCGACTCCTTCTCCCTCTGGAGTATGGAACGCCATGGGGGCGCGCTGCTCGTCGCCGAGCGTCAGGTGCAGGGTGGGTGATGTGCGTGAGTCATAGTCGATCACCGCGTTTTCAAAGACGGCCTGAAACGCCATCTGAAAGCCCCAACTGGGAGGGAGATCCCATCCACCTTCCGCTGTTACGGCAACGTCATCGTAGAGATAATGGGTAAAGAGATGGTGCCAGCCCTGAGAGTTCTTGTCCGGCCGGCCTATGGAGTGGAGAGCCCAGGGCTTGCCCAGCAGATGCAGAACGAAATCCGTATCGTGTATGTGAAGATCCAGCGCCGCACCGCGCGAACGCGCGCCATCCAGAAGCCAGTTATCGCGGCTGTAGCCGGGGCGACCCGCGCGGCGGGTGAGAGACAGGCTGACAAGCTTGCCGCCAGTTCCTTCGCGCATAAAGCTTTCCAGCGCCTGATACTCCGGCCAGAAGCGGATGCACTGGCCAACCTGCAGCAGCACACCGCTTTGCTCAACCTGCTGAAGAGCCCGCTCGGCTTCGGCAACTTCCAGGGCGATCGGTTTTTCGCAGAAGACATGCTTGCCGGCCTGGGCGGCGACGATGATCATGTCCGCGTGGAGATCCGTAGGCAGACAGATATCGACGAGATCGAAATCCATGGACTGCAACAGTTCCGTGATCGACGCTGCGACAGCCGCCTTCAGGCCCATCTCCGCCACCTTTTCCTGTACCGGCGAGGAATCGATTATGCCCACGATTTCTACGCCAGGCAGCGCCTGATAAACACGGGCGTGCACCTGTCCCATCATGCCAAAGCCGCATATGACCACACGAATAGTCTTAAGATTCATGCCTGCAATAGTGACGTTGCGTGTGAGGGCCTGCCATTGCAAGATCGATTCTTCTTTTAACATTTCCGATGCAGAGTCATACTAAGCTGCGTGGCATCGGCAATTAAAGCTGCTCGTGCAGAGGAAAATGAACTGTCCAAAGTTCTAAGGGATGGGCGGCAACACGTGCGTCTGGTTCCCACGCCTCACGATTACTTTGGCGAAACGCGCACCAGCCTCAGCCTGTATCCGGAAAAGATCCTCTGCTTTACCCGTGGAAGCCGGCACGAGATCCACGAACCTGTTACGCGGCATCACCATCACCGCTACGTGCTGGTAGTGCCATGGGAATCGGAAGGAGACGTCTTCGTTAACGACCGCCGCTTTCATTTGGCGCGCCCAGGTGCAATGCTTATCTTTCCGTTCCAGTTTCATCACGGGTTCCAGTTTCACGATGCGCGCGTGCTATGGCAGTTCGTAACATTCGAGTTGAAGGACGGAACTCCGCTGGAGTCGCTGCGTCTCGACCCGGTGCGCGCCCTTTCAACTGCTGATTTTAGACTGCTTTCCACTCTGGCAGAGACGTGGAATGACCCTGCTCATCGAGATGAACTGGCGGATTGGCTTGCCCTCATTCTGAAGCGGATAATACGCGCGCCCTCTACGCAGCGCATTCCAGATAGCGAGGGCTATGAAGAGAGCGAAGGCGAATCATTGCTGCCAACACAACCTGCCGCGACGTCGCTGCTCCTTCGGATCAACAGTTACTGCATGACGCACCTGCACACGCTGTTTGGGCTCAAAGAAATCGCCGCACACCTCTCCATATCCGAAAGCTACCTGCGGGCGCGATTTCGCAGCGAAACTGGTCTTAGCCTTGGACAGCATCTGCGCACCCTGCGCCTTCAGAAGGCGATTGGGCTGCTGCTGCAATCGGATCTATCCGTGGGACAGGTAGCCG
The DNA here is from genome assembly GCA_041287705.1 of Methylacidiphilales bacterium. GTDB lineage: Bacteria > Verrucomicrobiota > Verrucomicrobiia > Methylacidiphilales > UBA1321 > LW23. The sequence goes on along the minus strand of JBGGNE010000142.1, from coordinate 842 downwards.
AACGGTGCGGTTTCGACTCGATCTTTGCCTTCAGCCGGTCGTTCCGGCGATTTATGGGAGTTTCGGCGCGCGACTATCGGGATCGATTCATATCATCAGGCAGCGTAAATCGGAAAAGTTAAAAGCAGAGTCGGTCTGGCCATGGATCCGTCCGTTGTTTCCCGCAGAATGGACCGCATGAAAAAGTCGATCAGCATCTGGTCCTTCTACACATCAGGAACTCTGGCGGATAAACTGGCGCTGGCGAAAGACGCCGGCTTCGCGGGATTTGAGATAGACCTCAGCGACTCCGGGCCGGTTAATCTTTCCTCCACGGAATCCGACCTGCTTGCCATTCGCCGACTGGCTGATCAGCATGGGCTTGAACTGAGCGGTCTGGCCACCGGCATGTACTGGGGTGCCAATCCCGTATCCTCCAGCGAGGAAACGCGTGAACGCGCCCGCCACATTCTCAGCCGGCAACTCGCGGCAGCGCAGACGCTCGGCATTGATACGATTCTCGTGGTTCCCGGTGCGGTCGGCGTCGACTTTATCCCTGGCAGCGAGGTCATTCCGTACGAAACCGCCTATCAGCGGGCAGGGGACTTCATCCGTTCCATGCTGCCAGAAGCCGAACGGCGCGGCGTACTCATTGGGATCGAGAACGTGTGGAACAAGATGCTACTGAGCCCTATGGAAATGCGGGCATTTATCGACCAGTTTCAGTCCGAATGGGTGTGCAGCTACTTTGATGTGGGCAACGCCCTGCTGACTGGCTACCCGGAACAGTGGATTGACCTGCTGGCGCATCGGATCGGCCGCATCCATTTCAAGGATTTCCGCCGCGCCGTGGGAACTACCGA
>JBGGNE010000141.1:0-11693 GCA_041287705.1 Methylacidiphilales bacterium | reverse complement strand
AGCTTCGGCCACTTTGCTCAGGTCGTCCTTCATCAACGCCATGTCTGCGGTTTCGATGGCAGTGTCGGTTCCCGTACCCATGGCGATCCCGACCGAGGCGGCGGCCATCGCGGGGGCATCGTTTACGCCGTCGCCGACCATGCCGACATTCTTCCCCTCGGCTAACATCTTCTTGATCCAGTCAATTTTCTGGTCCGGCATCAGATCACCGTGAGCGATATCAATATTGGCCTTTTTGGCTATAGCGTCGGCAGTCCGCTGATTATCGCCGCTGAGCATTACAATCGTTTCAATCCCCGCCTCGTGAAGGGCCTTGATAGCGTCTGCGGCGTTGGCGCGTATTTCATCTCCTACAGCGAGAATGCCGAGCACCTTGCCGGTGCATCCCTCGTGGGTCTTATGGCCGACCACGACAACTGACAGCGCTTCTTCTTCAATCTTTGCGAGCTTGCTCTCAATATCCGGGGTGCAAATGCCAAGCTCATGAGTAAAGCGGTGATTACCGACGAAATAAGGATGTCCCTCAATGTCAGCCTCCGCTCCGCGTCCACTCAGGGCCTTGTAATTCTCGCTGCGCGGAATCTGGATATTTTTCTCCTTCGCATAATTAACGACGGCCTGAGCAAGAGGATGCTCTGAATGACTGTCGATGCTTGCCGCGATCTGAACAATTTTGATTTCGTCGGGTTCCTCGGCAGTTACGATCCGCACCACGCGCGGCTTGCCTTCCGTAATGGTCCCCGTCTTATCGACAGCCAGCGCATTGAGCCGACCAACGGCCTCCAGAACGGCACCGCCTTTGATCAGGACACCACGGCGCGCCATGGCGGTAAGGCCACTGACAACTGAGACAGGCGTCGAGATCACCAGCGCGCACGGGCAGGCTATGACTAAGAGTACCAGGCCTTTATATATCCATGTCATCCATTCCCAGTGGAAGAGCAGAGGAGGCACGATCGCCACAAGTATGGCCAGAACCATTACAGAGGGAGTGTAATAGCGTGCAAAGAGATCCACAAATTGCTGAGATGGCGCTTTCTGAGACTGAGCTTCCTCCACGAGATGGATGATTTTAGACAGAGTGGTGTCGGAATAAGCCTTGGTCGCTTTTACTTCCAGCGATCCGTTGCCATTAATCGTTCCGCCATATACCGAATCCCCGACCTTTTTTTCCACCGGCATCGACTCGCCGGTTATCGGCGCCTGGTTCACGCTGGAATCGCCTTTCACTATAAGACCATCCAAAGGAATTTTAGACCCTGACTTGACGTAAAAGATCGTGTCCACCTTCACTTCTTCTACCGGCACATCCCGTATTCCATCACCATCCTTGATCTGAGCGGTTTCAGGAGTAAGCTTCATCAGCGACTGAATCGCGTTGCGAGCCCGCGCCAGACTGAAGGCTTCCAAAAGCTCGGATAGCGCGAAGAGGAAGGTAACGGCCGCGCCTTCGGAATATTGCCGAATGATAATGGCCCCTACCACCGCCACGGTCATCAGCACGTTCATATCAAGCGAGCCGCGCCGCAATGCCCCTATCGCCTTTGGCAGGATAAACCAGCCACCTGCAATAATAGCGCCGAAATAGGCCACGTCCTCCATCCACCACGGCCCCAGTTTCGAGTACTCAAAAATAAGCCCGAGACCAGTCAGTACACCTGAAATGGCTACAGATATCTGACGCTGATATTTGGAGCGCTCCAGTTCCGCCTGATCCTGCGCCGGATCTTTTGCAGGAGACGCACGCAAGCCAGCCTTGCCAATAGCCTCAATCATTTTCGCTTCGGTGATCGAGTCGTCATGAATGAGCGTTACCTTTCCGCCCATGAGGTTAACCTTGACTTCCCGGATACCTTTAAGAGGCCGCAATACATCTTCCAAAGCAGCAACCTCATCGGCGCAGTCCATTCCCGCAACTCGAAGCGTAGTCTCCTTATCTCCTTTTACATCGGGGTTCAGCTGTATATTGCTGGGAGCATCTTTTTTATGATCATGGCCGTCTTCATCATGCTTATGGCCTTCATGTGAATCGCAGCAATTTTTATTAGTATCTTTTTTTGAATCTTCCATAGGATTATGTGTTTAGGGTTGTTGAGGTTTCCAGATAAAAAGAACATGGCTCCTGAAGTTAATGGAGACGGGCTGACGGCTTAGGAATTCATAACCTAGCATAGCCGGAAAACGATTGTCTGTGGAATCAGCCACGAGCGGCATTTCTGAAACAATAGTCTCCATTTCCGGATATTCCACACCATCAATTTTGATGTGTCTTACCCGCCCCGCCGGGTATTGCCGGGGTGCGCCCCATACCGAAGTCACGATAACAGGCTTTCCCTCCGTGAAGTCCGCATTCAGCTCCGCCCGGAGCGCCTGATTAATCACGTTTACGGAAACACCGCTATCTACGGCAAACCGCGCCCTTACATTACCTATTATTGCGTCAATAACAGGAATATGATCCACGAGTTCAAACGGAATTTGCGCTTCAGGGACAGCTTGTTTTTCGTGCAGTAATCTACAGCCTTTGGCGTCTAAAGAATAGAATGTGATCTGACGCGCCTCATAGTCGAAATAGACTTCAAAATCGGCCAACTGCTCAAAACCAATGATGCCTGCAATCTCAACATTAAGAGAGACTCCAACATGATCCAGATTCTTGACGGCCACATCGAAGGATCTCAACCGCATTTCTCCCATTACAAACTCATCAACCTGCATGCAATCCAGCGTGACGGAGGAGCCCTGTGCGCCCAAATGCAGCACGCCATCATTCAGCCTGGAGGTGGGCGGAAAGAATGTAGCGTTCAACGTCATTGCCCGTGTGCCGGTATCGAGCAGGAAGTAGCCTTCCCTCCCATTCACTGAGGCTGCTAAAAGAATCAAGTTCTTCTGCAATCGGAAGGGTACAGTGAATTTCGATGAATAAGTCGCTGTTTTTGGCTGGAACGGAGTTTTGGGAGCAATCAGGCCAAGTTCTGTAAACATTCCAGCTGCATTGAGCCGAAAGCGGTTGGTACGATGGCCATCAGAACAATGCATTAAGATTTCCACCTCGATTGTACCATCCGCCTGCTTTTCTTCCTTCTGGAAGGTATAGCCACGAATGTTACGAGGATAATTGGTTATAATCTGATCCAGTGCTTCCCGTGCCGTTTCCCCTTTCAAATGGCCTACTTTATATTCAGGAGCAAGTACCTGAGCAAGTATAGCGGGATTCTTTTCGTTTAAGGATTGGACAAGCATTGAAATCGCCTGATTTGAAAGAGATGGTTGTACGTATATCTTGGAAATTGTTGCCCCATAGATGGCAAACGACATTACCAGAGTAAAAAATCCTACTATTATCTTTATTATATTAAAGACAGACATAAGTCACATCGCCTCAAAAGCTTTCTATTCCGTTGCACCCGGCAGTCCACACCATCCACGAACAGGTTTCCCTGTAACTGCTTACAGGGAAACCTGGCAGCGTGTGCCGACGTAGATCAGCGAACGCGACTCTCAGACCGATGTTAGTGCTTGTGGTTAGGATCGCTGTGATCGTGACCCTTTTCTTCACCTGCACCATGAGCGCATTCGCAAGCGTATTCTGCAAATTTGCATGTCGGGCACTTGGCTGTGTTGAGGTTAAACTTATCCGTAACGGTTTTAGCGTCCGGAGTTGCCTTGATCTGCACAACGGTGGGCACTTCATTACCTGCAGGAATTGCCTTGTCGGAGATAAGTTTATCACCGTCTTTGGCGAAGGTCAGTTTCGTCGGCGCACTGCGGTCGCCCATGATTACGGTGACAACCTGATCGGCAGGAGCGACGACCTTATTGTTGTCGTCAACGAAACGGATTTCGACCTTCTTGTCTGCATTCACGAAGAATTCGGCATGAGGCTCGACTTTGGTCAGCACACGGCCACCAGTCGGGCCCGCTTTAACTTTGTCGTGGTTGTGGGCGTCTTGCGCCTGCACGCCGACAGGGTTGAGCATGTTGAGAGCGAGGCCAAAGATAAGGCCGGCATTGAGGAGTAGTTTTTTCATGGGAACAGACTGCATTGGGTTGGTTATGGATTTGGTTGAGTTCAGACCAGGGAGTAAAAGTCCGGGTGAAGGTTGCTGGGCTCAGTGCTACCTCATAAGATAGCACTTCTTACTGGCCGACTGCCGCCGCCCCGCTTTCCAGCGCGGCTTTGGCTGCACTGCGACCGAAGAGCCAGAACATGGCGGGCGTCACCGCCATATCCAGGAAGGTTGAGGAAACCAGACCGCCGACGATGACAACTGCGACGGGGTGCAGAATTTCTTTGCCGGGTTGATCTGCGGATAGCACCAGCGGTATGAGACCGATGCCTGCGGAAAGTGCCGTCATCATCACTGGTACAAAGCGCTCCAGAGTACCTCGGATGATCATCTTACGCGTAAATCCTTCGCCCTCATGCTGCATCAGGTGCAGGTAGTGCGAGATCATCATAATGCCGTTACGTGCGGCCACGCCGCCTACCGCGATAAAGCCGACCAGGGTGGCGATACTGATGTTGTTGATCTCCCAATAGGTGAGAGCCAGGCCGCCCATCAGCGCAAGCGGGATGTTGACAAGCACCTGCAACGCCAGCGATGCACTGCCGAAGTAGCCGTAAAGCATCATGAAGATGACGACAAAGACGACGCTGGAGAGTAACGCAATGCGTCTGGTGGCATCCTGCTGAGCCTGGAATTCACCTTCATAAGTCACAAAATAGCCCTCGGGAAGCTTCACTTTTTCCGACACTTCGCGTTGAAGACGAACAACTAATGTCGAGACGTCGCGCACGTTCGGCTTAATAGCCAAGGCAAAGCGCCGCTGACTGTTCTCGCGAAAGATGACATTGGGGCCTTTGGCCTGGCGTACGTCCGCAACCATGTAAAGCGGAATGCGCTGCGCGGTATCCGTCTCAATCGGGATCTGCCCAATCTTTTCGGCGGAATCACGCCATTCCACCGGCAGGCGTGTGACAAGGGAGACGGTTCGCTGGCCTTCGCGCAACTCCGCGACCTGACCGCCACCTACCAGCATGGAAAGCTGTTCGTTCAACTTGCCCGGTGTAATGCCATAGGCTTGAGCCCGCTCGCGATCCACCTCAACTCGCAGTTGCGCGATGGAGGAAGTCTGATCCAGTTTGGCGTCCTCAAAGCCGGGAATGCTTTTGGCAACGGTTTGGATTTCGATACCAATCTGGCGCAGTTTCTCCAGATCCGGGCCGAAGACCTTGACGGCTACCGGTGCGGAAACACCGCTTAACATGTGGCCGATACGATCCGCCAAGGGCCCGCCGACAACAGCAAATACGCCGGGCACTTCGCGGATTTTCTTATTCAGATCCTCAAGTATCTCTTTGCGAGTGCGTGACTTATGCTCCGCAACGGGTTCCCCACGTGGATTGCCTGCTTTTCCGTCCGATGCTTTGGGGGCTTCAGAAGCTTCAGCGTCGCGAAAATCCACATCGAACTCCGCCGTGGATACTGGCACAACGTGATCGCCTCGTTCGGCGCGACCCAGACGGCGACCCACTTTGCGCACCTCCGGCACGGAGAGGATCTGCCGTTCAATGACGTCAGAAATCTTGTTCATTTCCTCCAGGCTGGTGCCGGGTGCGCTGGTAACGGCAATCAGAGCCGTCTCTTCGCGGAACTTGGGCAGGAAGTCCTTGCCCATACGCGGGTAAAGGGAGATCGCACCGGCCAGCAAGGCTGCCGCTATTGCAAGCACGAGCCAGGGCTGATGCACTGCCACGCGTAGCAGGGTCTTTTCCAGTACCCACTTCAGAAAGGCGACAAGCCGCCCGTCATCGTGATCATGTCCGGGCTTAGGATTCAGCAGAAATGAGCATAGAACCGGGATAGCAGTAAGCGACACCATGAAGGATGCCACCATCGAAATGATGGTTGCGATAGCGATAGGTGCGAACAGTTTGCCTTCCACGCCGTCCAGACCGAGCAGCGGCAGAAAGACGAGAATGATAAGCACCGTGGCATACAGGATCGAATTTCGTACCTCGCCAGACGCCTTGGCGATTACCTTAAGGCGCGGCTCTGGATCAGGTAGCGAGGCATTCTCCCGCAATCGTCGAAAGACGTTTTCGACGTCCACAATGGCATCATCCACCACCATACCCACGGCGACAGCTAACCCTCCCAGCGTCATGGAATTAACGCTGATTCCCAGTTGATAAAAGGTGATCATGGTTATGCCGAAACTGAGCGGCATTGCCATCAGGGTGATGAACGTGGTGCGAAAGTTCAGAAGGAACAGGAAGAGAACTACCGTGACCATAATGGCGCCGTCGCGGATCGCCTCCATCAGATTACCGATGGCGTGGTCGATAAAGTCCTTCTGCTGAAAGAGAAGCGTCGTTTCTACGCCCTTCGGGAGAGTGGGCGCCAGTTCAGCCAGCGCCTTGGTTACTTCCTCCGTTAGAGCACGAGTGTCGAATCCCGGCGATTTGGTGATGCTCATGATCACGCCGTAGGTCGGATCTTTTTCCGGACTGACACTTACCGTGGCGTCGCCGCGCATCGGCTCGATGCCCCAGTTAACGGTAGCAACGTCGCGTATGGCAATAGGCCGGTCATTAATGCGCTTGATAACCGTGCTGGCGATGTCCTTCAGTTCCACAGTCATGGCTAGATTACGCACCATGATTTCCGTCGTCCCGGTATTGATGAAGCCACCGGTAGTGGTATTTGCGGCTTGCTTGGCGGCAGTTTCGAGTTCCGCCAGCGTCACGCCGTTGGCCTGCATGCGGTACGGGTCAATCTCGATCTGGATCTGCTTAATGCCACCGCCCATATTCAGCACTTCGGCGATGCCGGAGATACTTTGCAGGCGGCGTCGTATTGTCCAGTCCGCGAGGCTGCGGACTTCCCGCGGCGGCAGGTAACCGGGTTGGCCTTCTTTAATGGTTGAGCGCACTCCTACCAGCAAAATCTCACCCATCAGCGACGCAACCGGCGTCATGAAGGGCGTGACACCCTCCGGCAATTGTCCACGGGCAGCTTGCAGGCGTTCCTGCACCAGCATGCGGGCTTTGTAAATGTCCACGCCCCAGCCAAACTCGGCATAGACGAGACTCAGCGAGACATCTGAATTGGAACGCAGGCGAGTAAGTCCGGCCACACCCATCAGCGACGTCTCGATGGGTTGCGTAAGGCGTGTCTCCACCTCCTCCGGGGCAAGACCCGGTGCCTCTGTCAGTATGATAACCGTCGGCTTGGAGAGATCCGGTAATACCTCCACCGGCAATCGCAGTGCTATGTAAACGCCGCTAACCATCAGCAGGATGGACATCCCCATAACCGCCAGGCGGTTACTGAGAGCCCATTGAATCATGTAATTTAACATGATTAATGGCCTCCACCGGAGCGCGTTAACTCCGCGCTTTTCTGCCGGGTTTCCACCTTATCGGACAAGTCTGCTTCATCCGAATTCTCCGTTACAAGGGTAGTTACCGGAGCCTTCCCATGTGAATTTTTAGGGATGACCGGAGTTTCTGCATCTTCCTTGATGCCGGAACTGCCTCGGAAGGCCAGTGACACCAGCAGGAGCGCAAAGAGGCCAATGCTGGTATACATCCAAAAAGGGTTCGCTTCTCCCTCAGCAGCACCCTGCTCAGGCTTATCCCCAGGTTTGGCCTGGGCGGCTTTCTTTGCTTTCATTTCCGCGATTTTCTCCGGCGTGAGTTCGCCGCCATCCGGCGCGTGTTCGTGGCCGTGCGCCGCATCAAGTGCTTCCTTTAGAGAAACACTGCCCGCTCCAACGGATCCAAGCGAGTACGCTCCAAGCGTTACCACTTCATCCGCAGGCAGTACGCCACTTATGATCTCCACGAAGCGGTCGTTTATTTCGCCAACAACCACCGGCGTTTTTACGAATGCGTTTGGCAGGCCGAAATCTTTGACATAGACAAAGCGATTGGATGCTTCACCCTGAAGTGACGCCTTCGGCACACACATCACATTCTTGCGGTGCGACAATACGATAGCAAACTCAGCACGCATGCCGGAACGCAGCAGCCCTTCAGGATTCGTCAGCCGAAATATGGCATCCAGAGTGCCGCTCTCTTTGTCAGCGGAAGTGCCGAAGCGCAAGAGAGTTCCCGTAAATTTCTGCTTCGCCAGGGTAGCGATGGTGATGCGTGCTACCGTTGCATTCTCCGTAACGGATTTGGCCGGGCCATTGGCAGGCGATGTGGTGCTGGGAGTCTCTGCATGGACTGCCGACATGGTTGGCTTCATGCGACCGGCCAGATACTCCGGCACTCGCGCTACGGCGTAGACCTCACGTAGGTCGGTGATTTCCAGCAGCACTTTATCCGGCTCTACAGGGTCGCCCAGGCGAACATCCAGGCGCGTCACCATACCGCTGATGGTTGCTTTGAGAGGAATGACTGGTGGCGGATCGCCCGGCTGACGGCTTTCGACTTTGGCGATGATGGTGCCCGCTTCCACCATATCGCCGGGTGCGACTTTCAGTTCGATAATGCGGCCTGGTATGCGGCTACTTAAAGTCGCGATGTTACGAGGAATGGCCTCAATATTACCGAGGGTAAAAGCCGTTTCCTCAAAGTCCTGTTCCTCCACAGGAGCAGTCTCGATGCGCAGGTTTTTAACGCCGATTTCATTGAGCACAATGGTGCTGCTGGCGGCGGTAGGTTTAGCTGGAGCCTCTTCAGCACGAGAAGGCACCAGCGCAATCGTAACAAGGACAATGACCAGCGCTGCAATGGCGCGGATACGCGTTAAATATGTAGGGAAAGAGATTTGCATAAAGGGAAACCAAAGTAAAATAAGGGTAACTAATTAGGTAAGCAGAAGCAAAAGCAAAACCTGTTGAGCAATCCGGCAACGTGAAGCAATTAGCGCATGCCCACATTTCTGCCGGTGGCAGACTCGTATCTGATCCGCGCAAGATGATAATTGCGTGTGGCGTCCAGAACGGCGGATTCAAGCGACAGCCGTTGATCGCGGGAGCGAAGGACTGTCAGCATATCCACTTCACCTTTCTTGTAGGCTTGCTCAAGGCGGTCTGTTTGCTGCACCACCAGAGGCATCAGCTTCTCGCGTATTTCATTGGAAAGCTGCGCATTGGCTGCCATCTCACTCTTCGCTGCACCGGCTTCGTTGGATATATCCACCACCAGCGCTCTCGTCTCCAGTGCCGCTCGCTGAGCGGCGGCCAACTTCTCGCGTACTTCGCCCTTGTTCTGATTCCACAGCGGCAACGGTACTGAGAGGCGAAAACCCATGTACACCGTATCGTCCAGCCCTTCCGGCTCGTCGCGAGAGCGCTCGCCTTCAACGAAAACGCCCGCTGTCACATCGCTCCACTTTCTCGCCTTGGCAAGTTCGACCTCCGTCAGTGCGGCGTCCTCCGCCAGCTTTGCCCGCAGGTAATCAGGGCGGAGAACCGGGCCATACGTCACACGCGGGTCGCGATATTCAGGCCCATACGCTTTTGTTGGAGCAGACTTCGCCACAAAATCTCCAGACGCATAAACACGGGGGCCGGTAGATCGAGCATTGGCTGATCCGGGGATATACGGGGCGGACGTTGAGCGAGGAACAGAGGCAGGAGGTACATAAGCACCGGGCACATAACTATCGGGCCCCGAAGTTTTCGGAACGGAAGGGACAGCCCTCGCCGTCACAATCGGCGTCGACATTCCCCCGACGACAACCAGCGGAGTGTCTGAGACAGAACCCAGCTTCAGCCTCAGTTCCCCGGTGAGCACAACGCGCTCCACTTCCAACTGATTAATCTCCAATAACATGCGCTTGCTGTCCACCTGCGCCTGAGCAGCATCCAGAGCGGATATTTCGCCCATTTCCGCCCGCTTGGTGGCAAATTGAGCAAGATTGGCAGATAACCCTGCCTGCTGCTTACGCAGTTCACGTTGTTGCGCCACGCTCACCAGCTTTACGGCGATAGTTTGCGCCTCCGCGACCAGGCGCCGTTCCGTATCCCGAATCTCCAGTTCCGCAGCCAGTATTCCTTTATGGCTTAATACTTTTTCCAGACGTAACCGCGCCGTAATAGGGAAGCTTTGGTCGAATGAGAGGGGTAGGGTTCCTTCCTCAAATTTCCTGTCATGCTTCATCTCAATCCCGAGCGACGGATTGGATAAACGGCCCGCTCCCTGGAATCGGCCTCGCGCTTCCTCCACACGCAGCCTTGCCGCGACAAGTGAGGGATTTGTTGTCCGAATACGTTCTGGAATAGAAGCAATAGTCACATTCTCCGCGGCAGCAGGCATGATACCGACCAGAAAAATCGTTAATGTGCACACGAAGCCCGAAAAGCAGGCTGAATTAAATGGTGATAACTTACGTTTGAGGAGCATAGCTGTGGCGTGGTAAACCGGCTTCCAAAGTCAGGAAACAGGGGTTGAAACTTTGTCGCGTAAACGGGGAGTCGCATCCAAACAACGGGACGACAAAAAACAAACCAGCGCAAAGGATGACAATAGTCGGCGGGTTACTTCAACATGCACGTGGCGTGAGAACGACCACGGCAACCCCTGACAACGCCATATTTTGCGCTATACCAGATCCGAAGGCCAGCGAGCAGGTAACGCAGCACGCACGGCAAAAGCCCAGCCTGCACTTAAACCGACAGGGGCAGGCGCGGGAGAAACAGCCGCAAGATCAGAAAGCCCCTGATGGGCGAGTGACAGATAAACCAATACGGCAAGCAACCCTGAAAGCGACAATGGCGTGCCTTTGTCCGGGTTTACTTTAAGTGAAACTGCTACCTTGAGCCTTGCTGGCAACTGCGTGTGCGACAGCGAATGAGCCGGGCAGGAAACATGATTCTCTTGAATCGGAAGCGTACTGCCCGAAGCGATATTATCGTCCCCAGAGAAGCTAGTATGCCACAAGGAACAACTATGCGATTCCAAGCTCTGTCCAGGCATACAATGCACCGAGGCCGGCACAAAAAGTACCAGCAGCAAAAATGCAATGGATTGCCAGAAGGGACGCATGAGAAAAGAGGTGTCAGGTAGAAAAAAGCCTCGGCCAGACAGGATGTAAGCTGGACTAACTTTCCAAAAGAGCAATCAAAAAATCTATGCCGCGCGGTAAAGTTCCATCGGACCGTCATCTAACTGACGAATCATCTGCTAAGGGGCAGCCAAACCCATCTCGCCGCAAAATTTTCATGTCAAGATAGCAGACTCTACTTTTCCGAAATGGGGGCATCAGAATTACTGCGCTCTTCAGTGAGTCGGTTTACTTTAGACAACTGGAAACTGAAAAGGTTGTCAATGTCCACCGGTTAGCTTCTATCTTAAGGCTATCGCGAATACTATAATAGGAGAGTAGCGTTAATAAATAACCCCAACCGACGTTAGTCGATTAGGGTTATTATGAAATACTCCTTACTTAGTCGTTGTGGTTATGGCCATTTCCGTGACCGTTACCGTGGTTGCTCCCGTGGCCGTTGCCATGACCGTTGTTGCCGTGACCATGACCACTATTGTGACCATGACCGTGGCCATGTCTGCGGCTGTTCCTATGACCATTGTCGTCGTTATCATGAGCCTGGGCTTGAATACCAGGAGAAGAGAAAAGGGCTATAACTGCAAGAGAAGTAACGAGTAAAGTTTTCATACTATATAGACGGTTCCGTGCAAGATCTTGTCGATATTTCTGGAAATGCAGTGAAAT
>JBGGNE010000140.1:0-2531 GCA_041287705.1 Methylacidiphilales bacterium | reverse complement strand
CGCCCCGTCAAGGAGCTGAAAGGCTTTCAGCAAATAGCCCTGAAAAGCGGCGAAACCCGAAACGTCACTTTCACCATCTCCCCCGATGACCTTCGCTTTTATAACGCTGACCTGCAATATGTCACGGAGCCTGGTGACTTTAAACTCTTTATCGGTACTAACAGCAGCGACGTAAAGGAAGCGAGCTTCAAACTGTTGCCTTAATGAGTCTAACCGGGTGATTGCTGTTCCTGCCTGATCGGCCTATCCGCCTTTAGTTTCCTCATCCACCGGTTTGTCCTCTGGCTGGGGAGGCTGAGGCTTGGCCGGAGGTTCAGGTTCCGTTTTCCGGCGTATGGTGCTGCTGTTCAGGATTTTTCGCCAGTACTGATACTGGGCCAGACGTTCTTCGCGCGGAGTTTCCAGGGCAAAGGCGTAGTAGTCCACCAGCCGGCGGGCGGCGGTTTTGTCACCGCGTTCGGCTTGCAGCTTCAGTTTTTCCAGGTGCTCGGGCGTCATGGCCTCCTGGCGGGGATACTGCGAAACGGGGACGGTGTAGCGGTTGCGAATCAGCACTTTCAGCAGGCGGTACATGCCTAAAAACAGGAGCAGCGCGGCTGCAGGCCCGCAGCCGAATTGCATTAAGATGAGCAGAAAGGAGAAAATGCCCACATCCATATTTACACCCCTGTACCCAAAGACTGTAGCGTGCCGTCTTGCAAACGCCAGATTCATGAACGCCGGGTGACAACTTTCCCGGCAATTAATTCCGGTCTCGAATATTTTGGATAAATTCGCTTGTACCGCCTGAGGGCTTTTGATACGTTCCATTTTCCAGCGTTGAACTTCCTGCGCAAACAGGGTTTTCTCGACTGACAGGTCAATGACAGATTTTCCGGGCTGTAGCGCAGTTTGGTAGCGCGCATCGTTCGGGTCGATGAGGTCCAGGGTTCAAATCCCTGCAGCCCGACCCCTTTGTTTCGGGCAGAAAGGCAGGATATAGTATTGTTCCTGATGCTGAAAAGTTCCCAAGACGTCCTGACATTTTACCGTGTGCAACGTCGCGCTTGCTTGACCATGGCGCCCTCCGTGCGTCATTCTAACTCTCGTGCCTGAAGCGTCGCCCTCCCCGTCTCCGTCTATGACATCGCCTTCCTCATCATCCTCCTCCGCCGGGGCTCATATTCCGCCGCCGCTGCATATGCAGGTTATCGGCGAGGAATTTGCCGTGGCCTGGCCCGATGGCGCCGAGTCTTACTTCAAGCTGGACTTTCTGCGTAAGCATTGTCCCTGCGCTTCCTGCGGTGGTGAGCCCATCGATCTGATGGGCAATTATTCGCGTCCCACCGTATTCCACACAGCGCGGAGCTTTCAGCTGCGCAGCTGGCGCGTGGTGGGCAGTTATGCGCTGCAACCCATTTGGGAAGACGGCCACGACAGCGGTCTCTACACGTGGCGCTACCTGCGCAAGCTGGGTGAGAAAGCAGTGGATGAGCAGAATGCGCCGGAAGCAGGCACTACGGGCGGATGTTGCGGCGGTGGCGGACATAGCCACGACCATGGTCATGACCATGGACACTCGCATGATCACGACGATGACGCGCATGCCCAGGGCGGCTGCTGCGGCGGTGGTGGCTGCAACTCCGGTCAGGATCAATCTCACAGCCACAGTCACAGCCACGAAGAGACGTTGGAATCCGCTCCCGCGCCTCGCCCTCGCGCGACGCCTCCCCCATTGCCGCGCCAGGAGCCACCGCGATGAGCCAGAAACCTGATCCGAACTCCGCGGACTTCACGGCGCTGACCGCCTTACCGTCCGATGCCGAGAAATCCGCGGCCGCGCATCAGGGCAACTTCCCGCCCGTCACCCGGGGTGAAATCTTTTCGTGGTGCTGTTTTGATTTTGCCAACTCCAGCTTCACCACCGTTGTGGTTTCGGTCATCTTTGGACTGACCTTCACCAAAGTCATCGCGCCGCCCGGCGAAGGCGAAACGTGGTGGGGTGTGGCACTTTTTATTGCGCAGGCGTTTGTGGTCGTCTTCTCGCCTTTCCTGGGGGCCTGGGCGGATTTCACGGCGTCAAAAAAGAAGCTGCTTTTTGCCAGCTACATCACCTGCGTTACCTTCACAGCTCTGCTTGCCTTTACGGGCCCCACCGCGTGGGTGGCCGCGATGGTGTGTTTTATCATCGCCTACATCGCTTTTTCCATGGGCGAAAACTTTTCCTCCAGCTTTTTGCCGGAGCTCTCTACGCCAGATAATATAGGGCGCATCAGCGGCTATGGCTGGAGCTTCGGGTATCTGGGCGGACTGCTGAGCCTGGGCATATGCTTTCCGTTTCTTGCCGGTGACGATGCGTTCTCACTCAAAAATCTGGCCAATCTGCAGAATACGAATTTGATTGTGGCCGCTTTCTTTGGACTGGCCGCGCTGCCCACCTTTCTCTTTCTGCATGAGCGCGCCACGCCCAGCGTCGAGCGCCCTTCCGCCATCGAGCTCTTTGTGGCCATCTGGCGCCAGGTTTTCCGCACACTCTATAAAGTGGCCACGCA